>JALOPW010000003.1 GCA_025453675.1 Methanolinea sp.
CAAGGAGGTCAATGGTGTCAAGCACCTGCAGACTGGTCTGCTGACTCGGGTTCATGTGAGTATCATATGTGCGTCTCTCCTTACAAGAATATCGCATCCGGCGATGAGATGGGAAAGGAGAAGAACCCCCGGGCCAGGGAGGTCTTTTTGATATGTTGTCGCAGGGATATGATGAGACCCTGCTGGATGAGAGTCCGGACCAGGATAGGGGCTTACGATCTCTGACAAATGGGGTATTGGTGATACTTCGTGGTACCCGCGCTTGAGAGGATGTGCAGATGATTCACAGTATGATTCGAGGACGAGCGAATACATCCTGAAGAGATCCCGGGCCATTGTGTAGTTCCCGGTCTCCAACAGGAGGGGTCATCAGCTATGGTTTCGTAAATGAAATCGCAAGCCCTCTGCAGTCTCTGACATACGACAAGTGAAAAGAAAGTGAGAGGGTAGAAAAATGGGGTGAGCGGTTACTTCCCGGGGAAGGCGTCGAAGCTGAAATAAAACGTTGTACCCCGGTCCAACTCGGATTCAACCCATATGACCCCATTATGCCGCTGGATAATCCGCTGCACGATAGCCAGTCCGATCCCTGTCCCTTCGTATTCCCGGGTGGAATGGAGCCTCTGGAAGACCCCGAATATTTTATCGCTGTATTGCATGTCAAATCCGATCCCGTTATCTCGGATATAATAGACCGTGCGCCCTCTCCTCGTGGTGCTGCCGATTTCTATCATTGCGACCTCCCTCTGCTTGGTAAATTTCAGAGCGTTGGAGAGGAGATTTGAGAACACCTGCCTGACCAGTGAGGGATCTCCCATGAGCGGGGGAAGGTCGTTGATGCGGATCTCAACCTTTCGGCCTCCCTTCATGGGTTGCAGTTCATCGAGGATCTCCTTTGTCATGGAGGCGGGATAGATGGTCTGTGTGACCAGCGGTTGCCGGGACATCCGGGAGAAGTTGAGGATGGCATCAATAAGCGCTCCCATGTACTGGATGTTGTGCCGGATGCGCTCGAGGTACTGGATGCCCTCCTGGGGCATCTGCTGGGAATAATTGGAGAGGATCATGTAAGAAAAACCGTCGATAGCCCGGAGTGGGGCCCTCAGGTCATGGGAGACGGAGTAGCTGAAGGCTTCCAGTTCCCGGTTGGCGTTCTCCAGTTCGGAGGTGCGCTCGATTACCTTCTGCTCGAGCCTCTCGTTCAACTGCTGGAGTTCCTCATCCATCTCTTTCAGCCGGGTGATGTCGTTGCCCACCGAGAGCACCTCAAAAATACTGCCCCTGGCATCCAGGAGAACCTTGTTGGTCCAGGAAACCCATACCCGTCTCTTGTCGCGGGTGATGTTCTCATTCTGGCTTATCCTGTAGAGATCCGGATGTATGGAGATATCAAGGATCTTTTCCCGCAGGTTTTCACCACCACTGTCGATCTCAGGGACAATTGTTCCCACCATGTTCTTCCCGATGAGTTCATCCCTGGCGAATCCGAAGAAAGAGAGTGCATAGGGATTTGCGAAGGTGATAGTACCATCCGGCGTGAATCGAAGGATAATACTGTTTGCACTCTCCACCAGGGTCCGGTAATTCGTCTCGCTCTCCTGGAGAGCCCTCTCCATCATCTTCTTCTCGGTGATATCCCTTCCCACCGACTGGAACTCAATTATCTCTCCGGATGGTCCGAAGATGGCCCTGTCGTTCCATTGTTGCCAGCGCACCTCCCCACCGGAAAGCACGATCCTGTGTTCAATGGTTCCATTCGGATGGTCAGGGGAGAATTCTGCAAAATAAGTGCACAGCATGGCCTGATCTTCACGGGGGATCAACGGTTTGAATTGTGTCCCGATGATCTGGTCACAGGAGAGCCCGAAATACCCACAATAGGCTTCATTGGTGAAGACATGGGTCCCGTCGGGGAGGAACCGGGCGATCATCTCGGTCTGCTTCTCCACAACGGAGCGGTACCGCTCCTCGCTCTTCCTCAGCGCTTCCTCACTCTGCTGCAACTGTTTGATGGTTCCTTTGAGCGTCTGCACCATGGCGTTGATGCTCATCTCGATATTCTCGAACTCGACCGCGGTGGGTGGAGAGATGCGATGAGAAAGGTCTCCCTGGGCGATCTTGTTCACATCATCCACAATGCCCTGGATAGGACGGGAGAGCCTGCGGGACAGGGCAAACGCGAGGGCTCCCCCTCCAAGGAGCACTGCACACGCGACAAGCAGGTGGTAAAATACCAGTTGTTGCAGGTCTTTCTGTATCTTGGCCTCATTATAGATAATTTCCACGATCAGGCTCATATCTGCAGCATAAAGCGGGTCCAGCATATCTACGAAGAGCCACTTCCTCACCCTTGTTCCATCGGGGTCGGTAAACTCAAGACTGGTCCGCTCTGCAAGAATGGTATCCAGGATTTGTGATTGTTCGGCATCGGGCCGGTAGCTGGAATTTCCCACCACACGTTTCTGTTTCTGCCAGATGCGTATCTCCTCGATGTAGGGATTGAAGTCAAGGGCTTCCTCCCTGACTTCCCCATACTTCAGGCCTTTCCTTTCTGCGGTGATCCGGTCTGAATGATAACCCAGTTCAATGACGTATCGCTCGTCGTAGGTTGGCATATACGCAAATTTAGTCAGCGAACCGTTCACCCATTCTGTCACCACCCTGTCAGGGTAAAATTCCGGAGTATACCAGATTTTCTTCAGGTATTCATAGAAATCAGGATAAATGAGAGAGAAATCAAGTCCCCTGTCAGGTGGAGAAGTAGAATATTCGATAACCCCGGAATGGTTAATGAGATAAATGGACATTCCTGTGGTTCGGGAGAGCTCATCGAGGTCCATGCGGGAGGGATCCCCCCCGGAGCGGTTATATCCGGCCATCACTACCGAGAACCCTTCCCGCATCCGGTCATTGTAGGTGTTGTCATACATCTTCAGGCCGGTATCGATGCGGTGGAAGGATGAAGAGATGTAGGCTTCCGTCATAGCCCGAAGCGTCTGTTCATTCTCATGGTAATCATGGGCCATGATGGTGTAGTTGATCATGATCCCCGCTCCCACCAGGATGATGATGAGTGTGAATATTACCAGCATCAGTTGAGCACGGAAGGGTTGCCTCGGTGATAAAAGACTCATTTTTCACTCACACAAGCCTGCTCCAGGGAAGCGGTAGAATGGCAGAGGGGCAATCCTTCACCCATTCCCATATAGGGTAGGATATGAGCCGGATCACATATACCTGCTGGAAGGAAAAGAGAAATTCCTGGTCGTTCTGCATTTCTCTGGGTGGAATCGGTGTATCACAGGATATATACAGGGAAACGATTGTAGATGGGAGGAAATGTGGTCGCGTTCTTCGTTGTGAAGTCCCGCAGGTATGGCACGGAGCACATATGTGATCAGGAGGGAGGATAGAGTTTTTCTGCTACAACGATGCAAAACTATATGAGTTCCGCTCAAGGAGCTGTAAGGAACATGGCTGACCAACCTGAACTACAGGATCTTCAGCAATACGTGGAGAGACTTGAGCACCGCATAGAAATACTGGGAAATGAGAATTCAGCCCTCGCAGTGACTCTGAATAAATTGATGAGGGAGAATATGAAACTGAAGGCTGAATTGAAGAACCTTGAGAAGAGGGTGGCTGCGATGAACGCCCTCTCTGAGGTTCGGATCGCCCCGGATAAAGATAAAGAATGAAGGATTGCCCGTCTTTTATACTCACTACATTGTCAATGCAAAAAAATCAGGCAGAGAACCAGGAACTGCCGCCTGGTCCCCTGAAACACCGCATCATCCTCCATGTTGATATGGACAGTTTTTACGCATCCGTGGAGGTCCGGGAGCATCCTGACCTGGCGGGAAAACCGTTGGTGATAGGGGCCGATCCGAGAGACGGAAGGGGACGGGGGGTTGTCTGTACCTGCTCTTACGAGGCGAGGAGCTATGGGGTACATTCCGCTATGCCTGTCTCCATTGCGTATCATCTCTGCCCGCATGCCATCTTCTTATCGCCGCGTTTTCCGGTCTATGCTTCGGCTTCAAAACGAGTAATGGCCATATTGCGGGAGTATGCCGACCGGTTCCAGCAGGTGAGTATCGACGAGGCGTACCTCGATCTCTCGTCTCTCCCGGATTACCCGCATGCAGCCGCGACTGCCAGGCAGATAAAGGACGATATTCTCTCCAGGGAGCACCTCACGTGTTCCATAGGGATAGGGCCCGGGAAAACGATCGCAAAGATAGGATCTGACCTGCGGAAGCCCGGCGGCCTGGTAGTCATCCCCCCAGAGAAAATCGAGGAGATGGTATATCCCCTCCCGGCCGGCCGGATTCCGGGCATTGGGAAAAAGACAGGAGAGGCTTTGCAGCAGAAAGGGATCTTCACGATTGGGGACCTCGCGAAGGCGGATATTCAGCAACTCATGGAGATACTCGGAAAATGGGCAGTCCCTCTGCAGGACCTTGCACGAGGAAATGATGACTCCCAGGTCAGGGAGCATTCCGGCAGCAAGTCTGTGAGCAGGGAGATCACATTTGACCAGGATTACGACAATCCGGAACTCATACTGGATACGCTCCGGGGCATGTCAAGAGATCTGTGCAAAGATTTGGAAGAACTGGATCTCTCTGCCCGGACGATAACGGTGAAGATCCGGTTCTTCGATTTTACAACGGTCAGCAGGGCACGATCACTCCCCTGCCGTTCGAGGGATCTCCCCGTAATACAGAGGACCGCAAGGGAACTTGCATTGCCCCTCCTTTCCGGGAAGAAAGTCCGGCTCGCAGGGCTGCGGTTGTCGTCACTGGATTCGCTTGACAGCGATCAGAAGAGTATTGGGGATTTTATCCGGTGAACCAGCAGGAGTTGGGCAACCTGCAGGAAAAGGGACAATAGTTCGACTCATTGTGAGATGAGAGAGGAAAAAAGTATTGGTGCAGTTCCCATTCCAGGGAATGCATGCATCTTTATAGTATACACGAGACAGAGAAGAAGAAATTCTTTATCTGCCCGGTGGCGGTCACCTTCTGGTGGTACTCGATGTTGGTGACCACTCCGTTCGTGTTGCCCTGCAGAGTGTTCTGGTTCGCCCAGGCAGAGATCGTTCCCTGCGTGGATGGGTGTGGGAAGGGGGCGGATGTGATAGTGTCCGACACACCCTGCGATGTGGTCCAGCTTTCTCCTGTCTGGATGGACGGGATAGTGTTTGAGGAGTAGAGATAGTCCAGGGATCGGACGTATTCCTCCTGTGGGTCACAGAAGGGACCATCTCCCTGGCAGTCTGAGACCAGAGACGCTCCTGCTGCAGGAAGTATGAGCATGCATGTGAGTATGATGCCTTGCAGCATGAGATTCCGGTGATGGTACTCCAATGTGGTTTCACCTCCTGTATTTTAGGATCGGGAAATTGCATGTCTGCGGTTACCCTCCGTAATAAAGAGAATCCGCCTGCCTCTCCCGGGCGTCAGGTTGAAGTGCGTGCACCTCCCCGGCGCCATGGAGTTATTGAAAAGGCGACCTATATATATTCATTGAACCACGGGGTTTGACGGTCGAAAAGAGCCGATCGGCAAAAGGCTCAATTATTGCGAGGGCAAATCAGCACATATGCCGGGACCTGTTGCCAGGAAAGAGGATGCTGCGGTACTTGAGGAGTTGCGGCAATATCTGCAGGAGATAGATGTGGGAATACTCAGTGAGTTTGATGAAGGGGATTTTCGGGGCTTCTGGGTAAAGTTCGGAGATTTTCCTCTCATTCTCGAGAACCAGAAAGGTAAGATCTACTATATCGTAGCTTTCCAGATCACCCTTCCTGACGGACCTGAAAGAGATGCATTAAATGCGTATTATGAGAAGAAGGACCCTCATTTCATCTTCGAACTGACCAAGGCATTCACCTCACCACTTACGGGGTTTTCACGTATTATCGAGGGTGGCAAAGTGGTCGGATTTACCCTGTCACGCTATATTTACCCCTATTACCATGATTTTTCCGTAAAAGACCTTGACCGGGCATTTCAGGCGGTGGTAAGCCAGGGGGCGGAAGGGATCGCTTTTTTAAAAACTATTCGCCCATCCCAGTCAGAGTCCCCCAGGGTATGAGATACTAAGGAGGGGACCGGATACAGCGACTGCGGAACCATGATGATGATTCATTCCCAGGTTCTCATCAGGCATGGAAATATCCTTGTCACCTGGAAATGAGCGCTGCATTCTTGTTCATTTGGGATGAGGGCATACGTATCTCATCAAAATCTGACCAGCAATTATCTGGCAGGTTTTTTTAATTTTTTCAGAACCCTCACATCGTATTAACATTCGATCCGGGAAAGGTGGCTTGTCATGCATCCGGGAGTGGCAGGATTCACTTGAATAAAGGATCTGGAAGGTATCTATGAATGATCTTTAAAAAAACCTATATGATTCTCTTCGATACACACGCATATGCATTCATGAAAATGGCGCAGCCATTTTCATATTAACTTTATATGGACTCAGTTTCAGATTCCCGGCATAAATTATGAAAATCACGAAGTGATGTTGGTATGAAAACCGCATCCGTGGTTTTCATCAGGGGGTCAAGTGACCTGACAGTCTCATGTGCGTTTCATTCGAAAAAGTGAGGGTGGTTGAAAGTTATCTGACATATATCCGGCGGGAGGTGGTGCTGCTCCCCGCAGCGTTCTGCACAGTCAGCACAGCGCTGTAGGTTCCAGAAGCAGTGTAGGTATGGGTGGGGTTCTTCTGAGATGAGCTGGACCCGTCACCAAAGTTCCATGCCCAGCTGATTGGACTGCCAACAGACCTGTCAGTGAAGTGCACAGTCAAAGGCGCGAATCCCATCGTGCGATCGGTTATGAAGAACGCAATCGGAGATCTCGGTGCGGTGACCCAGACGGTGCGGGATAAGGAATTGCTCCCGCCGCTGTTATACACGGTCAGTGTTGCGGAATACTTACCTGGTGCAGTGTAGGTATGGACGGGGTTCTGGAGCGAAGAGCCGGAACCGTCACCGAAATTCCACTCCCACCTCGATGGCATACCTCGTGACAGGTCGGTGAAGGACACTGTCAGGGGAGCGGATCCGATACTCGGGGAAAGAGAGAAAGAGGCGACTGGTGGTGGTCCGAACGGGTTGACCGTGATGTAATCCGGTTTCACCTCAGTTGCCTGCCCCCCGGCATTCCCTACAGTGAGGCTCACAGAATAAGATTCCGGCAGCGAGTAGACGTGGGTGACTCCAGTGGTTGCATTTGCCCATGCTGAGGTCCCGTCACCAAAGTCCCACAAGCGGGAGGTGACTGTTCCCGCAGAGGTGTCAGTGAAGCTGACCTCCAGCGGGGCGTTCCCTGAGAGGGGGGTCGCCACAAAGGCCGGCTCAGGGGGGAGTACCTGGGTTACATTGATGAACTGCACTTTAGTGGTGGTATCGCTCCCGTATGGGCTGTTCACAGTGAGTGTGACGTTGTAGAGGCCTGGATTCTGGTATAAATGCTCAACCCAGGGATAATCTTCGGTGACCCCTGAACCATCGCCAAAGTCCCATATCCACTCGTCATTGTAGTACCACCAGGAGGTATATGCGTCAAATTCGACCATCAGGGGAGCCGGCCCCTCGGTTGGGTAGGCATAGAAGTCCGCGACAGGTGGAGGGGGACTGACCTGGATGTAGTCTACTTTCTCAATCGTATCAGTCTCCCCGGTCCTGCTTACGGTGAGAGTCACGGAGTAGTTCCCCGGGGAGTTGTACGTCACTACAGGGTTCTTCTCGGATGATACCTGGCCGCCGGAATACGGATAGGCACTGTCCATCACTTCTCCATCCAGCACATAATAATACCCGGATTCGAAATACCAGGACCAGGAACTCGGGTTGCCCTCCGAAGCATCCAGGAACTGGACTGTAAGAGGTACAGTCCCATTGGTCACATTGGAGGCGAAATCTGCATTCAGCGGAGCAACTGCGCCAACGATAATATAACCGTCTTTCGATTCGACACTGCTCCCCCCGCCATTCGTTGCGGTCAGAGTGACATTATAGGTTCCCGCAGAGGCATACGCATGCACGGGGTTCTTCTCGGTTGAGCTCATGCCATCGCCGAAGTCCCACCCGTAAGTTATGAGGGGGGAACCGGATGTCTGATCTATGAAACTGACAGTCAGGGGCAGATCGCCGCTTCTTGGGGAGGCGGTGAATTCTGCCACTGGCGGTGGGGGTGACTGTGTCCCGATAAAATTCTCACGGACAACGGTGTCAGAGAGACCGTCGGCCGATACCGTGAGGATTACCGTATAGACCCCCGAATTCATGTAGGTATGCACTACCATATAGTCCGGACTCGTTGAATTGGGGCTGCCGTCCCCGAAGTCCCATTCATAGGAGAGGTTCTCGTAATACCCCCCATATGACCATTGTTGGAACGTCACTGTGAGTGGGAATGATCCGTCCATCGGCCAGGCATTAAAGTCTGCTTCTGGTGGATGAGGCGTCACAGTGAGGTAATCTGTTTTTAACTCAGTATCACTGCCAAAGGGATTTGTGACCGTCAGTGAGACGGTAAAATTCCCGGGCTCTGCATACCAGTGCCAGGGATCCATGTAAGTACTTGTAGAGCCGTCTCCGAAATCCCATATATATTCAGTCGGTTCTCCGGTTGAGAGATCGTGGAATACAACATATTGATTGGTATAGAGGGAAGTACTGGTGACATTGAAATCAGCATGTGGGTGTTCACCGGTCGTTATATACTGGGCCTTCTCCATCGTGTCAGTCCCATAACTGTTCGAGACGGTGAGATTTACGGTAAACACTCCCGGGAATGCGTATTGATGTGATGGATTCCGGGAGGTCGAGGTGTTCCCGTCACCAAAACTCCAGAGCCACGACGTGGGAGTGCCGGTTGAGAGGTCGGTGAAATTGACCGTCAACGGGATTGATCCCGAAGTGGGGGTGCCTGAGAAATCAGCCACGGGGATACGCTGGGAGACCTGGATATAATCCACTTTGGTAGTCGTATTGGTGCCACCCGAATTCCCCGAGGTAAGGCTCACTGTGTAGGCTCCCGGATTCTGGTAAGTATGAGCCGGGCTCTGCATGGATGAACTCTGACCGTCGCCGAACTGCCATAACCAGGTTGAATGATTTCCGAGGGTGGTGTCATAGAACTGCACAGGGAGCGGCTCTCCCCCGGAGGTGGGAACAGCAATGAAATCAGCCTGTGGTACCTGTTCGAAGACCCGGATATAGTCGTTCATGATCCTGGTACTGTTCCCCCCATCGTTTTCGACCATGAGGCTGACCGAGTATGTGCCCGGGGTGTGGTAAACGTACAATGGGTCGGAGGCAGTCGAAGTGCCACCATCACCAAAAGTCCATGACCACCCCGTGATATCGACTCCTGACGAGGTGTCGGTGAAGAGTACGTGGAGGGGAGAGTTCCCTGCAGTGAGGTTTGCAGAGAAAGACGCGGTGGGAGGAGCATTGGTCACGGTGATATAAGAGGGAATGGAGTAAGTGTCGCTCCCTCCATCATTCCCGACCGTAAGGCTCACATTGTAACTTCCAGGGGCAGTATACGGATGAAGGGGATCTGAAGACGTGGAAGTGTTTCCATCGCCGAAGTCCCAGAGGTAACTGGTGATTACTCCCGTGGAGAGATCATTGAACTGCACAGGAAGCGGCACAGGGCCATTGAGGGGTGTTGCACTGAAGGCAGCCACGGGTGGCGGGTTGGTAACCTGTATATACCCTGCCCTTACCATCGTATCACTCCCGCTGCTGTTTGCAACGGTCAGGCTCACCGTGAAATTTCCAGTAAGACCATACTGGTGCAGCGGATTCTGCAGGTTGGTGGATGTCCCGTCACCAAAATACCAGAGCCAGGAAGTGACACAGCCTGTGGAATGGTCGTTAAACTGTACATTGAGCGGAGTAACACCACTGAGGGGCGATGCGGTAAAATTCGAATACAGTACGTCTGCGCTCACGGGGACCAGCCCTGCGGTGATCAGGAGAAGGGCTGCAAGGAGGGTGATTCTCACCCTGCAGGATTGAGGGTTATACATAACATTCATCTCGGAGTGTTCACTCGGAGGATGGATAAGTTGGAACTACCAGGCATGAATTACAGGCCCGGAAGCTCCTCATGAGCTATGCCTCTGAATGCCACCTTTCTACGTGACCATTTATGGTCACGCCTTATAAACTTTTCTGCGGTCTCCTCCAAGAGATCCCCCTTCCTGACTCCCTACTACGAGTATATGACCAGCTATTCACTGGTTTTTTATTGTGAACTCCCGGGGAAATTCATTAAATATCATGGGGCATACCTTCACATTCATGGAAGAGATGGACCTGGTGGAGAGAGCCCGCCGTGCAAAAAATATGGGGAAGCATGAAGAGGCGATTGCCGCGTATGCCGAAGTCCTGAAAACCGCCCCCCGTGACACCTCCATCATGGAGGCCATGGGGGACATCTATTACGAGATGGGGAGGCACGAGGAGGCATTATCTGTCTACGACGAAGCCCTGCGACAAGAACCCCATAATCTCCTGGTCCTTTTCAAGAAAGGGTATACTCTGAGAAAAATCCACCGGTGCGGGGATGCACTGGAGTGTTTTGACATTGCCCTGACGGTCAATCCTGGATTTCTCTATGCGCTCAATGACAGAGGGTACTGTCTGAACGAACTGGGTCGCTATGATGAAGCGCTGAAATGTTTTGACCGTTCGCTCTCTCTCAGCCCCCGGAATATACGGGTCATCACCAGCAAAGGGATCGCGCTGCGGGAGCTCAACCGTCTGGAAGAGTCCCTGGCATGTTTCAACAGGGCACTCGAACTGAACGCGGTGAATGCCTTTGTGTATTACCAGAAATCCCTCACTCTCCGGGAGATGGGCAAGACAAAAGAGGCAGATGAATGCCTGAAAAGGATCAATTTTCCCTGGCCCAGGAAGGTATGAACATGCTCTTTTCACGAGATTGATGGGGAAAAACGGGAAAAAACCGCCTGCTTCTCATTTTTCCATACTGCAAGGGGGAGAGGAAACAAAAAAACTACATGATTCCTTCGAGATATACGCATATGCATTCATGAAAATGGCTCGGCCATACTCATATTCACACACTATGAATTCCTTTCAGGATTTCAGACATAAATTTCGAAAATCACGAGGTGATTTTGGTATGAAAACCGCATCCGCGGTTTTCATCAGGGGGGGCATGTGACCCGACGATCTCATGTGCGTTTCATTCGGAAATCAGGGACTTGTACGCTCCCTGATCATGCTGAGAACGGCATTTCCGCCTTCAGGGCCTGCAGTCCTCTGGCTTCCGTGCATTACGTCGATGAGGGGGATCCCAAGCCTTGCGGCGAGAGGGCGCTCCATCAGCCCGCCGATGATCAGCCCGATACGGTGACTTTTCAGGGAATCTTCAATATCATCCCAGTCAGGGGAGACCAGAAGAGTACATTCGTCACCTGCGGCAACCCTCACATCAGAAATGAGCGGAGTCTCAAAGTCGAGGATGATCATCACCGGGGCCATGCCATGGATGGAAAGGAACCGGGCAAGGGCAATCGCCCTGGTGGGGCCGGCAAAGAGTGCGACATGTGGTGGGTGAAGAGGCGCGCTGGTTTCCGGGGATTGGACTAAAAGTGAAGGGACGGAGGATATGTTGAGTGCAGAGGCCACGTGTATCAGGAATTCCTGGCTCAATTCAGCACCGATAGGAAACACGCACCGTATATATGGTGTCCCAAATCGCTGCTGCAGGTATTGGGCGACCTGTAATCCTGATGTTTCGCATATCACGATATTCAGAGACGCAGACCCGGTAGTGCGAAGCTGTGCGTATGATGCACCCGCAGGGATCACTACCCCCACAATAAGGCCAAGGAGCGAGAGAAGGCGGCGTATTTCACGCAGATCGGGCCCCGCCCTGAGCAATCCAATAATGTTAACGGTCCGGGGGATTGGCGTCTCCACAGGTTCTGCAATCTCCGATACGATGGTGCTCAGGGTCCTGGCATATCCTTCGGTGAAATTGCCGGTAAAGCCACCCGCATCGATGCTGATCACTCTCGCCCGGGTCCGGGCGACCCGGCAGGCATTCTGGACATCCTCGCCGATTATCCCGGATGCACAGCAGGAGAGCACCACAATAATCTCCGGCTTTTTTCCGGCATCGAGGTCCTCGATAGCCTGCTTCAACCGCTCTTCAGCCCCAAAGATGACGTCATGCTCATCCATGCAGGTGCAGTAGACCTGGCTGTGGTGGTCTCCCCGGAGCCCAAGGATATAGTTGATATGGTACACGCACCCTTTTGGTCCATGCACGAGGATAACGGTGTCCTTCATGGTGGCTGCAGCCTTGATGGCCCCAAACAGGCTGCAGGTGAGGCGGGGGACCTCCATGGATTGAAGAGGAGTGGACACAGCAGAAGGATATGGTGAAGTGTGGAATGTAATAGTATCTCTTTGGGGAGGCCTCCACCTGCCCCATCCCCCTGTCATACCCACCGGGTAAATTGCCACGGATATCCCCCAATCCGGTTCACCTTAACGTCACAGGTCCTGCCACACATTCTTTTGGGAGAGTCATGAATAAGGAAAAGAGACCGAATGCCCCGATACTGCCCCCTTATTCTTCAAATGGTACGAACTCCCCGGGTGTCAGAGCGGCTCTCCTGTATGACCCCCGGGTAGGATCCCCCTGTCCATGCTCCCGCTGCGCAGCCCTTCCAGATCAAGGGTGCAGTAGAGGAGCCCGAGTTCCCGCATCCGGGTGGTGATAAATTCCTTGTGCAGAATGAGGCGGGGCATATCCTCTTCTGGGACTTCGATCCGGGCAAGTGTTCCATGCACTCGCACTCTCACGCGGGGGAATCCTCTCTCCCCCAGGAACTGTTCCGCATCTTCAATCTTCTGCAGGAGATCCCTGGTGATGTGATCGCCGTAGGGTATACGGGTTGCCAGGCAGGGAGTGGACAAAAGGTTCCAAAATGTGTATCCCTTCTCCCTGGAGATGGCCCTTATCCTCGGTTTTTGTAAGCCGCATTCAGCAAGAGGGTGCAGGATGCCCTCTTCATCGGCTGCCCGCAAACCTGGCCGGAACTCTTCGAGGTCAGAGGGATTCACACCGTCCATGACCACCCCCAACCCATAATCTGTTGCTTTTCCCCGTAAGATTGCGGAGCTCCTCTTCTTGCATATATAACACCGGTGAGGGGGATTGTGCCGGAACTCTTCATCCTCGAGTATTGGGAACGGCACCACCTCGCAGGGTATTCCGAGAAAGGCCGCCCGGGCTTTTGCATCCTCAATGGTATGCCTTGGTACCAGCGGGGAGTCCAGCAACACGCATCTCACCCTCCCCGGAACCGTCTCCTCTGCAACTGCTGCCAGAAACGAGCTGTCCAGCCCGCCAGAGTAGGAGATGACCATGCCCCCGGATTCTTTCAGGTAGCGCTTGAGTGCCCGTATGGAATCTTCCCTGGAAATCATGCCCTCTGCTCCCTGATAACCGGCCGGAAAGTCCGGATGACCTCGGGATGGTTGTTACACACCATTATGTTTCAGGATGACTAAATATACTCTACAATGCATGCCTCCGCGGGAATGCCTGATATGTAAATGGAGAGAACCTGATGCTTTCTGAGAGAGAGCGCCAACGTTATATACGCCAATTACCCCTGATTGGAGAAGAAGGGCAGGAACGTCTCCAGAGCGCATCAGTCTGCATCGCCGGTGCAGGCGGCCTGGGGTCGCCGGTCTCGCTCTACCTGGCCGCGGCAGGTGTCGGGCACATACGGCTGATCGATCCCGACCGGGTGGAGAGGAGCAACCTGAACCGGCAGATTCTGCATGCGGAACCAGATCTTTTCCGTTTCAAGGTAGAATCGGCTGCTGATAAACTCGAGGCGTTGAATCCTGATATTCGGATCGAGCCATTGCCTGTTGCGTTCAACGTTGAGAATGCCTCCCGGGTGGCATTCGGCATGGACCTTCTTCTGGATGCCCTTGACAACTACGAGGCCCGTTACCTCCTGAACAGGGTGGCATTCGATCAGGGCACCCCCCTTGTCCATGCAGCGGTGAGCGGATTTCATGGGCAGCTGACCACTCTCATCCCCGGCGAGACCCCCTGCCTGCAGTGCATCATGCCATATCCCCCTGAAGGAGAATATTCCCCGGTGCTTGGGGTCACGGCGGGAATATTAGGCCTCCTGCAGGCACTGGAGGCTATAAAATTACTGATCAGGGAGGGCGAATTAGCCACGAACATCCTGATGGTCTGGGATGGCAGGTGTGGCAGGCTTGATCAGATCCCTCTCACGAGAGACCTGGGATGCGTAGTGTGCGGAGCTGGTGGTAAAAAGTGATGATAAAAGTGCATATAAGATCCTTTGCGAGGTTCAGGGAGTTGTTTGGCGATCGCTTTGAGGTGGAAGTCTGTCAACCGGCCACCATACGCTCCGTGGTCCAGGCGGTGGGGCAGAGGAACAGGGATGGCCTGCAGGAACTGATGGATGGTGAGGGGAAGGTGAAACGGTCCGTGATTCTGCTTATAAACCGGGAACGAATCACTGGCGAGGGAAGGGAAAACCATCCGGTTGCCGAGGGTGACGAAGTGGCAATATACCCCCCGGTGGCAGGCGGATAATTGGAAGGTGACTGATATGATACGGATCACCAGGGAGGAATTTGACCCTGCAGGGCTCCTCGAGGAGGCACGGAGCGCAGAACTGGGAGCCCTTGTCAGCTTTCTCGGTATCGTGAGGGATGATGGGATTGAAAGGATGGATCTCGAGGCGCATGAGGAAGTAGCCGAGCAGGATCTTTTCCGCATAAGAAAAGAGGCTATTGCCAGGTTTGGTGTCCACCGGGTGGATATCGTGCACAGGATAGGATCGCTGTCGGTAGGCGATCATATTGTCATGATTATTGTCGGGGCCCCTCACCGGAAGGCCGCGTTCCAGGGATGCGAGTACGTCATTGATCAGATAAAGGAGTCTGTGCCGATCTGGAAGAAAGAGTACACTGCCCGGGGTTCACGATGGGTCCCGGGCGAGCATGAATGAGCAACCGGGGGTATTCCTGGTCTATCAACTGCCATTCACACATGTGGCGTGAGGGGAACCTGGAACATGGATTGAGTCTCCCGCCCGACGGTTTTTTCCAATGAGCGGCAAATGAGTTCCTGGTTGTAAAAAGGGAGATCAAAAAAAATTGGAGCGATCTATCCTCTCCACTCTCTTCTCACGAAGAAAAAAATCCCGGTAACGAGCAGTGCAACGGTACAGGGCCATACCGAGATCGGGATCGGGAAAGAGTCGGGGGTCAGCGCGACCTGTATCTGGGCAGTCTGGCCCGCGTTCAGGTTGAAGGTATTCTGGTAGTCCTGGTAGCCCTTCAATTGGAGGATAATGCTATGAGCGCCTGCAGGAATCGAGGGGATGGTCAGGGGAGTGATGCCTATGCACCTGTTGTCAATAAAGATGTTCGCCCCGGAGGGTTCGGAGGTGATCTGTACCGTTCCTGACCCTGCGGGTGCCTGGACAAGAGTGAGGCTTGCCCGGACGCTGGCCGTCTTTCCTGCCTGCACCTGCACCCGGGTGGAATATTCCTGGTAATTCTCCAGCTTGAATGTCAGCACATGCTCTCCGGGGGATATCCCCGTGAGGTCCAGCGGATTTCCTGCCTGGGTGACGCCCTGGTAGACTCCATCCACGTATACGGATGCCCCTGGTGGCGTTGAATCGATATTGATGAATCCTGTCTTCATACTCGTCTGGACCTGCAGGGGCATATCAACGAAGGTCACCTGGTTGGGCCGCACATTCACGATACCGGACCAATCCTCGTATCCCACCAGTTTCAGGAGCACAAAATGGGATCCTGCCGCAAGATTGCCTACAGTGGTGGCGGTCGATCCGCGGTATATACCATCCACGTAGACATCAGCTCCTCCGGGAGAGCTCTTGATCTGCAGGGTGCCCACGTCTGAGAGGGGTTTTAATACTGCCTCAACCGTGATGCTCCCGCTGGGAGGAACGTTGGTGATGGTGACATAAGGCTCGTATCCCGAGAGGAATGCCTGCACCAGGTGGCTCCCGGCGCGGATATCCTGGTAGGTCCAGGGTGCCTGCTGACCCTTGCCGCCATCAACGGTGATTAATGCCCCGCCGGGGGTTGAGGTGACCACCAGGGTGCCAAATGACTGGCTGGGTTCCAGATCTGTATAGACTCTGACAGTCTCGCCCGGCTGGGGATTGACCATGTACTGAGTAGTATACGGGTAATACCCGTTTGCGGCGATGGTGATGGTATGCTGCGGGCTTGCGGTTCCTGCAACAGGATAGGTGATGGGGGTGACGCCGATGAAGAGTCCATCGATGATGACCTGGGCCCCTGATGGTGCGGATTCGATCAGGTAGAACCCTGTACTTCCCCCGACAGGCTGGGACCCCTGAACAGGGAGAGTTGCTGCCAGAACAAAAAAGAAGATCAAGGAAGTAAAAGCAAGTGCCTTCATTCGCATATATGCACACCTCTCTCGCTCCAGCTACAAATACTCATGGTGGTTTCCCTGGTGGAACCATCGCCATACTGCCCGCATCATGTATGACACTGTACCAGGCCACATCCCGATAATTGCAGAAGGGACAACCCTGCGAGTGCCGGGCACAGTCATTGCAGAAGAGAAGACCGCATTTCCTGCATCGGACTCCCACCCCCTCACTATAGCCGGGTATGACCAGTACATGGACAGACCTGGTCTTTTTGACCATGCTCGTTCTGCATCGTGCACAGGACAACTCAGGTGAACAATTGGCATTCCCGGTTATGCCACCTGGTTTTTTTCCCTGTTGTAGATGATCAGACTCTGATGGAGGAGTCAGTACGCTGCAACTCCCCGGCATTCTGAAATATGCACGCCACCCTGGTTCCATCCTTTGATGCCACCTGATGATCGATCTTTACCCGGCATTCCCTCATATAGATTTCTCACCAGCAGCATTGTCCCCTGACCTATGGGTTTTGCAGAGGGTTTATGGGGCAGGAATGTGCATATGAAACGTACATGGGACTTTCGGGTCACATGTTCCCCCTGATGAAAACCGCGGATGCGGTTTTCATACCAACCGCCTATGAACTCCTTTCTGGTGTGGCCTGTTCGCCTCTGGCAGGCAGAAGGGGTCATGAACGACGAATGTCCGTGGTCGGATGGGTTGATATGATACGGGTGGAATAAGTCCAGATCGAGAAGAATTGCGGAACATCATGCTTGAACACTTGAATAAGTTCGAAAAATTCGTCTATTACACTCTTATCATCCTTCTGGCATTCGTCATATTCGTATCTGTGATCGAACTGGTTGTCATGATTGTGACCAGTCTGTTCCTGGAAAAGCCTTTTCGCCTGGATAACCATGAGATCCTGACCGTGTTTGGGTTCTTCCTCCTGGTTTTGATCGGGGTTGAACTTCTGGACACAATAAAGGCCTACATAAAGAAGCAGGAGATCCATGTCGAGATTATTGTGCTTCTGGCAATCATTGCCGTTGCCAGGAAGATCATCCTCCTTGACCCATATGCCGACATGCCCCTCTCTGACCTCACTCTCTGGGGCCTTGGGGTTATTGTTCTCTGCCTGGCCGCAGCATATTACCTGATCAAAAAAGCAGGGGTATCACTCTGAAATGGGGATCCTTGTTCTGCTCCTCACCCCATGAGCCCCTGCCGGTCTTGTCAAACCATTCACCTCGCTCTTGGGCGAAGATCGGCCAATAGTCTCCCGGAAATGCCGGGGGTGCTCTCCCTCGTTTTCTTTACATTTCATCTGCGTCCGGGATCGGCCATACCCGGCGAGGATTCGTGGAGGTATGGCTAGGGCTGTGGAGGAGCTGTCCCAGTACTCCCTCCTCCTCTCATTATCCTGCATCACGTGGTTATTTATTTTCATCATCCCATATCTCCCCACAATCATGATCATCTCAAGAGAACTCCCACAATGGTATAGCAGGGGCTGTATAATCTCTGCAGCTCTCCTCCTCCTCCTCCTCCTGGTGATGCCCGGAGCGGCTGCAGTCCAGGAACAGGTATACCTGGGCCGGATCACAGCACTTGATCCGCTCTCCAACACACTCACCATCAGGGCAGAGTCACAGTATTCCTGTGATTATTCCAGCGGAAATACCATCTGCCGTTTTACCTCCATGACGCCATTGCAGGTGGTGGGTAGCGTTACGGATGAGGGGATCTATAACACTTTCCGCAACGGTGACCAGGTGGTTGCCACCATCATGGGGGGTAGCGGTGGTTCCTGGGTGGGAATCGCCCTTGTTACTCCGACACCCGGCATAGAGAACTGGATGGCGACCGAAATCTACGGGGATCCACGCTCCCTGCCGGTCCTCCTGGCAGGAGACTACCTGTTTGAGTATACCACCATCCCTGATTGCAGCAGGTGCACTGGATCCGTCTGCAAAGCACTGTCCGCACACATAATCCTTAAGAGTGCGGGGATCAAGGTCCTCGACCAATCCCTGAACTCCGGCCAGTCAACAAAGTATTCAGGGAGGAATGATGGATCAAGCGTGAGCGTACTTTACCTCACCGGTGAGGCGGAGGCTGGCCAATGTTCCCAGGCAGGACCCATTGCGGGCATTCAGCCCATATCCAACTTCATCATCCATGTCGTCCCGCCAATAGGGCTGGTGGGTTCCCCGGGGGTTATCACGCAGCCGACTGCCGAAGGGATAGAGCCAAAAGTCACTCCGCAGTCCACCCCTGCCCCCACACAGGCGATATCCGGATATCTCCTCCCTGCAGGTGCGATCTGTATCCTTGCCCTGGGATTGAGGCGGAGATTCCTGTAAGCGGAGCATTATCGGGAGAAGTATGAATCTCCATCCCTTTTCACCCGGACGTCCCGCCTTCTTGGTTCTCCCTTTGTGGTGGACAATGTATCAAAAGTGTGGTCTTCCCCTGAACTGGATTGACCATTCAACAGGTTCCAAGGCGGGTTTTACCAGGTGGTGTCGTTTCCGGTCTCATGAGGCCGGGACGGGGAACGGAGACATGAAGGAGTTACATCGGGGTTAATTCCATGGAACCTCCCCGCGGACATGAGTACGACCGGATACAGGAGGTGTGCGCCAGGTTGTCCAAGGCCCCTACAAGGGGCGAACTGGGCATACTCCTCTCAAGGGAGGTAGCTGCCTACTCGCTCTTCGATCTCCAGGTTATTATGGGCAGAACCAGGTATGAGATCCACCGCCTCCCCCCCGCTTACCGGAGATCAGCGGGCCCGTACCTCCTCTCCCAGATTGTTGATGCGCACCATATGCTCCTTTCTATGTGTACACGTGGTGCATTCAACGAGATGCACCAGCCGGTGAAAGAGAGGGAAGCGTGTCTCTCTTATTTCAGCATGGTCCCCGAGGGATGTTATGCGTTTGATATCAGGGCAGAATACCTCCCCCAGTTCCATTCACCAATGCACAGGTTATTTTATTACCTCCTGGGAGGTTTTGTCATGTTTGTACTTGATAAGCCAGGTCATCCGGTGGGAACTCCCTTCCCGGGAGGCCAGATGGTTGAAGAACGGGACGGGAAGTTCTTCTGCCCTGTGAGGGATAAGCACAAGGACGTCTTTTTTGCCCTCTGCAATTTCTGCCCGGCAAGGCAGACGGAGGAGGGGTGACAAGAGCCTTCATTTACCCCTTATGTCTGGCATTTTCCTTTTCGCAGGAGAAGGATCGGCCCGGACCCAATACCCCGGACCACCGACGCAGCAATATATTCAAGGGGGTGCATACCTGAAATGTAGCAATGGTGAATGTACAATGCTGAATCTGGAAGGAATAAGTGCCGAGGCCAAAATTGGCAAGATCCTCATCCTGGTCTCCATCATACTCGGTATCCTCCTGCTCCTGTTCATTGGGGTGCTCGGGGGGATCATGTATACTGCCGGAACCCTCTTTGCTCTCAATATCAGCCTGACCATACCCCTACTTATCCTGGTTCCACTGTTCCTGGTCAAGGTAGTCGGGTTGGTCATGGGTTTTTTCGCACTCCTTGCTACTGAGAGGAGAGATTTTTCCAGGGCAGGGATATTTGCCATTATCTCCTGTGTATTGCCCCCCCTTGATCTGGTGATGCTCATTGGGGGGATATTCTTCCTGGTCTCCAGGGAGGCGAACGAGCAGAAGGCCGGAGGAGAGAGCGGAGCGAAAAGTGAAGCGGGGTGAAGGCCTGCACGTCACACAGGAAGGCTGGAAAGCACCAGTTCGTACTCTTTGAGGACCCGGGGGACCCGATTGGGGGGGAGTGCAGGGGCCCCGAATACAATAAATGGGGGAAGAACCTCGATCCCGGTGAATCCGAGAATGTTATGCTCGATCACAGAGAGGTGCCGGTGAAGATCACCATGTACCCCTTCCGGCGAGTACATCTCTTCCGGCGAGCCGCAAGTCACCACCAGCATCCCCCTCTTGCCCTTGAGGAGGCCATGTTGGTATACCTTCCCGGCCGCAATATCCACCACGAATCCCTGTACAAACACCCGGTCAAACCACCCTTTGAGGATGGCCGGCATTGATGACCACCAAAGGGGGAACTGGAAGATGAGGAGATCAGCCCATGCTATCTTTTCTATCTCTTCCTGGATATCTGGTGCCAGGCTTCCGGTACTCATCCCGTGTATCTGTTCCATTGCAGGGTTGAAAATATCATGGCGCGCCCTGATTCGAAAATCCTGTGCATCCAGGACTGCCTTAAATCGCATGGCATAGAGATTCGATACCCTCACATCATGCCCCATATTGGCAAGCGTGACCATGGCCACATCCTTGAGGGCACCGTTGAAAGATTTCGGTTCAGGATGGGCATAGATATACAGTACCTTCATTGGACATCCCTGGAATGGAGATGGTCTGTATTCTTCTTAATGGCATCCCATGAGTGCCCTGTCCAAGTATACGATCATTGAACTGTCCCCTTCTCATCGAGGTTCTCATTCTGGCTCGAGTGAACATGATGCCCCTTGAAGGTAAATTCCTGCCGTATCTACGGATGGGTTCTCTCAATGTTTCATTTCCTGTCGACAAGGAGATTTTTCACAAGGTAGAATGCGCCTCCCAGACCACACAAAGCTGCCCCAATCAAAAGGATGGTTGAGATTGCCCCTGCAAGGATGCCGGGTGCCGCATCCTGGACCGGGCCTGTGTATCCCTTGCCATAGAGTTCCATCGTCAGGAGAATTCCTGCTACAGAGACACCAAGTGTCATCCCAAGGTTCCGGAGGGTTGCGCTCACACTTGAGGCAAGACCTGCCATCTCAAGGGGAAGTGCCCGCATGATA
The DNA here is from genome assembly GCA_025453675.1 of Methanolinea sp. Lineage (GTDB taxonomy): Archaea > Halobacteriota > Methanomicrobia > Methanomicrobiales > Methanospirillaceae > Methanolinea_A. Next base: position 21,371 of record JALOPW010000003.1, read on the forward strand.
TCGGTACTGCTTGAGCTATGAAAGAGAGAACCACCGATGGAGAGGGGTACAAAGAGGAGGACGATAAGGGCCAGATCCTGTCTCAATACTGCATAGTTGAGCAGGAGGAGCGAGATGCCTGTGAGTAGTATCCCTGCAGCCGGGAGGGATCGCAGGGAATAGTGATCATACACCCATCCTGAGAGGGGGGAGGCAATGACCATGATAAGGGGGGCAATAAAAAATACGAGGCCTACCTGTGAGGGTTTCAAGTCCATCACCCCTTCAAAATAGAAAGGTCCGATAAGATTCAGCATGAAAAATGCCATGTAGATACAGACCATTGCAAGGTTGGGGAGGGTGAAGCCCAGGTTCCTGAATACCGAGAGATCGAGGAGCGGGTGGGCACTCCTCGATTCTGCATATAAAAAGAGGAGGAGAGAGAGGATGGATATGAAAAGGTAGAGGCCGGCCTCGAAAGACCAGATAAGCGCTGATGAAAGTTCGACCAGAAATAGTACGAGAAAGAGGAGAGAAATGGCCATTGCTGCAGAGCCGGGCCAGTCCATGCATATGCAGTGTTCACGTCGCTCTTCTGAAGGGAAATGGCGGGCAAACAGAACCAGCCCGAGAATCCCGATGGGAACATTGATCAGGAATATGTACTCCCACCCCAGTGAATCCGTGATCAGTCCGCCGAGGATAGGTGCTGCGATACCGGCAGCCGCGGTCACTGCCCCGATATACCCCATGGTTCTCCCCTGGCTACCCGGACTGGAGATTTCAAAGAGCATAGCTCCGCTGATGGAGAATATCATGGCAGATCCACATGCCTGTAAGACCCGGAATACGATCAGTTCAGAGAGGGTGGTCGAGAGGCCGCAGGCAAGAGATGCGGTGGTGAAAAGGACAAGCCCTGCAAGAAAGAGCGTTCTTTTCCCCGTATAATGTGATACACTCCCAAAAAGGAGGAGCAGGCTTGTCTCCGTGACAAGATAGGCGGTGATGATCCACTGGGACTGGGCAACATCTGCAACAAAGTCCCGGGTAATGGTTGGAAGGGCGATACTCACTACGATTCCGTCTATCACGGCCATGGCTATTGCGGCCAGTATAACGGACTGTATGATGCCCACTCGCAGTCCGGTGCCATCCTTCTCGGAGATCATACTACCCATTGATGAATGATCGAGCAGAGATTTGGATCCCTGATGATGAAATCCTTCCTCTTTCAGATAAAAAAAAGATCTTCAAAGTATATTCCATCCGGGATAGGACTTACATGGGTGATCAAAAAGTCCCTGGCGTCATGAAAAGCGGGCGTTTTTGAAACGCTCAATGAGCCTACAAACGACCATTTGATCGAAGTGATGGCAGCCCTTTGTAGTTAGAAGGAGAAACATGAAAAGGAACCATATCCCTATTCAAACCACCAAAATATATGCTTCTTCCAGTTCCATTGACACACGCCCTGCTGGAGACGGGTGCACTGGCAGAGTGGGGCCGGGACTCCTCCCTGCGTCGAGCTGCCTCGATCTAAGAAAGGGGAGTATCTTCACATTCGCAATAAGGGTACCATCATGGCCCGGGTTTTACGACCATGGTGGTAATCGGGCAGTGGGTGACCACGAATGTGGAGACACTCCCTGTGATCATTCTCTTCACCTGGCTCTTGCCTATTGATCCAAGGATCACCATGTCCGCACCGATATCAATGGCACAATCCACAATCCGGTCTCCCGGGTGTCCCCTGAGAAGGTGAGGTGTGGCTTCTCCTCCCTGCGCTTCAGCCTCTGCCTTCATAGAGGAGAGGAGCGATGCCGCCTCCTCCTCCAGGTCGCGTATGGCCAGCTCCCTCGCCACATCACCTTCTGCCCACCCGTTCTCAATGACATGGACTATATGGAGTTCTGCACCATGGCACCTGGCTTCCTCGACGGCCGCCCTGATCACGTTGCGTGTGAGAGGGGAACCATCAACTGCCACAAGTATCTTATTTGTCATACGTCTACACAGCCCCCCGCGGTTCAAGAAACCCTCCCTGCAGAGTATCTTCCATAGGATGGGTCTCTCTTATGGGTGTAAGAGCATGGGAGCAGATAAGTGCTCCGGAAACTTGTACCGGATATTTTTATTTTATCAGAGAGAGTCCGCTGGAGATTCGCTGTCTCCGGGGGGCGAATGGCCAAGTGCCCTGAGAGCCGCGAGCGCAGCGTTCTGGGTAGCTCTGGCCTTGCTATGCCCTCTGCCCTCGCCGTAGACCTTTCCCCCGAGGAGAACCGCGTAAGTGAAAACAGGCCGGTGGTCAGGCCCCTCCTTCTCTCTGAGTACATACACGGGTAAAATTCCCGGGTATCTCTGTACCTCTTCCTGCAGCATCTTCTTGTAATTGTCACCAGGGGAGAAGGACGAGATCTCATCTCCCATAAGCCGCATGATCAGGTCCCTGGTGGCATTTAGACCCCCATCGAGGTAATAGGCCCCCATAAATGCTTCGAATGATGCTGCGATAATCCTGGTGGTCCTCTCCTGGTTTCGCCCCAGCTGTATCATTTCAGGGAATCCGATACAGAGAGAAGGCACAATGGCGCCAAGGTGCTGGTTCTTCACCACCTCCATGCGGGAGGTCATGCTCCCCTCGCTCTGGTGGCCATCAGAAAAGAGATACTCAGCTACCACCAGGTTGAGTACCCTGTCACCAAGAAATTCCAGCCGCTCGTAATCTTCGGTGCCTGGTGATGCACCTTCCTTCCTCGGGTGATCCTGGATGTAAGACGGATGGGTGAGTGCATTCCCGTATCGCTCCAGAGCCTCCGGTGTGGGATTTTTGCATCCGATTGAAGGTTGCTGCAGGAAGATTCTCAACCTCTCTTTCCGGCGGTGTTCCAGTGGGTTATGTACGGGCGGCATCAGCGGAATCTGGCAGGAATGAAGTCACTTGTCTATCCGGCATTTATCTGATCCGGATCTTCTTCTCCTTTCCTCCCGGGTCATCCCCCTCCTTCTCTTCTTTTCCGGTTCGCAGGATCTCGGAGAGGGCGCTCTCGACCTGTGAAGCCGCCTGATTTATCTGTTTCTCTATGTGGGCATGCCCTTCCGGGGTGGTGATGAGATCCCTTGCAAGGCCAAGAACCTGGTGAAGGGAGGTGGAAACCAGGCTAGATACCTGATCGATCCGCTGATCAATGGGAGCACTCCCCTTCTCCTCTCTGGATTCCCGTTTGTCTTCAATCCATGCACCCTGTACAAACTTCCCCTGCTTCTCTTCCATGACTCGCCATCCTTATCGGGTTCTGTTTTACACCTGCTCCTTGTTCTCCCCTGCAGGCCATACTCCGGGCAGGTATGGTAGTTGTTTGTGTTCGGTGCACAAAAAGAGTTCCGGCATTCCTTTCGGATGTCCGGATCAACTCTTTTTTCATCTCCTCCATGGTAATCACCTACAGAAATTATGTGTCGGTGTATCCAGTACAGGAAACACAGAGAGGAATATGTGTGCGTCCGGATCGATGAGAACGGCCTCGAAGAAGAAGTGACAAGGGGAACCGCAGATGAGATGGTTGCGTACCTGCACGAGCACGGACTCGGATATGTATCCCGGGATCTGGTAAAGAGGAACATTGAGTACTGGTGCAGGAATTCCTGAAAATGTCATCTCCACAGGTGCAGTTCATGGCCCTTTGATCCACGGACAACCATGCACATGAGATGCCCATAGCAAGGTTCCGTCCAGTTTACCCCATCCTTCATACACGATACACGGCGGCGGTCCCACACCTTTCTCTCCCTGCAGGCTTTTCTCATGATAGAGACGAGAGGGGGATTCTCCTCGTCTGTACCCGCCATTCCAGGAAGATTCCGGCAGGTATTTTTCTCTCCGTTCACAGGATATCATGCATATGGAGAGAGAGGAGTATTCGGTTACCTGCACTTGCGGCATCACCCAATATTCCATCTCTCTTGAGTTGGATCCAGGGAATGAAGCCATTCCACGAAGACTCATCATCAGGTGCAGCCGGTGTGGGCGGATGCGGTATATGATGGAAGAGCACGAGGGAGACCTCTGGCACGTGTATGAAAGAATGCCATTCCATTAAACAGATGCTGAAGATTTGGGCAGTGTGTTCGAACAGGTAAAGGCTTTTCGCGAATACGTAAAAATAAGCGCTCTCCATTAAACCCGTAGTATACGGTGCGGTTCGCATTCCTGTATCAAAAGCCTCAGAAGCCACAGGATTATCAAAAAAACTACATGATTCCCTTCGAGACACACGCATACAGAATGAAAACGGCGGAGCCGTTTTCAGAGTAACAACTATGAACTCCTTTCAGGATTTCGGACATAAATCATGAAAATGGCGAAGCCATTTTCATTAGAAAAGAAGAGTGGTGGCTTTCTCCTCAATTGAGGGAATGTAAGTTTGGCCTGTCAAATGCGAAGGCAGGTTGCACGGTCCACATTGGTGGGTCAGGGCGCCGGAATCGATCGGGAATCTCATTTGCATTCCTGATCCATGAGACTGTGCCTGGCAAACAGAACAAATAGGTCTAAACTCGTTAGAAACGGATTTTCCTCTGGTGGGAACGGGAACGCACTTGGTCCGGAAAGGATGGCGGGCGCTCTCACCGGGGAGGGAGCCTGAACGATCCCTGGGGAATAACCAGTTCAAACCTGGCGCCCTCCCCCGGGATACCAGTCTCCTGGATCTGAATGCCGGTGATCCCGAGGATCTCCCGGGATAAGAAAAGCCCGAATCCCGAGTGCTGGAAGTATTCCCGGTTAAAAATTGCAGTCTTTTTATCATGGGGGATACCCGCACCATCATCACAGCATGATATCACCAGATTGCCGTCACGTGTTCCGGACTCGAACCAGATCCTGGTGATTTTTCCTCCATGGCGGATGGCATTCTCCATGAGGTTGTAAAAGACCTTCTCGACCAGGGGGTCTGCAAATATCTCCACATCAGGAAGATCGATATCAATGCGGATATCCGACCTCTCTACCCTGCTTCGCACCTCCTTTATCAGGAGCGGAACCAAGAACCATCCTGGAGATTTTACCCCTACATCCTGGTAATCCCTGGTGAATTCTATCTGCTTCCTGATATTCTGTGCTGCCCTCATTTCAGCATTGATATAATCTTTCATCCTGGGATCTTTGACATCGTCCAGGGAAAGTTCGAGGAATCCAAGGAGTGCGGTGAGGGAATTGAGAATATCGTGGCGCGTAATGCTGTTCAGCAGGTTCAATTTCCTGTTTGCTTGCTGAAGAGCGATTTCAGCCCGTTTCCTCTCTGAAATATCCCTTGGAATGCTGAGTATGGCAGGCTTTCCCTGGTACCTGATGAGTGTGGCATGTACTTCTGTGGGGATCAACTCCCCTGTCTTTGGCCGGTGCACTGTCTCGAAGAGGATTCTTCCCGCACCCTCCAGTTCACGAATTCTTTCCGCAACCAGAGATGCATATTCCGGTATATCGATATCCTGGATGTGCATGTGGATAAGTTCATCCCTGGAATAGCCAAGCCTCTTCTCTGCGGTGCTGTTCACCTCCATGATCGCCCCCTTCATGTCATGAATCATGATGGGATCACCCCTGAATTCAAAGAGCATGCGAAACTTCTATTCGCTGGTTTTAATTGCCTCTTCAGCCCTTTTTCGAATGGAAATGTCCTGCAGGGTTACAGTCCCGATGCCATATTCCGCGGACCCGGTGGAGAAGAGCACAGTCCTTATGGTTCCGTCTTTGTGCCTGATCACCGCTTCAAAATGCTGGACGAATCCAGTCCCCCCAATGAAATATGACCCCATACCATCCCCTTGAATAAAAAGGTCCGGGACTTTGAACGTGCACAGTTCCTCCATGGTGTACCCGGTAATCTCAAAAGATTGAGGATTTGCCTCGATGATCTCAAGTGTATCTTTCCTGTAGAGGAGAATACCTGATTCGGATGTGGAGAAGATGCCCTTATACCTGGATTTCTCCCTGGAAATGGTCTCTGAAAGATAGGTCACCAGCATCGCGATGAGGAGGAAGAAGAGGACCCGGACCATTCCCTGAAGCATAATATCGGGGGAAGAGAAAGTCAGTACAAGGGAAAAAAAGTAGATGCAGATAAGTCCGACAGAGAAATAAAGACCCTTTCTCTGGAAAAAATAGCAGGCCAGGATTATGGGGATATAGTAGGCATTCTGGTAGATGATGGTGATTCCGGAGTGGAGTGCGAGAATTGTCAACGCTACTATCCCAAGGGTAGTGACGGCTACCAAAAATAGAGGAATAAATGAGTGTTCGGGTTGAGAATTCCAGCCGGAAGTCTTCATGCAGTCAGTTCTTACCGGTGTTGGAAGGATTATTATATAAGTATACGTGTCACCAGGGGACTGCAGGAAACAGCCGCAAGGATCTCCTGGAAGGATATCCCCTCATCAGATCCAGTAACTGATGTGGGGGTGAATGCCCCCTTTCCGGTCCGTGATATGTTCACCGGATGGGAGGGTTTTTGAGTGGGATATGTTCACTTTGCTGATGATTCGGGTTCGAATCCCCTGGCAAATCCTCTCTTATAGAGGTTTTCATTCTGTTCCAGCCAACTGGCGGCATGGAGATACCCATTGTCTATGGCTTTCTGTATCACCTGGGAATAGTCAAGGGTGTAGTGAATTTCCCTGTTGATGGCGACCAGCTCACGGTAGACTTCAGGAGGAACTCTGACTTTCTCTATCATATCAGGTCTTATTGGAAATTTTGACAGTATACATACTTAAACGCTGTTCATTCGGATTTTCGAAAATTTACATGATGTCTGGATCCCCATTTCAATGATCCCGGGAAGCATGAAACGCATATGATATCGTCAGGTCACATGCTCTCCTGGTGAAAACCGCGGATGCGGTTTTCATGCCAAAAATGCCAGGATATGAACATTCCAACCATTACACTGGATAATTTGCCTCCTCGCTGTTTTGTGTGGGGAGACTGAATCGAGGTTGTTATTTGCATACCAATTCAGTCACTCCAACCGCCGCCGCTTTTCGTGTATGGTACATGGTTTCAGGATAACCCTCCCATCAAGGAAAATCCATTGGCAGCCGAAGTGCTGCCTCAGTTTCGAAAGGTGGAACTTTCCCGGCAATTTCGGGGGCGGCGGCCCGGCATTGCATATGGGGGTGTGGGGGCGGACAGCCCCAACAATTTGTATCCGGTTCATCAATCCTTCCCACAACAGATGCCGAAGAGCCGATAATTTTAAGGGGAAGATCTATTTTCAGGTAATTTGAGTGCAGCCGAAAAATTGGAGAAGAAGAAGTGCTGCTATGGGGATTCGAACCCCAGTCGCCGGCGTGAAAGGCCGGCATGATTGGCCGGACTACACTATAGCAGCAATTGCTCTTTTTTATAGGTTGTTCACGGTAAAAAGAGTTGTGGAGCCGGTTGTCTGGAGAGAACCCATTCAATAGACCGGGGTGCCTTCTTTCTCGGTGACGGTCTTGAAGGCAGCCATCAGCTGACGGGTGATGGGGCCTGGCCGGCCGGATCCGATGCTCCTTCCATCGATGAGGACGATGGGAGCAACCTCTGCGGCAGTCCCGGTGACAAAGACCTCGTCTGCAGTGTAGAGGTCAAAATAACCGAGATTTGTCTCATGGACCGGGATCCCGAGATGAGCGGCAATCTCCAGCACCACCAAGCGGGTGATCCCTCTCAGGTTGTTCAGGGTGGGAGGTGTCAGGATAACCCCGTTCTTTACGATATAGATGTTGTCGCCTGATCCCTCTGAGATGTTCCCCTGCATGTCGAACATGATGGCCTCGTCCCCACCCTTGCAGTTGGCCTCGATCTTGGCCAGGATGTTGTTTAAGTAGTTGAGAGACTTCACGTTTGGCGGCAGGGAGCAGCAGGGGTTCCTCCTGATAGAGACCGTCACGCCGCGGAGCCCCTTCTCATAGAGGTCCCCATACATGGCCCCCCATTCGGTAGCGATGATGATAACGGTAGCCTTCGGGCATTTCGTGGGACAGAGCCCGAGGTCCCCCACCCCCCGGGTGACGAGAGGCCGGATATATGCATTCTTCAGGTCGTTCTTTCGACAGGTATCCACAATGGCCCGGGTCATCTCTTCCTTGCTCATGGGAATACAGAGGTCGATGGTCTTCGCCGAGTCGTAGAGCCGGTCCAAATGTTCGGGGAGCCGGAATATACGCCCGTTGTACATACGTATCCCCTCGAAGACCCCGTCCCCATAGAGGAGGCCGTGGTCGAAGACAGAGATCTTGGCCTCCTCTTTTGGATAGAACTTCCCGTCGATATACACAAACATGAGATGAATGTTTATTCTCCTGGTATTTTTTACCTGCTGATTGATTCAGGCATTCCTGGCCTGCCGGCAGGTGGCGAGGAATTGCAGGAACATGGGGAGGCTTGCCACAGGATGGAGATGGGTATAACTTCCGATGGTCCTGTCCAGCAAGGCGCCGTCAGCTCCCCTGGAGATACCCTCGCCCCTGGAGAGGGAATAGACAAACTGTGTGCCCGGGTGAAGGGAAACATCTGAATAATGGAACTCGTGCCCCCTGAAACAGTGATCCCCCATGGGAGAGCCGGGCAGGCTCCTCCCCTCCACATACGCGACCACCCTCCTGGCAGGCATGGTGGTCTTTCCGTGGAAGATACCACACATGGGGTGGCGTACTTCCTCCTTCTGCCCGCGCCAGCCCGCGTTCAGGACGATCTCGTCAGTAAGGTACATCAGCCCCCCGCACTCGGCATAGACAGGGACGCCCTGTGCGGAGGCTTCGCGAAGATCCCGTTTCATGTTGACATTTGCGGCAAGACCCGGGAGGAAGAGCTCAGGGTATCCCCCTCCAAAGATATAGCCATCGGCCTCTGGAAGCGGGTCACGGAGCGGGCTGAAGAACACGGTGCTGGCCCCCCCTGCGTGCAGGACATCAAAGAGGTCGGCATAATAGAAATTGAACGCCTCGTCAAACGCAATGCCAATCGTGAGGTCGGGGTCTTTTCTCGGTGCAAAAAGACCAGATGATGGTGCCGCTCGTGTGACGGTACAGGCCACAGAGAGGAGCTGGTCAAGGTTTACGTGCTCTCCAATCCTTTCTGTCACAATTAGTATCCTGTCTTGAAAGTCCCGGTTCTCCTGCCCCTCCCGGTAGGGCATCAAGCCGAGGTGGCGCATGGCCAGTTCCATCTCGGCCATGCGGGGGATTGCCCCGATCACCGGGATGCCGCAATAATGCTCAATAGCAGTGCTTGCCTTCTTGATATGCTTCTCTCCCGCCACATTGTTCAGGATGACTCCGGCAATCCTGATCTGAGGATCGAATCCCTGGAATCCCCTGACCAGTGCAGCGGCACTCCTGGTGATACTCCGGGCATTCACCACCAGCACAACAGGGAGATCCAGGATCCTCGCCACCGAGGCGCTGCTCCCGCTCTCATCCAGGGCTTCAGCCCCCTCGTAGAGCCCTCGCACGCCCTCAACGAGAGCCAGGTCGGCACCGGTGCAGCCATGGTCGAATATCGTATGCACCTGGCTCTCGTCCATGACATAGGTATCCAGGTTGCGGCAGGGGCGTCCGGTGACCCCGGAGAGGTAGGAGGGATCTATATAATCCATTCCCACCTTGAAGGTCTGGACAGTCATTTTCCGGGAGAGGAGTGCGGCAATTGCCAGGGTAATGCTGGTCTTCCCGCTCCCTGAACGGTCCCCGGCAATCATCAGGGCTCTCATGCCATGCTCCGCACCACTGCACCGAGTTCGCTCTCCACGATCTGCTGGACACCCAGGGTCCGGGGGTGGAGATCCACCTCCACCACCACATAGCGATGCCCAGTCTCCCTCAGCGGCTCAACCTGCCGGGGACCGTTGGTGACCGAGATACACTCCACCCCTTCCAGGTAGTGTGGGGGGATGGCATGCGGTACACCGACAATGAACGCAAATTCAGGTGAAAGCGCCCTGATCTGTTCCCCGAGCGCATCACCATTGGCTCCATACTCGTCAAGCGCCCCGCAGAGTGTGGGGATAAGCCCCTTGTCCCGCAGTTCATCTCTTATTCGCCGGCAATCCTGCCTCACTTTGGGGAGGCCCCTCTCTTCCAGGTTGGCGATATAGGTGACGCGGGCATCGGGGCAGACCTGGTGCAGCGCCAGCAGCTCATCGGCGAACATGTAGGCCGTCTCTTTCTTGGCATTCATGATGGCAACTCCCCGCCTGCCGCTTCGCGCAAGGTTCAGGAGTCGTTCGGCTGCCAGATGCTTTAAGTCACCCCGGGAGGGCTCGATATATGGCCTGGATGCCGCCCCCCTGAGCCTCTCCACCTCGTTCGCACTGGCAAGGAGCATCTTCTGCCGGTTCAGTTCAGCTTCACTTATCCAGCCAGCTGCGGCGGCAGGCTCGAGTGTGGCAATAACCCCCTCGATATTCTCCGGGAACCCTGCGTGGATCTCTACTGAAATGGTGGGGGTTGAGATACCTGCGTTTCCTATCGCGGACTGGAGATCCTCCCCGATGATCATGGATACGCATGTCCCGACCACTGCCATTCTGCGGGGAGAAAATGTCTTTTCAGCGTACCTGAGCACCGCCTCCAGGGGCTGCTGGCCGCCGAAGATAAACTCATGATCGGCAAGCGAGGTGGTCAGGACCCGCATCCCATCCTCCTCCAGGAGCCGGGCATGCTTGAAGGAACATCCCGATGGGCCGTGCAGGATAGCGACATCCACATCCAGGTCTCTTGCGGTATAGAGGGCCGCAACGATGGAACTGGGCCGCGGCTGCATGTACTTCATAGGATTCACCGCCATGTCTTCACCGCGAGCACCACCATCCGTCCTTTCGCCTCCTTCAAAGCCAGGGCCTCGCCTTCTGCGAGGCTGTTACACCACTCGATGTGCAGATCGTTCTGTAAGGAAGAGAATATATGAGTGTCATATCCCTGCCCCACCAGGATGACATTGTCCGGCCGCTCCGACTGTACCACTCCCACGATGTCTTCTGCGGGAAATCCCTCGCAGATTGCCCCATCCTCCTTGCCGATGACAAGGGTGAGTGGGCCCCTGAAACCAGATGCCCGCCTGGCGAACCGTATAGCCTCTCTCGCCGTCAGGGCACAGGTTCCGGAGTTGGAATCATCCACTACCGCGGTGTCACCATGCCACGAGAATGCCATCCTTCCCTTGAGTGAGGAGAACGTGGAGAGGGGTGACGGATCCAGACCCATGATGCAGGCAGCAGCAGCAGCGAGGGCAATCGGATTCCGGTAAGCTTCGGTCTCAAGGAGAGGGTTGGAAAATTTCCCCCGAATCCCCTCCCAGGTATACCTGCATACGTCACCATCCACGCTGGCGATATCGTCCGCCGGCACCGTATTGCCACCAAGAACCGTTCCCGGTGGGGTGATTATCCTCGGGAGCAGAGACCCGGAGCGGAGCTTCTCCCCCAGCGCATCCTTCTCTCCTCCGGCAAAGCGATACGTGTCCCCGGAGGTCAGGATACCCAGTTGACCGGCACCAATGAACCCGAGCGAGATCTCCGCAATCATCCATCCGCCAACAGTATGAGCGGCAGAAGCGGCTTTGATAAGAGATGCCGGGGTGATCCCGTCATGTCCGTGGAGATTCTTCCCGGGAAAGGAGACGGTTCCCATTGAGGTATGGAGAACGCCAGGGCCTTTCATCAGGTGGGCCAGCGCATGGGCCGTGGTGGTCTTTCCCCGGGCGCCGGTAATCTCGACCAGGGGGGAAGGGAGTTCTCTTCCCATTACCCACCTCACTGCCTGGTGATGGGTGACCGCAGGTGCGGGAATTGACCTGAGCAGAGGATATCCCGGGTACAGGTGCACCGGTGCGATCACGAGGTCATAGTCCGATCTCTCCGCAGAACGGGGACTTATTCCTTCTTTTCCCCGATACACATCCACCATCTCCACCAAGTACCCGCGCTCCAGCAGTGCCCTGGCTATGATCTTCCCCCCGTGGATGGTATCCAGTACCAGGATTCGCATACCTTCACAGTGTCGAGAGGGCCCGTTCGGCGTTCTTGACCATCAGTTCTGCGAGCAGGGGGTCGCTTCCGATGGGGTCTGCATAAAGGAGCGGAATGGTGCGCCCATTCAAAGTAAAAAATCCTTTGTTCTTCCCCTCCTCGAGGCCGATTACTGCAGGGATGTCCTTGACGATATGTACCCCCTTTGCAAGGAACAGGGGCACCACTACCAGGACATCGATAGCCTCTTTCTGGAACTCTGCCATCGTCTCCTCGATGCTTGGAGAATTCATGTTCATGAACCCGCATTTGACAATAAATCCGGGGTATTTCCCTGCAATGAGGCGGGCAGTATTCTCCACCAGGTCCTTATTATACGGGAGTTTGCTTCCATGTCCTACCAGTAACAGTCCCTTCTTACTCATATGCTCATAAGTAGTACTGGCAGGGGTAAAATGATTACCGGTTTTCCCTGCACGCGCGTTTTCCAGGGGAGGGGAATGTATTGGCCAATCCCCGGGAATGGCTCTCTATTGAATTATATGACACCTTCCGGGGGTATTTAATGAATTTTGGAATGGGATGTGTCGAGTAAGGCCTCATGAACGTTCTTTCACGGGGATGTTGGTTATTCTCGGTTGTTAACCCTGTATGCGCATTTGTATGGGGGGATATCCTAAATCGAGCCTTATTTGGAGCCCGATAATATGCGTGGCAGAGGGAAATAAGTCAAGACTGGATATCCAACTTTTTATAACCATGAAAAATCATATTTATAAGAACTTCGGAGACCCCGGGCTTTCGAAGACGAGAGTTCTTTCATGGAAGCGATGCGCAGTTACGATCGGTACGGCCTGCTGCTGAACGAGAGGGTGGTGAAAACCCCGCTGGTGATATCGGCAATGGCAGGAATAGTGGACGCGGAATATGCCCTTGCCCGCGCTGCCCATATTGGTGCCGCATTCCTGGGAGGATACTCTATTGATACGCCTACACTGGATGCAAGCCGAAGCCTGGAGGCATCGGGCCGGAAAGAGTTCCTCTATGATGATCCAGTGGAAGAACTCGGCAGGCAGGTTTCGCGCATGTCGCCTTCCAATGTGGTCTGCGGGTTGAATATGAGAGGGAGTTGTGCCGAGTCTTTTTCTCTCATCGCATCGCAGTTGGGTGACCGCGTTATCTACGAGATAGATGCCCACTGCCGCCAGGAGCCCCTGGTAAATGCACGATGCGGGGAATTTCTCCTCCACCATACGGACCTTCTCTCCGAGTATATAAAAGCCCTGAAGAAGGAGGATGTCTCAGTCTCCGTGAAGATAAGGGCAGGAGTAAGCACCGACGACCGTCTCCTGGCAAAAAAGATCTGGAAGGCCGGTGCCGATATCATCCATGTGGACGTTATGGATTTTGGGTACCAGAAGGTAAAACAGATACGGAATAGTTGTCCCCTGGTTGTCATCGCCAATAATTCCATCAACAATTTCGAGAAGATGAAGGACATGCTCTCCCATGGGGCGGACCTAATATCCCTCGCCCGGCATTCGGACGAGAGGACTCTCTCCGGTCTCGATGCCGCCATATCGCGTTTTACCGATGAGCACGGCTGGTACAATGCCCCGAAACAGCTCTGCAGGGGGGGAGATATCCGGTCCCTGACATTCTGCTGCATGCCAGTGAAGAACTGCCCGCTTATCCCGATGCTTGAGAAGATCGGGCTCTCCAGGGAAGATTACCTGGCATTCAAACAGGAGGCAGTAGGGGGCACTCCACTGGACACTGGGGCACAGACCTGTTTTGGGAGCCTTGCCTGGTGCTGCAAGGACTCTTCACCCTGCATGTTCAGGGAGATGACACTCCGGGAGGCGGGACTCTCCAACAGGGAGTACATGCGCCAGAAGAAACAGCTGGCTGATAAGATTATGCAGCATCTCTTTGATGAGCATGCGGACAATCACTCGTGCTGAGCGGGCTCAGCTGGCAATGGTCCTGGAAGTCTCTGCATATCCAAAGCCCGGGAATGTGGATCGTTGCCACGATTATGAGACGACACGGCTTGAACATTTTCTCGCATCAGCCATCCTCGCCCGCCCTGCCCTGGAGGCGGCGGAGAGGGGTGATACTGGCCCCGGTTTTCTCATCCATCAGGCGGTGGAGTGTACAGGCGGTCACCGGGGGGGCAATACACATTTCGGGGCGTTTATTCTCCTGATACCCCTGGTTATGGGGGGAGACATCAAGGGAGCGACCAAAGTTGCGGACAGCACTACTCTCGAGGATGCAGTCGAGTTCTACAAGGCATTTGCAAAGACTGAAGTGAGAGTCATCCCCGGGCACGAGCTTGATGTGCATGACCCGGCGTCACTTATAGAACTTCGGTCACGGGGCATGACCCTCCATGATGTTATGCTCTATTCAGCACCGAGAGACCTGGTGGCAAGGGAATGGATCAACGGTTTCCAGATGACCCGGAGGGGGGCTGATCTCATCCATGCTGCCGGATGCGGCCGGGAGGCTGTGGTAGAGGCGTTTCTCGGTTTGCTGGCACTCGAACCTGATACCTTCATCATCAAGAAACACGGCCCGGACGTGGCATGGAAGATCATGGAGAAGGCCAGGGAAGTCAGGGAGGGGCTGCGGGACCTCCAGGCGTTTGACCAGGAGTGTATCGAGCGTGGGATCAACCCCGGCTCGATCGCAGATATTATCATAGCCTCTATCTACTTAGCCCTGGGAGAGGGATGGGAGTGGGACTGTTAAAGGACGGAATCAATGAAGTGATTGCAACCACTCACTGGAATGCCGCTCCGATGGGAATTATCAGCAGGGATAACACGCTGAAGATGGTGGTGTTCCGTGGGAGTCATACTGCGGCTAATATCAGCAGCCATGGGTGGGTGGTCGCCAACATCATATTCGACCCGGTTATCTATGTGGAGTCTGCGTTTGGGGATCTGGCGAAGGAGCATTTTGTTCCCGAGAAAATTGGAGACCAGTGGGTTCACAGGCTCGCGGGGGCAGAAGCCTGGGCGGCATTTTCTGCCAGGGTGACCCGGGAGACCGATGATACTATTATGGTGGAACTCACCCCGCTGTATGAGCAGATGCTCACCTGTGCGGTACATCCTGTGAACAGGGGATTTTACAGCATTATAGAAGCAACGGTCCACGCGACACGGTACGTGAGGAGAAGGGATCCCGCCCTGATGCGCCTTATCGACCACCACGCGTCTCTCGTCCGCCGGTGCGGAGGATCGCGGGAGATGGAAGCCCTGGCTCTCCTGCAGGCACACCTGTCCGGGGAGAGGGGTTCCCCCTGATTCAACAGACCCTCGGGACCGGGTCCCCCACGGGGGGTTCGATGAAACGCTCTCCTCCAATGGATGTCTCCATGATTACGTGGGTTCCGGCGACCACCTCTCCGATGATGGCAGATTCCCTTCCATAGGGGTGTGAACGCATCGCCTCAAGGATTACCCCGGCATCCTTTGCAGGGACCCCCATCACCACTTTGCCCTCGTTTGCAACCTGGAGAGGGTCGATGCCCAGCATCTCGGCGGCGCTCTTCACGCTCCTCCTGACCGGGAGATCCGTTTCAGATATCCGCACCTGTACATGACTTTTCCTGGCCATCTCGTTGATGGCACTGGCAAACCCGCCGCGGGTCGGGTCTTTCATAGCATGGATCTCACCTGCGTGCATGGCCTTCTCCACGAGCCCCCAGAGGGGGGCGACATCTGATTTGAGCTGTTCGCCGAGCGAGAGGCCCGCTCTTTCAGTCATAATGGTCATTCCGTGGTCTCCCAGGGTCCCGTTCACCAGAATAAGGTCCCCTGGCTGCAGGCCATTGTCCCGAATGACCCGGTCAGCAATGCCTATCCCGGAGGTATTCACTGCGATCCCATCGAGGGCACCCTTTTCCAGTACCTTGGTATCACCTGTCACCAGGCTGGCCCCGCATTCACCCAGTGCCACGTCCATGGATCTTACGATACGCTCCAGGTCACCGGTCTCAAACCCCTCCTCTATTATCATGCCGCAGGAGAGCGCGATCGGCCTCCCGCCCATCATTGCCAGGTCATTCACGGTCCCGCACACCGCGATCCTCCCGATATCCCCTCCCGGGAAGAATATCGGCCGGACCACATGGGAATCGGTGGTAAATACCACGTTCAGGCCGCCCAGGGGGATGACTGCACCGTCATCGAGCGCTTCCAGGCCCACGCCGCCGGCATTGTTGTGCTCGAGCCTGGTGAGTATCTGGAGGAGCTCGCCCATAACCTCTCCCCCAGCGCCATGCATGAGATTGACCTTCATTCCTCTGCCACCTCGATCTCGATATTGGTCACCAGAATCTCCCTTCCCTTCAGCAGTTCAGGGAGTCCACCGCACCGCGGGCACACAAAACGATCAGGCCCCTCATACCCGCAGGTGCAGCGGGTCAGGGGTGGAGTCACGGTCCATTTGAGACTGGCCCCCTTCATTATTGGATCGTCCTCAATGAGGGTGTCAAAGAGGAAACGGACCTGGTCGGGACTTACCATTGCCATCTCTCCGAATTCCACGCACACCGATCTGACCTCGCTGGCCTTGTGCTCGAGAGCGGCCTTCCGGGCAGTGGCATAGATATCATACGCGATACTGAATTCATGCATGCAGGAGTGCCTCGTGAAGATCCCCGCCTGTCCGCCGGCTACCCCGGAAAATGGGAGGGATACCGGAGAAATTTTGGGGATGTAATGAGTGTACATATGGAGAGGAGTCCGGCATAAATCATTCCCCCCCCTTATTCTTTCCAGTGAGATAACCCGTGATTCTGTTCTTTGCCGGGATACCGGACTTTCGGTTTTATTCAACCAGTCTCTCTTCATCTCCGGGAACGGGTTCTCTTTCCCGGGCCTTCACCGGGATTTTTCTTCATGGTGAGTGACCTGCAGTCCCCGGTTGTCTACCGCGGTTATGACTGCAATCTCGAGACCGAGACCCCGGATGATCCCTTCCACTTCTCTCTTCTCTTTGGCGGTAATGATGGCAATTGACGGTCCGACCGAACTCATTCCCACAAACTCGAGGCCGGCTTCACGCAACTGGCTCATGTAACGATAGATGGCATAGCTGTGGTGCTCCACCTCCGCCCTCTTTGAACCTCGGAACTCAATCTCCCAGATGGTATTGCCGATCTTTTCGAGATCCCCTTTTTCAAGGGCAGGGATGAGGTCCATCATGATCATGTAGGCCTTGATCTCCCGATCCCGGTAATCAAGAACCCGTGCCTTGTTCATCAGCAGGTCAAATTCCTGCGTGCCGGCAGATGAGATGTCGCTCGGGGGGATCACGATAAAGACATTTTTCCCGGCCGCAAACGGGTGATGGTAGATGAGCGCAAGCTCGTCACCCATGATGGCCATGCCGCCGTGGATGCTCACCGCCGGCCCTACTCCCGTCTCAAAGCCGAAGACCACGTTTCCTTCAACGGTCTCCTCCACGTAGTTATACCCGATCATCTTTCGGAGCTGATCGCTGGTAAAGGGAGATCCCACTGCGTAGTTGAGGGCGTGCGAAAGGGCGATCATGATGGTGCTGGTTGAGCCAAGGCCAACGTGCTGGTGCTGGTGATCGGTGGCCCTGATGGAGAAGCCACCCCGGTATCCCGATATCTTCCTGAAGACCTCGACAAAATGCCTGAGAATGGTCGGGCGGCTGTAATCTATCTCCAGGCCACGCTCTATGCACCTGACCTCCACGCTGCAGTAGAGCTGGATGGCAAAGCCCACCCCGCCTCCACCGGGGCGGGAAGGCGAGAACCTGTTCATGTCCAGCACTGTCAGATGTATCCGGGCCGGTGCCCGCACGGTGACCGTGCCCTTGATGGGGGCAAGCGGGGTGGCACACTCAATTCCAAGGGTCCGTACCTGTTCTCCCGGGGGAAAGGAGTTGAACTCGTATTCGACCAGGTCCAGGTCACCGCCCCGTATCTTCAAAACTGCCATAAATGTATTCCTGACATGAGATCACTGTCGATCAAAGTAAATGTTTTTGCCAGATGCCGCGAGCGGGATCCCATATGCCACTGTGCATCCGGTGAGCCATCCAAGGGAGAGGGCCGCGGCGCCTGCCGTGTACATCACCCTGTTGTCGACATTATGGATAGATGCGGTTTTGACCGCGGAGCCGACTGCGATGCCGAGGTCTGTAATTTTTATGATGCAGTTCGGCCCTTTGAACGGGGCAGTCTGTTCACCTGTCCCTGTTGCCCCCAGCATCCCGTCGCATGAGGCAAACCCGCATCCCTGGCAGTTGATGCCAACCGGTTCCCGGCCCCTGACTCCAATGACAAGGCAGGCCTCTGACGAAGAGATATTTTTCGCATCCCTGGAGAATATGGAGAGGTTCAGGCTCCCGGAGAGCCGCTCCATCTCTTTCGAGAGCAGGGGGAGATCTTCGGGTCCCGCGATGCTGCACACAAGAGAATCCTTCCCTTTTCCTTTCGGTGCAGTACGGGCAGAGAGTGCCATCAACCGGGCTACCAGAATGACCCCATCGTGTTCATCATGCATGGAACTGAATCGACCTCCACGAATATGAGGTGAATGCTTCCCGGAAAGAGGTGTCCCGCATGGAAATCATTATGCTGGTGGCTTCTGATGGATACACTGCGTCATTTAATCCCACCAAAATCACGTACAGGAGAGGAACAGCGAATGGACTCGTATATATGCACGATCTGCGGGCACGTCTATGACCCTGGCAGGGGTGAGCCGTCAATGGATATTCCACCCGGCATCGACTTCCAAACCCTCCCCCAGGGCTGGAGGTGCCCGGTGTGCCAGGCAATCCCCGAAAAGTTCAGAAAGGTATGAGAGACCCCTATGGCAGTTCGCGAGATAGTACCTGATATATTCTCCGTAGGGGCGCTTGACTTTGACAGGCGCCTTTTTGACAGCCTGATTCCGCTTCCTCATGGGACAAGCTACAATGCCTACCTTGTGAAGGGAAAGAAAAAGACGGCCCTGATCGACACGGTTGACCCGACCCGGGAACTGGAGCTTGTGACAAACCTGGTCAAGGCCAGGGTGGACACCATCGATTACCTGATAGTCAATCATGCCGAGCAGGACCACTCCGGGTCTCTCCCTATGATTGCCGAGCTCTTCCCCCAGGCGAAAATAGTGGTGAATGAGAAATGCCTGGACATGGTGACCCACCTCCTGGACATCAGCAGGGAGCGCTGCATGGTGATCAAGGACCGCGAGACGCTCGATCTTGGGGGAAAGACCCTGGAGTTTCTCATCACTCCCTGGGTACACTGGCCTGAGACCATGCTGACCTATGCCAGGGAAGACAGGATACTCTTCTCCTGCGATCTCTTCGGTTCGCACATAGCGGAGAGCACCCTGCTGGTGAATGATTTGAAAGAGGTGTATCATGCAGCGAAACGGTATTACGCGGAGATCATGATGCCGTTTCGATCCAGCATAAGGGAGCACCTGGAGAAGGTGGGCGCCCTTGACATCGCCATGGTGGCACCAAGCCACGGCCCCATGTACGCGCAGCCGCCCCTCATCCTGGACGCCTACCGGGACTGGACCGGCGATCAGGTCAAAAACGAGGTGGTCATCCCTTACGTGAGCATGCATGGGAGTACAGAGAAGATGGTGCAGCACCTGACTGAAGCATTGATTGAACGGGGAATCCGGGTCCACCCTTTCAACCTGGTGGCCACCGACATAGGAGAACTGGCCATGGCGCTTGTTGATGCGGCAACCGTCGTGATAGGGGCCCCTACCGTGATATTCGGACCTCATCCCCAGGCGGTGTATGCCACCTATCTTGCCAACCTGCTCCGTCCAAAGACCCGTTTCGTCTCCATCATAGGCTCTTATGGGTGGGGGGGCACGACGGTTGAGACCCTGAAGGGGATGCTCACCCGGATACAGCCGGAACTCCTGGATCCTGTCTATATCAAGGGAGCCCCCGGGGTACAGGATCTCAGGAACCTGGACATCCTCGCAGACACCATCGCCAGGAAGCACAGGGAGATCGGGGCACTCACACAGGCAAAGTGAGGGGGGGGGCACTCCCCATGAAATAGGGGGGTGGGGAGCACCCCCGGGTCATAGAGAAGGCCAAAGGGCTACCGACATCGAAGAAGACGGTTCACAGGTGCGGCATGAGAGTGGGTTCCGGTTTTTGCGAGGTTCTTTCGGCATCCGGCTACGTATATATCATCGGTGTAGCAGGGGATAGCGGATCAGGAAAGACCACTTTCACTGCGGCCATCAGGAACCTTATTGGAGAGGATCTGGTATCCACCATTACTCTTGACGACTACCACCTCTTTGACCGGGAGGAGAGGAACGCCCTGCAGATCACCCCCCTCTCTCCCCGGGCGAATGATATCAGCCGCCTGGAGCGCGATATCGGGAGACTGAAACAGGGGAAGGGGGTTGAGAAGATGAGGTACAATCACACGAACGGGACGATTGAGGGTCCGTTCTTCTTCCCACCCTCAAAGATAGTCATCGTCGAGGGCCTTCACTCTCTCTTTACTCCAAAGCTCCGTTCCCTTCTTGATTTCTCATTTTTTGTCGATCCTTCTCCGGATGTAAAGAGGGAGTGGAAACTCAAACGGGACATGGGGGCCAGGGGCTACACCGAGCAGCAGGTCCGAAGGGAGATGGCCCTGCGCGAGTCGGATTATCTCGCGTATATTGCCCCCCAGCGGGAATGCGCACAGGGAATCATCGGGATATCGTTCTCGCGGTTCGGGCGGCATCTTGGCTGGGAGGAGAACATATACAGGGTTTCCCTGGCCCTGGAGCCATTGCGAGGGGTAGGGGAGAGAATCTGGGTGCAATTTGATTTCAGGGCGGTCATCACCGGGCATCCAAGACCCTTCAGTGTTGAATACAGGCCAGTGGTGGAGAAAGGGCGCCTGTTGGGGAGCATAGAACTCGATGGCGGCTTCCCCTGCGAATCGGCCGATACGCTGGTCTCCCTCCTGCACCACCAGACAGGAGTGGATCCCAGGGATTTCCTGCCGCAATGCCCCCTGCTGACCCCGACTGATCTCATGCAACTGGTGGTCTGCTGGAGGATCATCTCCCACAGGCTTTCACTCGCCGGGCAATAGGCGATTTTCGGATCAGCAGTGCAGGCAAACATACATCAGGCTGAAA
The DNA here is from genome assembly GCA_025453675.1 of Methanolinea sp. GTDB lineage: Archaea > Halobacteriota > Methanomicrobia > Methanomicrobiales > Methanospirillaceae > Methanolinea_A. The sequence goes on from JALOPW010000003.1 coordinate 42,534, forward strand.
ATGCCAACCATTCTGGTAGGAATGGGCAGGATACGGTATTTCTCCACTGTTCTCGGCGAGCTCGGCGAGATGCTGGTCTTCATCAGCCCGCTCACCCTGCTTCCACTCCCGGTTGCCGTGATCTTCCAGGAATGGGAAATGTTCGTACCCCTGGCCATCGTGCCTGCACTGTTCTTCTGTAGCGGAATTCTTTTGAATTACCTCCCCAGGAAGAAGGAGGACGTCCGGTTTTCCGCAGCACTCTGTTCTGTAGCCCTGGTATGGCTGGCGTTTGCCCTCATCTCCTGCATCCCTTTCCTGATGGTGCTGGATATCTCCCTTTCAGATGCCCTCTTCGAGGCCATGGCAGGCTGGACCGGGACCGGTTTCTCTCTCCTCACGAATTACGATACACTTCCCGAGAGCCTGCTCTTCTGGCGAACCTATATGCAGTGGATCGGAGGCCTGGCGGTGATATCCCTCTCACTCACGATAGCCTTCCGTTCAGGGCTTGACAAGTCATCCCTCTTCCGGGCGGAGAGGAGGGCAGAACGGATCCTCCCGAGCGTTATCGCTAATGGAAAGGAGATATGGGCAGTATATATCCTCCTCACTGTAATTTCAGTGGGGCTGATCATGATGGCCCGGGTTCCATTATGGGACGCGCTGAATCTTGCCCTCTCTGCCATCTCCACCGGGGGTTTCATTCCCAAATACGGCGGAATACTCTATTACCAGAACCCCTTCCTCGAGTTCGTCCTCATACCGGTGATGATCCTCGGTTCTACTCCCTTTACCCTCTACTACATGACCTACCGGAGCAGGAAAATCTCCTTCTTCTCTGAAGAGCAGGTCAGGCTTCTCTTTATCTTCCTTATCTTCGGCGCCCTCCTGGTTATTGCAGATCTCATCTTTCTTGCCGGGTTCTCAGTGGAGCAATCGCTAAGGCAGGGGATATTCATGACTGCTGCTGCTATCAGCACCACTGGATTCCAGAATGGAAATCCCCATCTCTACCCCAGCGTGACGGTGGTCTTCCTGACCATGCTCATCTTTATAGGGGGAGCGAGCGGGAGCACGGCTGGGGGTATCCGGCTTTCCAGGATCGCCCTTGGCTACCGGGGTATCATCTGGTGGTTCAAAAGGGTCTTTGTCCGCAGCAGGGTGCTGGTGCCTTTCAAATACGAAGGGAGAAATGTCCCGGTGGAGGTTGCCGAGCCGGAACTCTCAAAGAGTATGCTTGTCATCATCCTCTCTGTCATCACCGTCTTTATCGCCACCATGCTGGTTCTGCAGGTGCATATCATCTCGTTCGGGCTCACGGATCTCATTTTTGATATCGTCTCTGCCCTGAGTTCATGCGGGATCACCACGGGGTACGTGAATCCCTCCATGCCCCTGCTCTCCAAGTGGGTGTTCATCGTGGTGATGTGGGTCGGGCGACTGGAGGTCATACCCGTGTTTGTCCTTATCATGGGGCTGGTGCGGGGGTCGGACTGACAAGGGATACCCATCTATTCAACTTTACTTTTGTTAACATCAGAATAGCTCATTACCAATCCCATCCAATACTGGGTGATGAAACAGATAGCCCTGTACGGGAAAGGCGGTATCGGGAAGTCAACCACTTCGGCCAACCTCTCTGCTGCTCTCTCCGAGCAGGGGCTCGACGTGTTGCAGATCGGGTGTGATCCCAAGCGTGACAGCACAAGGATGCTGATGCAGGGGAGGCTGATTCCCACCGTCATGGACCTGGTCCGGGAACAGGGGGACCGGACGCTCACCCTTGAAGATGTAGTCTACCGGGGATATCACGGAGTCAGGTGCGTGGAGGCAGGAGGTCCCGAACCCGGCGTTGGGTGTGCAGGACGGGGGATCATCGCCACGTTCCAGATCCTCGAGAGGCTGGGAGCGCTTCGTGCCGACGTGGTGGTCTATGATGTTCTCGGGGATGTTGTCTGTGGAGGATTTGCCATGCCCATGAGGGAAGGGTATGCAGAAGAGGTCTATCTGGTGACCTCCGGGGAACTGATGTCCCTGTATGCGGCAAATAATATCTGCAAGGCAATATCGAGGCTCTCTTCCCGGGCCCGGAGCAGGTGCCGCCTGGCAGGGGTGATCTGCAATGCAAAGAACCTGCCCCGGGAAGAGGAGCTGGTCGCTGAATTTGCACAGAAAATTGGCAGTTCCATGGTCCAGTTCATTCCAAGGGACCAGGTGGTCCAGCAGGCCGAACTGAACAAAAAGACGGTCGTGCAATATGCCCCGGCATCAGGCCAGGCAGAGATCTACCGGTCACTTGCCCGGCAGATCACGGGGAACTGCCGGCTGGACATCCCAGTTCCGCTGGAAATTGAAGATCTGGAAGCACTTGCGTATGACTTCTCTCTATGATGATGGGTGCACGCTGACAGGAGCGCTCTCGGTGACCACCGAGATCGCCCGGTGCATCACGCTCATTCATGGACCTTCCGGATGTGCACACCATAATTTCTCCCTCCTCCACGCGCTTCATGCGGCACAGGGTCGGATGGTCCCGCCTCTCCTCATATCCACGGACATGACGGAGAAAGAGGTCATCTTCGGGGGTGAGCGTCTGCTTGAGGAGACCATCCGCAGTGTAGTAAAAAGAAGACCTGATCTGGTCTGCGTGCTCTCCACCTGTGTCACCGCGACTATCGGTGATGATGTGGACGCAGTATGCCATGGGTCGTATCAGACGCCGGTGGTGCATATACCCACAGGAGGATTTATTGGGGGGGGTTTCCTTGATGGGCATATCCAGGCTCTTGTTTCCTTGTCCCTCCCTGCAAAAGAGAGTGAGAAGACCCCATCTGTCAACCTTATCGGGGAGAAAACCCTGGAGTATGAGGTGAATGAGCATTACCAGGAAATAAAGCGGCTTCTCTCCCTCGTTGGCGTCCCGGTGAATGTCCGGTTTGTCTCTGGGACGACGTTTCATGATCTTGCGCATCTCGGGAGGGCGTCATTGAATATTCTTCGGGATCCATCCATGGTGCCGGTGGGAGAGCATCTCAAACGGGAATTTGGTACTCCGTTTATCGAATCCTTTCCCCTCGGCATGGAGGGTACGCTCCGGTTCCTGGAGAGGGTGGGTTCCCACTTTTCGATTGACGTGACCGGGGCCGTGACAGGTGAAGAGGCAATTCAGAAGGCGATGGTGCAGGATTTCTCCTCCCTGAAGGGGAAGAGGATCATATTCGATGCATCCCCGATGACGGATGTGCATTCCTGTTACGGGTACGAGCTGGCAGAGATGCTCGAACTGGAGATTCACGAACAGGGAGACCCTGTCCCTCTCCCTGATCCCTTCCCTGTCGGCACATCGGGGATTCGAAGGTTGTTGCAGCGGTGGAGGAGGAGATGCCATGCCTGAATGTGCCGGGCCGCTGTGGCCGTGCAGTCTGACGGGGGCGGCAGCGTGCCTTTCGGGTGTGAGGGGGATGGGGGTGATCATCCATGGGTCTGCGGGGTGCTATTTTTACCCGGCAACTACCCTTCACAGCCCTCTGTACTGCACTTCCCTCTCAGACCAGGATATCATCCTTGGAACAGATGAGGCCCTGGTCAGGACCATTGACTCCCTCCAGGGGAAATACCACTCTCTCTCAGTCCTGTGTACCTGTACTCCCGCAATCACGGGAGAGGATATTCGTGCGGTTCTCGAGGAGCGTTACGGGGAGTCTGCCCGGATACTCGTGCTCGATGCACCAGGGTTCACCGGCGAGTACGAGGAAGGATTCATGGCAGGCATCTCTGCGCTGCGGTTATGTGCATCAGAGGGTCTTTTACAATCCGTAAATATTGATGGACTCTCACTTATGGACCCTTTCTGGAGGGGAAACCTGCAGGAAATCCAGCGACTTCTCCGGCTGGCTGGTGCGGGATGCGGAGCAACTCTCTGTGCCGGAGAGTTTTCCTGTGATTCCGGGCTTTCCCCATGCACCGTCCATGCGAATCCAGACCTCCGGTCCAGCTATGGCGGGTCCCTCGGATCAATGCTCGGGATCTCAAGGTTAAAAAAGACCCTCCCGCTTCTCGAGGATCGGTATGGAGATGGTGGAGGGAGACTCTCGGAGCATATCCTTCCTGATGCGGAGGAGCGGATTTGCGCCGCGTGCGACAAATATCTCAAAAGGTTCAATCCTCCATCTGTGGGATTGTTCGGGCAGTGTGCGTCCATGCAGGAGATCGCGTCCATGCTGGACGAGTACCTCGGGGTGGAGGTCTTGTTCATCGCGTCCAGGAATACGCCTTTCAATGGACCTTTCCCGGTAGAGATGGTCCGGGATTATGGAAAAGTCCAGGAGATGCTGGAGCGGGAGCGCCCCGATCTTATACTTGGATCTTCATTTGAACAGACTGCCTGCCCTTCTGCAGCCTTCGTGGGAGTGACACCGCCGTTGCGGGGAATGGTGAAGCTCCATGCACGCCCTATGGCAGGGATAGAAGGTGCCCTTGCGCTCGTGGAATCCGTGCTGAATGCCTGCATGGATCATCAGAGATCCCCGTATTCTGGTATCCGGTGCTGAAATTCCATCTCTTTTTAAATTCACTTTCACCCCGCGCTCATCGAGACTTTATATACTCATTGCTCCAGACAGAGGATGCAGGAGAGGTGGATGAAATGCAAAGGGCAGGATATCTCAGCCGGGATGGAAAGAAAGTCCTTGATGCGGACGGAATTCCACGGGAGATTCTTGATCTTCATATCTATGGAGCGCGGCTCTGCATACTCATCGATGACCTCATACACTCTATTCAGAAGGGGACCTCTGCCAGTGTGGAGAGGGTCAAGCAGAACTGGATGGAATATCTTGGTGGACAGGCGGGGAAGGCACGGGTTTCCCGATCAGGAAAGGCCCTCAACATTGAACTGGTGAACGGTGACCGGTACACCCTCTCGCTTGATTCGCTGCGGGAGGTTCTCGGGTACAGGGAACGTGTTGCCCGGATCATGGAACTTCCCCCCACATTGCAACAGGAGGGAGCCAGGGATCGCCTCATCACCGATTACTGCCTGCCACTCCCGCCTTTCTGCTCCTCAGAGACTGCGGACAGGATGGCAGCCTGAGCGGCAACTGGGGTGAGATGGAAACCGCCTCGCCTCATGCGTGCAGGGATTTAGAAATACCGGGACGTCTCTGCCTCTCTGTCCGGGGTTGGGCACCATTTCTCCACATTCCTGTTGCGAGGATAATCTGCGGACAGGGGAAGTAAGGGTAATTGAAGGGGGAGGTTCCCCGCACTGGACCCCATAGCAATGAGAAGTCAGCCACGATGACGTGGCAAAACCCAGGGGACAGAAAAAAGGACTGGAGAGGGTATCCCTCGCCGGTCCTCTACTGCCGCCTGATCAACGCGGCAACATAGTCTCCCACGTCAGAGGTCCGGGCGGAACCTCCCATGTCCCTGGTCACCACACCGTCGAGGATTGACTGGCCGAGTGCCTTCAGGACTCCTTCGGCCGCCTCGTACTCCCCAAGATGATCGAGGAGCATGGAACCGGCCCAGACAGTAGCCATGGGGTTGGCTACCCCCTGGCCTTTATATTTGGGTGCGGACCCATGAATGGGTTCAAACATAGATGTTCCCGTGGGATTGATATTCCCTCCCGGTGCCAGCCCCATCCCCCCCTGGATCATGGCACCCAGGTCGGTGATGATATCCCCGAACATGTTGGGGGTGACCACCACATCAAACCACTCGGGGTTCTTCACGAACCACATGGTGACGGCATCCACGAAATTGAACTCCGTGGTGATGTCCGGGTAACTGGCTGTCACTTCTGAGAATACCTCCCTCCAGAGCCCATACACATCGGAGAGTACGTTTGCCTTGTCCACGGAGGTGAGTTTCTTCCTTCTCCTCTCTGCCTGTTCGCAGGCGAACCTGATCACCCTGCGGGAACCCTCACGGGTGATAATCCCTATCTGGTACGCGATCTCCTCGGCATCGCTCTCCACGTCAAGCCCGAACCTGACACTGTACAGTTCCCTCTGTACCTCGAGCGTGGCCTTCTGCGATCCCCGGAAACGTCCACCCATGCCGACATAAAAATCCTCGGTATTCTCTCTTACCACGACGAAATCGATATCCGCGGGCTTTTTCCCGGCAAGGGGTGTGGTGACCCCTTCCAGCAGCCGGATGGGGCGCAGGTTGATATACTGGTCGAAATGAAAACGGAGGGCAAGGAGGATTCCTTTTTCCAGGATCCCCGGTTGAACCCGTTCGTCCCCTATTGCCCCGAAGTAAATCGCTCTGAACCGGGAGAGTTCCAATTTATCATCCTCGGTCAGCAGTTCTCCGGTTGAAAGGTAGCGGTCTGCACCGAGTTCAAATTCTTCCCATCCAAGAGAGAACCCGAACCGATCTCCCGCCGCATCCAGGACTTTTGTTCCTTCCCTGATGATCTCGGGACCGATCCCGTCCCCCCCTATGACTGCGACCCGGTGCATGTCTTCACCTCCGAGAGATTTCGTGCATATTCCACCAGGCCGTCTGCATCCACTATCTCCTGCAGGAATGCCGGCACCGGCTCGACATCATACCTCTTGCCCCCCGATTCAATATACCCGTCCTTTGTGTTCACGACGAGTTCAGACCCGTCACTGATCTTGTCTGCGTCATTGCACACGAGGGGAAGTAGGCCCACATTGATGGCATTCCGGTAAAAGATCCGGGCAAATGACCTGGCTACTATTATCCGCACCCCCGCCCCGGAGAGGGCGAGGGGCGCGTGCTCGCGGGATGATCCGCACCCGAAATTCCGGCCGGCAACGATAATATCCCCCTCACATACATCCCTGGCAAACTCGTTCCTCGTGCCCTCGAATGCATGGGACGCCAGCGTGCGGGGGTCATAGATGACCAGGTATCTCCCTGGGATGATAGCATCGGTATCGATATTGTCTCCAAACTTCCATGTCCTCATCTTCACACCTCCCTTGGGTCTGTGATCTCTCCACGGACCGCACTTGCCGCAGCGGTGGCCGGTGAGCAGAGGTAGACCATTGACTCGGCGCTCCCCTGACGTCCCCGGAAATTGCGGTTGGAGGTCGAGAGTGAGACCTCTCCCGGAGCCAGAAGTCCGAAGGCCCCTCCCATGCACGGCCCGCAGCAGGGAGCCTCGACGAGGGCCCCTGCGGCCACGAATTGCTCGATAAGTCCGGCCCGCAGGGCTTTTAAGTATTCAATCCGGGAAGCGGGTATCACCAGCACCCGGACCGAATCATGGAAAGACCGGTTGCCAAGGACCTCTGCAGCCTCGCGGAGGTCCTCGAACCTGCCATTGGTACATGAGCCGATGAAGACCTGGTCGATCTTTGTCCCCGCGACCTTTGCCACGTCCACGACAAGGTCCACATTGTGGGGTAATGCTACCTTCGGGGAGAGGTGGCCCGCGTCAAACTGGTGCAGGGAGGTGAATCTGGCGTCAGGGTCACTTGTAAGAGAGAATGGGTTTACTGCCCGCCTGGCCCGCAGGTACTCCCAGGTGATCCCGTCTGGCGGGACGATGCCCGCTTTTGCGCCCATCTCTACGGCCATGTTGCAACACGTCATCCTGCCGGCCATGTCCATACCCTCCATCGTACTTCCCGCAAACTCGAGTGCCTGGTAATTGGCCCCGTCTGCCCTTATCTCCCCTGCTATTGCCAGAATAAGGTCTTTTGGCCCGACCCTCGGGCTGAACGCGCCATTGACCTCAACCCGGATGGTCATAGGGACCCGGAAATACAAGGCCCCGAACTTGAGGACAAAACCCATGTCTGTGGAGCCAATGCCGGTGGAAAACGCTCCCGCCGCACCATACATGCAGGTATGGGAATCGGCTCCGACCACGATTTCACCGGGCCCTGCCCTCCCTCTCTCCATCACCACCTGGTGGCATATCCCTTCCTTGATGTCCAGGTTGTGGATATTTTGTTCGGCTGCGAATTTTCTCAGGAATACATGGTTCTCAGCTGCGGGAAGAGAATCTGCGGGGATCTGGTGATCAAAGAGGAGCACTACCTTTTCCGGATCAAATACTCTTGTTCCACCCATCTCGCGAAATTTCTGGACTGCCAGCGGTCCGGTGATGTCATGGATCATGGCGGTGTCTACGGGTGCCATGATCACATCACCTGCCCTGACTGGGTGTCCGCATCTCCTTGAGAATATCTTCTCGACAAGCGTTGCTGCCATGTAAGGTTCACCAATGTATGCTCCCTCCATGTTCTTCTATTTTGGGGATATATTGGTTGAAAAGGGCAGCCGGACCCGCATATAAGGGGAGTGAAATCCGATGGGTGCAGCTTTTTTCGTATTCAAAGAAAAGTATTTGAATTTTCAGGCGGAAAGTGGAGTTGATGTCAATGTCGCGTTCACAAATACCCCTCATCGCTCTCATTCTCCTGCTGGGAGTCGCACTCCTGGCAACGGGTGTATCCGCTGCAGAAAATAGTGACAGGGTTATCTCCACTTCTGCGACCGCCGAGATGATGGTGACACCTGACCGGGCCCAGGTTACGGTCTCTGTCCAGACAGAGAATGCCGATGTAAAGGTTGCCCAGGCTGAGAATGCAAGGATGATGGATGCTGTGGTAAATGCACTTGAATCGGCCGGGATCGCCCGTGCCGACATGAAGACCACCGGTTATTCCATTTATCCCGTGTATGATGATTCAAATTCTCTCTTCAGGCAGAAGGTAAAGTATTATCGCGTCACCAACAGCCTCCAGGTGACCGCCCGTGATGTCTCGCGGACCGGGGAGATTATTGATATCGCTGTCGGCGCAGGGGCAAACCAGGTCGATACCATCATGTTCATGGTGAGCGAGGAACTGGAACAGACCATCAGGGCAGATGTGCTCTCGAAAGCGGTGAAGAAGGCACGTGCCGACGCTGATGTGGTTGCCGGGGCGGCAGGAGTTACGATCTCCGGTGTGAAGGAGATCTCGGTGGGCAGCTACTACCCCCCCGTGCTTTACGAGAATGCCAGGGTGGGTGCTGCTGACATGAAGGGTGCATCGGCAGTCCCGACCCCCGTGGAGCCCGGGCAGGTAAAGATCACAGCCCAGGTCACGGCTACATATCTCATCAATTGAGGTATCTCCTCAATTGAGGCATCCCCCCAATTTTTCATTTGGACCCATATTGTGAAACAAAGCCACGTGTAAGAATGATAGGCGCCATTTTGGTTTCTGTCGCATTCTAAAAAACAATTAAGTGATATATCCCATCAGAGCACATCCTTTCACCGGGCGCAGTGCCCGGTCACCCTTCCCCCCAGAAAGCCGTTTCCAGAAGACCTGGCTGGTGAAAAGAGCAGGTCTATCTTCGAATTTCCAATAGGATATATATTTTTCCGGCATTCCCATGTGTCATTGCCAATCTTTTAATTCCTGCTCTCTCCCACATATATACGAAGGACAGGTAAATGGAACGTACAATAGGGTTCAAGGAACGGCGATATATAGAGGAATTACGCATCCTGACCAGGGCCACCGCACTGGATTGCATTATTGACGAGCGATTCGAGCGGGTTATCTATGTCATCAGGCAGGGAGATATGGGGCTTGCGATTGGAAAGAAGGGGGAGAACATTCGCAGGCTCCAGAATGTGCTGGGAAAAAAGGTGGAGATGGTCGAATATGCCGAGGATGTCAGGCAGTTCATCTCCAATATGTTCAAACCTGCAGAAGTGACAGGAATCGAGGATGCAGAAACCGCAGGGATCTTGAACATCATGGTAAAACAGAAGGGCGATCTCGGTCTGGCGATTGGAAAAGGTGGTGCCACTATCGAGAAGGCAAGGATACTGTTACGCAGGTATCAGGGTTTTGAGATCGGGGATGTCATAGTGGAGGGAAAGACCATTGACCCGGTATGAGGTGCTTGCGGAACTCTGGGATGTCATAAGTGACCGGGTACGAGATCCAAAAGAGGCTTCCTACATTGCCTCGCTTCTGCGAGATCCCAAGGGCATTGATCGCGTCCTCGAGAAAGTGGGTGAAGAGGCCACTGAGTATATTCTGGCCGTCAAGAATGGCCGCGAACGAGAGATCATCATGGAGGCGGCCGATCTCCAGTTCCATCTGCTCGTCAGCCTGAAAGCAGCAGGTCTCGAGTTCTCTGAAGTGCTCAGAGAACTGGAGTCGAGGAGGAGATAGTCATCCCGTCAGGTAGGTATCCAGGTCCTCCAATCCGGCAATCTCTGAGAAGCTGACAGAGCAATCTGCTGCCACACCCGGATCTATCAGGAGGGCTGCTCCACACCTGAGGGAGAGTGCGATGCCGTCGCTGGGGCGGCAGTCCATGCTCATCTGTTGGTGGTCCCTGACCAGGATTAACCGGGCATAGTAAATTCCATCCTCGAGCGAATCGATGACCAGCTCCTTGAGCACGATGTGAAAAGACCTCATGAATTCCACGAAGAGATCGTGGGTGAGTGGCCTGGGAGGGATTTCCTGTTTCAGCGCATTGCGGATGGATATTGCCTCCCAGAGCCCGATGTAGATAGGCATGCAGGTCTCCTCACCCTCAAGGGAGAGGATAACTGCCGGGGACGCCCCGAGCGGCCCTACTGCCATAAATACCCCTTTCACAGAGCACCGCACAGGATCCATGGGTCGCTACAATGGATTACCCGGGACGGACTTAAGGTTTGTTCTGGCCTTCACCCGCAGCTTCCCTGCGTACGATGCGAAGGCTCCCCAGGAGGCCGAGGAGAATATTCGCATAAAAGAGGATGCTCCTCCACAGGACCACCAGGATGCCTACCAGCGAAGTGGGGACAAAAATACTGTACATTGAGGTGAAGAGAATCTCGGCGATTCCTGACCCTCCCGGTGTCAGCGGGATCATCATGATGACTGCGATGATAAGCTGGATAATCAACGATTCCACCAGTATGGGAGGCTGGCCGAGGCCGATGAGTATGACAGAGACAATAATCGCCTCCAGGAACCAGAAAATGGCGGTGCACACCAGTCCCAGGAACAGCCCGGTCTTCCCTTGCGTTATGAACATGGAGAGAGTACTGTGAAAATTGTCCACCTCTCTGTCGATCACCTGTTCGTACTTCTCAATCCTCGTCTTTCCCCGGATCCGGGCAATGGAATTTACAACCTTCAGGAGGAATTTTTTCAGGATAAGGGGATTTTTTACGGAATAAAGGAAAATGAGGACGATTCCGGTGATCATTATCCATGATGCATACATAAAATAACTGTACACGGATCCAATCTGCTGCCATATGCTCCCCAGTACCAGCATAAAGAATGCTCCGCCCAGTCCGAGCACAAAGCCGTCAAGGATCCGTTCGGTGATCACAATGGCAGTGGCATCACCAACCCTGACCCCTGCTTTATAAAGTTCATGGACCCGAACCGGTTCTCCGCCCGCCTGCGATGGTGTGATAGCCGCGACCAGCAGGTTGGCAAAGACCAGGTTGAGGCAGTGGAAGAAAGATACCCTGTAACCCAGCCCCCAGCTCATCCATTTGATCCGCAGCGCCCAGAAACCAAGGGCAAGGATATGGATGAGGAGGGCCAGGATGAAAAATACAGGGTCTACCTCTCTCAAAAGGGAGAATGTGGTAGCATCTACGGTGAAGAACAGGATGATGACCAGGACTAGCAGGGAGAACCCAAGTGACAGCCAGAGCCAGCGCCTCTCATTCTTCTTCATGGTGAACTACTCTTTGAAAAAGGAGTATAAACGAAATATATAGGGTCTCGGCGGAGGATATACGTTTTGAATTGGGGATGCATATGACTGGTCTCTTTTCTATACCGCGAATATCTCCCGTGAACCGGTCACCCTGAGAAGGCCTGCCCGTATTCCCGCGTCGAGCCATGCATGGCTATAACTGAATGCTCCCAGGGCATTGGGCATTCTGCCGGAGGAGAGAAAGAAAATCCCATAGTTTCCCAAGACCCCTGATGCCATGCAGAATCGATCCGCGGCATCATGCAGTCCCGTGTCTGTTTCAGGGGCCGGAGTAGCCGAGTTGAGTGCGGTAGAAAGAAGGCGGGCATACCTTTCCGTCTTTTCCCGTAACTTCTGGTCCAGATCAGCAGTGATGGATATGTGAGAGAAGATCCAGCCGTTGTCATGGCTCTGGGTGTCGATAAGACCAAGACTCATCCCGGCATCCAGCCAGCCAAGGGCATATGACCAGGATGCAAGGGCATTTACGGCATCCTGGCAGGAGAGGAAATGGTCTCCATCGTTGAGATATGAGATGGCCATCCCATGCAACTCACCTGCAATAGAAAAGAGGACGGTCCGTCGTGATATCGGTATTGTGAGGTGCTGGAGCCTGAACTTCAGTTCCTTCTTCCATACCCAAAGGGTCATAATCCTCCGAATAATTCAAGGTACTCCTGTTCCATGACATGCAGGGGCCCGGGTACCACCAGGATGTGGAGGGGCGGTCCAAAATCTGCCTTGCACACTTTTTCCGCGGATCCTGCACACACCACGGGGTCCTGGGATCCGGCCCGTGCCACTCCCACAAAGAGGGGGATGGAGATCCCCGTTCTCTTTGCCAGGTCCTCGAGCAGGGTCACTGCTTCGGGGACGGTCATGCAACGATCTTCCTGGATATCGAGGTACACCAGGGTATGGAGCCCCTGTGAGAGGTTCTTCCCGATCACTTCGACGGGAGTGACCGGAGACCAGTTCTTCCTGGGAAAAGGGAGTGAACAGGATTTTCCAAACCGGTAATTCTGGAGGCCGGTCAGGCCGCACACGGCACTTGATATAGAGGCCCCATGGATAATTCCAGTCCGTATACCACGTAGTTTTGCACGGATGCGCAAATCTGCATGGGTGGTGGAGACCATGGGATCTCCTCCTGTGAGAAAGGCCACATCACCTGACATGGCAGGGTCAAGGATCAACTCGGGATGCTGCTCTACGTCCTCGCGGCCGAGGATCTGTATGGGTCGCCCGAAATATGTCGCCATTGTGCTCTCATTGGTGCCTTCCAGCCGGGAGGTGTACCCTTCCAGAAATACGTGGTCCGCATGTCGTATGTATTCCAGTCCGCGAACAGAGACATCCTTGTGGTCATAGAGGCCCAGGCCGATAAAGGTGAGCATGTTTCTTTTTCAGTTCAGGAGTGAGTACACTGCATCCTTCTCTCTTCACCGTCAGTAAGGGTGGCGGGTGATGCGGTCCACCATCGATTCTATCACATAATGCACGTCAGAACGTTTGAGCGAGCTGATGAAGAATAGGGGGACCTCATCCCGGAGTTTCAGGGTCTCTCTGATCATCACCTCGTCCATCTGGTGAGGGAGGTCGGATTTATTCACCGCGATGACCAGGGGGAGTTTTGCTGCATATGCCAGGGCCAGGAGTTCTCTTGCCCGCAACAGGGTGTCAGGGCTGGTCGCATCAATCATCAGGATGATCCCCATAGCGTTTTTTACCAGTTGGGGAAGGATGGGATCGAACCTTGGCTGGCCGGGGGTCCCGAATATGGTGATATCAAACCCCCTGAAATGGAGCCATCCAAGGTCCATCGCGACAGTAGTCCGGTATCCATCAAGATCGCCGCGGTCAACAGAGATACCGCTGTCAGATGCATTGGAGACAAAGGTTGATTTTCCTGATGATGCGGGTCCGGTAACGATTATTTTTGGTATATAGAGCCGTATGCTCTGGCCTGCGATGGTATACGGTATTGAGCGGCGTGGCATCCTTGCCCATGAGACATATTCCAGGGTGAAGAAATTGAAGAATGGGGCCAGGGTAAATGCAGAGTGGACTGAAAGAATGAGGTCAAAGGTCTTCTCAGATGCAAACCTTGCGATAAGACTGTCTCCCTCAAGATTCAGGTGTTCCACGACTGTGGTGATATTGTGCTGCCCTTCTGCAGGAGGAAGGAGATCCAGTGCTCTCTCAAGACCCAGATCTTCATAGAGGAGATCGAAATAGACAAACAGCACATCGATGGAATGCTTCCCCAACTCATCCTGAATGAGATCCTTCCAGGCCTTTTTCCGTGAATTTACCTTCTTCTCACGTGTATTGAGTGTTTCACGTACGACACTATCCAGTATGACTACCTCTCCTCCTATCTTCGAGATATCAATATTGAGGAACTCGGCATATTCCGACAAAAATGCTCTCTTTGTGGAATGGGGGGCGACGATCAGGATGTTCTTCTTTTCCTGCAGCACGGAAACAATGGTCCTGTACATGAACAGGCGTCCTTCAACTCCTGGTTCAAGGGAGAAGATGACTCTCGTCCCTTTCGGTATCCCGGAGCCCAGCATCTCATCTATCCCGGTAATGCCTGTCCGAATCATGCCGTCAACTCCAGTGTCCCCTGGTGAATCCGGAACGGGACCCATTCCTGTGATACGCCCGTAACTCCACGGATACGGAGGAAGTCCCCGTGTTGTTCGGTCTTCACCTCTATCACTACATTCATCAGCTGTTTCATTAAAGAAAGTGTCCTCTCGTCAAAGGACTCGTTGTTCAGTATGTAAATCCCAATGGCCTCCATCTTCTTCAATTTGGAGGTCAACACATGGAGGAACTGGTACAATACCTCAAGTTTCCGGTACATGAGCAGGGTGGTGAGGGAGTCGATGTAGAATCTGATCGGTGGTGGGAAGAGGGCCTGATCGGCGCTCGGGAATTCACCATTGAACATACTCTCGATCAGCGCAGAGAATTTTATCCCGATACCCGTGAGATCGCTTGGACTGGATACAAATTTGATCTGTGTATTGTCATTGACATCAGGGGTAGAGAGTTTGGTGACGGAATCGATAACCCCTATGAGATCCCTGTTGAACTGTTCGGATGAGAAATAATCCATCAGGTCGACTGAACGCATCACGGTGGAGAGAATAAGGGCATATTCTCCAGGAAGAGGCCGCGTGAGGGCATACCCCAGTTGCTCCCCACTGCTCATTGACGGGGCCAGTATGAGGATGTTGCTTCCAGGGGGAATTCCCCCCTTCACTTCATCGATGAGACTGATTCCCGTCTTATATGTGTACATCTCTGGATCATCATTTTATGAGCATGTTTATAAGCGCTCCTATGACAATGCCCAGAATCAGGGTGTAGAGGGATACAAGGAGGGTGATGCGTGCTCCGACGACGCGTGCAAGCACCCCTATGGTGGAGATACAGGGGATGAAAAGGACACTCACCACCGCGAACACGTAAATCTGTCCTCCCGAGAGCACCGTGGAGAGATCTGCAGTCCCTGCCAGGATGACCAGCGTCTCCAGTGCCATCTCCTTCCGCAGGATGCCAAACAGGAGTGCGGTCGCAGCATAACCGGGCAGGCCAAGCACGGATTCAGACACCGGTGATATTGCCTGCTGGAAGAGATCAAAAAAACCAGCATACTGTAAAAATCCCAAGACAAGGCTGGCGACAATGAGCAGGGGCATGGCGATGAAAAGAAACTCACGAATGCGGTACCATGATTTTGCGAAAACATTCGATATACGGGGAACCCGCAGGGGAGCTAGCTCGAGGATCATGCCGTACTGCTCGCCCGGGGTGATGCGGGAGAGCACAAGGCCGGTCACAATGACCAGGCCGAGAGTGATGAAATAGATGCTCATTGCTGCCGCAATTCCCACAAACGCGGCAACAATGCCTGCGATGATGACCGTTCTCGCAGAACAGGGGACCATGCTCACCAGGAATGAGGCGATGACCCGTTCCCTCCTGGTTCGCAGGAGGCGGATTCCCATGATTGCCGGCACATTGCACCCGAATCCAAGGATGAGGGGTATAAGCCCCTGGCCATGCATCCCCAGGCGGTGCATGGCCCTGTCGGCCAGGAATGCCGCCCTCGTGAGATACCCGGAGTCCTCCAGTAGCGAGATGAAGAGGTAGAAAGTAAAAATAAACGGGAACGCGATCCCAAGCCCTGCCTGCAACGCCAGGAGGAACGCCAGCCCCATCTGCTGGGGGAGAGCATCCAACGGGAGGGCAAGGAATGGGGTAATAACCACTGTTTCGAACAACTGGACCAGGATCTCCTCCAGGAAAGATCCAATGAGAAAGACGGCTATCAGGATGGAGAGGAGAGTGGTGGCGAGAATGATGGGGCCCCATCTCCGGGAGGTGAGGACGGAGTCCAGTGTGTCGCGTTTCACTTCCTCCCGTTCCTGGCTGACCTCACGGGCAATGGTATGTGCACAGTGGTGCCTGTTCCCGGCGATGATCTGTGACACCGACATGCGATGCATCTCCTCTATCTCAGGGGTGAGTGCACCTGCCAATTCAACTGCTTCCGCGTCGCTCCCAATCCCCTGGAGTGCCTGCAGTGCCTGGAGCCTGGTGACCGGGTGGACGGACTGAATGCTCCGGATGGCGGCCTCGATATGGTGGTCATACTGGACCTGGACCCGGGGCGGATGGGCCCGTGAGAGTGCGGCAGGGATGATTCCCGAGATATTTTTCCCCTGTATGGCCGCCGCGGGGATCACCTCCACACCAAGAATGGCCGAGATTCGCTCGATATCGATCTCTTTCCCCTTCTTCGCCGCCTCATCCATCAGGTTCAGCACCACCACCAGGGGCTTGCCATACTCTGCCACCTGGAGGAGGAGGTAGAGGTTTCGCTCCAGGTGAGTGGCATCGAGGACCGCGATGAGCACCTCGGCTTCTTTCTCCTGGATGAAGGTCCGGACCATCTCCTCTTCGGGTGAACTTCCCTCCAGGGAGTAGATCCCAGGGAGGTCCACGAGTTCCAGCCGTTCATTCTGGAAGCAGAGATTCCCCCGCATCAGGTCGACCGTGGTCCCGGGGTAATTGCTCACCTCTACTCCGAGGCCGGTGAGCTGGTGAAAAATGAGAGACTTCCCAACATTGGGGTTTCCAATGAGCCCAAGCCTCATTATGTCTTCTCCACGAAGATACACGAGGCGATCTCGGGAGAGAGTGCGATATCGCATCCCTTTACCTGTATCACCACAGCCTTGTTATTGAGCGTATGAATGATCTTGATTCTTTCCCCCGGGAATATGCCCATATCTGAGAGTCTCTGGCAGCCCCCGGGACATTTTACGGTGAGAATTTTCAATTCGGTGCCTTCCGGGAATTGAAGAAGCGTGGGCATATGAGGCCAACGGCGTTGCATTCTGAATCCTCTGCCCCCTGGTCTCTTGATATACCTGTCCAACCGCTCGACCGCCTCATCAGAGATGTCGTGCTCAAGGACGCACGCCTCTTCAGATGCGGTTCCGGGATCCATTCCCAGTATCTCCGAGAGAAAGCATTCCAGTACCTGGTGCTTCCTCATCACGCGGCAGCCGATATGTGATCCCTGTTCCGTTAGTTCCACGCGGTCCTCTGGTTGGATGTGAAGATCCCCCTGCTGCTCCATGAGCCCGAGCTGGTTGCGGGTTTCCACCGGGCTGAGGGAGAGGTAGAGCGAAAGGTCGTCGATAGTTGTGATATTTGACTTTGTCCGGGACAACACGCAGAGTGCTTCAAGAAAATCTTCCCGGGTGGAGGTCTTCATGCTCATAAGTATGGGAGAAGGCATTATTTGAGAATTTGTATGAAGTCAATACAGGAGGAAAATTATACCTCACGTTTGCCTCAACATGCCGCACGATATCGCATCGTATTTCATTATTCAACACTTTTGTTATTCATTTCTAGTAACTATTAACAATCATTTAATATAGGACTTCGGAGACACTATCATGAAATGAGGTGGCATGGTGAAAAAGAGTAGTCTTGCGGACATACAGGATGCCATAAAGAAACGGATGTCCTACCATGTGGTGCTGGATACCGAAAAGGTAGATCCCGGATGCCGTGAATATGCTGAAACTATCAATTCACTCCTGAAAATCGCAGAGGATCTCCGGATCCGCACCCAGATCGTGTTTGCAGAAAACCCTCTCCCGATCCTGATCTTTGATAAAAACTGGAATATTCTCACAGCAAACCAGGCCTACAGCGACCTCTCCGGAATAGAGCGAAACGCGCTCCGGAAGATGAATGCAAAGAGCTTCAAAGTACTGGACCAGAAAGGGGAAGGGCTCAAGGCAGCATTTGTGAACAAGAAACGGAGTTACGGAGAGGTCACTGTCGAGATGCCTGCCGGGACCCGGATTCTTGAACAGTACGGTATCCCTATACTCGATGACACTGGAGAGGTCCAGACACTCTTTGTTATTTATAATAATATCACGGAAAGAAGGACCCTTGAGGACAGGCTGAAGAGGAGTGTCTCCGAGATTGGGGAGGTGCTCTCCAATTTATCCAGAGGAGATCTTACCAGGAAAGCGCCGATATTTGAGAATGATCCCCTGGAGAAGGTCAAGCGTGATCTCAATTTGAGCATCGACAAACTGACGGAGCTGATCTCCGAGACTATAGAAATGGTGGGGGATCTTGATCAGGCGATGACAGATATTCTGTCGGGAACTGACGAGATTGCCAGGGCTTCCCAGACGGTAGCCACCACTGCCCAGAAGACTTCGGATGATGCCAAGAACCAGCTTTTACAACTGGAGCAGGTCACGAGGGAGATATCCGAAATGAGTGCGGCAGTGGAGAGGATCGCGAGAACTTCCCAGGAGATGGCAGAGACATCGCGCAATGTCCTGAGCGCAGAGGAGAGCGCAAGGAAGCTTGGCAAGGATGCGACCGGGAAGATGAATATTGTGCAGGACCTCTCCCGCAGGGCGATGGATGAGATGGTAATCCTGGATGGAAAAACCCAGGAGATCAGCAATATCGTGAAGGTCATCACTGATATTGCCAACCAGACGAATCTCCTGGCACTGAATGCTGCCATCGAGGCTGCAAGGGCAGGGGAGCACGGCAGGGGATTTGCCGTAGTTGCGGGAGAGGTGCGGAACCTTGCGGGGGGTTCCAAGAATGCAACCAAGAATATTGACAATGTCATTCGTGATATATCCAATTCCAGCGGTCAGACTGTAAATTCCATGAAAAAAGCGTATGAAGAGATTGTAACAGGTATCCGTAGCGTGGAGATCACCATCGAGGCGCTGAACCAGATGGCTGCGGGCATCAGAACCACCGCAGAGAGCATTACAGATATCTCGAAGGCAACAGAGAACCAGGCTGTGGCGACAGGGAACGTGATGAGCAATGTGGACCTGATCCACACACTGATCGTGAAGAACGAGAGGAATACCGAGCATCTCGCTGCCCTTGCAGAGGAGAGCAGCGCCTCGATCGAAGAGATAGCCAGTGCGACCAATGAGATCAAGATCAAGACCGGTCACTGCCGTGAAATTATGGATTCATTCAAACTGAAGACATAGAAGAGCAGCATATCATGCCGAAGATCCTGGAGTTCGAACTGAATGGTAATTATTACGCCATGGAGATCCATCTCACCAGGGAGATCGTCGAGTCCCTACCCATCACACCCATCCCCAGGACGCCCGGCTATATTGCGGGTATGACCAATATCCGGGGTGAGATAACCACACTCATCGCCATCGATGAATTGATCGGGATACGGGAACATGAGAGGTCCCCTTCCCAGAAATTCATCATCTTCATGCCAGAAGCAGCCAGGGGAAATAATATCGGCATGATTGTGGATGAGGTATACAGCGTCCTGGAGGTCGATGAGAGTGATATCGAGTATACGGGAAATGGAGGTGGGACAGCGAAGAGGTCATTTGTAAAAGGGATTATTCGTATACATACTGCTTCTGATGATGGGGCCGGAGCCGAAGTATCCCAAAGGCTCGTTTTATATCTTGACATCGACAACCTGATCGCATATCTCTTCGAGATGGCCTCACGTTGAGATGATGGGGATTCATGGACGAATTTCAGAGCTTACTCCAGACAATACAACGTCTTTTCAACATCCAGTGCTCGAATTACAAGGAAGATTATATCAAGCGCCGGCTTGCATCAAGGATGAACTCCAGGCGTATCCCAACTTATAAAGAGTACCAGGAATACCTCCTCAAGAACAAAGAAGAGCATGAAGCGCTGAAGAATGCACTTACGATCAATGTCACGAAGTTCTTTCGTGACCCCCCTGTCTTCGAGGTTGTAAAGACAGAGATTTTCTCTCCAATATTACGTAAGAAAAAGAAACTACGCCTCTGGAGTGCCGGATGTTCCTCTGGGGAGGAGCCCTATTCCTATGCGATCATGCTCTATGACCTCACCGCCATCCAAAAAGACGTGGACTGGATGGTAATTGCCACCGATATCGATGATACCATACTCAGAAAGGCAAAAGAAGGGGTGTATGAGAAAACATCCCTCGAACTGGTGTCAGAGAGCCAGCTCCGCCGTCATTTCAAGCAGAGGGATGATGGGAAGTACGAGATCAAGCCGCATATCAGGGAGAAAGTCAAGTTCCAGCACCATGACCTGATGTCGGGGGTTCCTGCCAGCCGTTTCTTTGATGTCGTCTCCTGCCGGAATGTCACCATCTATTTCAATGACAGGCAGAAGACCGATCTGGTGCATATGTTTTACCAGGGGCTCAGCCCGGGCGGCTATTACGTGATGGGAATGTCTGAATTCTTAAGCCGGGAAGTGGAGGATCTCTTTGCACCCTTTCGGCCTCTCCAGAAGATATTTGTACGAAAGGATACCAAATAGCCGCCCCACTCTTATAATGCCTCCTTTTCCCTCCAGTTCCCTGCAGGAACAAGTAGCTCGAATCTTGCCCCCCTGCCGTATGTCCCTGTCTCCCTGATCGAGATATCAGTGACAGCCAGTATCTGCCGGGAGAGGAAGAGCGAATGTGCTTTGTGGATGCCATGCCCCCACTCAAAGAGTGTTGCCTTCTCCCTCTCCGGAATCCCCACGCCATCATCCTCATAGGTGATGCACAGGGCTTCCTCCCTCTCCTTCGAGGTCACCCGTATTGATGTGACTTTCTTTCCATGCACGATGGAGTTCTCGAGGAGCGTGGAGAAGATCCGCCCGCAATCCCGGTCCGTGAAGACTTCGACCCCCCTGATATCAGAAAAAAACCGGATGTGGGCCAGTTTTTGAGAGGAGAGTGACCTGGTGAGGATATCCTCAATGAGGTACCATCCGGGTACTTTGATATCATCATCAAGGTACTCCTCGATGAGGTTGAGGTGAAACCTGAGGTTCTCGAGAATCATCGTCTCTTCCTGCAGGAGTTGATGGACCATCTCCTGGTTTGCTGACTGTTCCACTCTCTTCAGAGTGTCTGTTGCAAGCGAGAGCTGGTTTAAGGAGAACCTCCGGAAGAGTGCACTCAGCTGGAATGACTGCTTGCACGCCCGGATGTACGATGGATCGATCTCTCCGCCCTTCGCATGCACCCCCTCATGCAGACCCTCGCCAGGTGAAGTGACCCTGAATATGATACCAGTTCCCGGTTTCCCGGACTGGAACTGCAGAGGGATTATCTTTTTCCTGACGGCCCATGTATCCTGGCCAAGGGTGAGGGATCCTTCAATCTCGCGTTCGCCGCTTTCCGGTATTTCCCGGAGGCTGCTGCAGGTCTCCTGGTCAAAAAGTGGCCGCAATGGAGTGTGAAGGGCGTCCAATCCCTTTACCTGATCAGGCTGAACATCAAAGAAAAAAAGGGCATTCGCATTGATCTCCTGGACCACCAGGTCCGCATCCAGTACCACCAGTCCGTCATACGTGCAGTTGAGAAGGTGCTGCAGCGGCAGTTGCTCACGCAGGTAGAAGAGTTTGGCAGGCCCGAGTTTTCGGATCGTGGCCGATCCGGAAAAAACCAGGGAATTGAGATATTTCGATGCGGTGCTCCGGTTGATGTCCAGTTCTTGGGCGACCTCCTCGATCGTGAGCCCTTTCTGGTGCTGCTGTAACAGCCCCCTGATCCGGTCGATATCCCCCCTGTCTGCCATTCATACAACCAGTGTCGAGGTCAGTATTTCATTACCCTGTATTAATTATTACACACATTAATGTGTAACTATTTTAACTATTGGTTTTGATGATGAAAGAGACAAATATTTATATACATAAAAAATGAAGTTCAATTATCTCTCCGAATTCCGTCATCGTGTCCATTCCGTAAGGATATGGCACCCGGATCACGGGTACAGTTGTGAGAGTGGTGCATCACTACAATATTGGTAATCAATAGTATCATGTGGAGGTTCCCCAGCATGTCAAACTTTTCCGGTGGATTTTCCCGGATGAAGATCGGGACCAAGATCCTGATCATATGCCTGGTACTGGTGACCGTCCCGACGCTCCTGCTCGGGCTGGTTGCCTATTCAAATTCCAGCGCAGCGATATCTGAACAGGTTGACGCTCTCCTGGTCACGCAAATCAGCGACGTGGACAAGATGACTACCAATACCTACGATCTTGCCCAGCAGAAGCTGAACGGAGACCTGAATGTGCTTCGGCAGACCTTCTATGGGTATGGGACTCCTGGGATAAGCGAGGGGAAACTCGTGCTTGCGGGTGGCAGTCGGGGTACATACGTCATCAACGACAACAATGAGCTCGTTGATCAGATAGAGAAAACCACCGGTTCAAAGGCCACCGTATTCCAGAAGATGAACGGCCAGGCCATCCGCGTCTCCACCAACGTCGTCGGAGCTGACGGGAAAAGAGCCCTGGGTACGCCCGTATCTGATGCGGTATATTCTGCGGTGATCCAGAAAGGTGAGACCTACTACGGCACTGCCGACGTAGTAGGAAAACCGTACATCACCGCGTATGAGCCCATCAAGAGTTCCAGTGGTGAGATAATCGGAATTCTCTTTGTTGGGGTCCCTGAAGATGCGGTGTACGGGTCCCTGAAGAAGGAAGTGAACAGCATCAAGCTCGGGGAATCCGGGTATATGTATATTATGGACAGCAAAGGCAAGCTTATCCTCCATCCTACCAGACAGGGGGAGAGCCTTGCCAGTGAAGAGTTCGTCCAGAAGATGATTGCCAACAAGGACAATGTGAAGGAAGAACCTGGAAAAATGACCTACATGTGGGAGGGGAAGGAAGCCGCCGCCTTCTATATGTATTTCCAGCCACTGGACTGGATCATCGCCGCAAGGGTGAACCCTGCAGATTTCACCGGGCCGATCGATGATATCCGCAATGCAATCATCATTATCCTGATTGGAAGCATCGCCATCGGTGCCCTCATCTCGATCCTGTTTGGGCGTTCTATCTCGCGCCGGATGGGCAACCTTGTGAACCTGGGCAACCAGGTCATGGAGGGGGAGATCAATGCAGCAGCAAGGTCCCTGGAAGGTGAATCCGGAGACCGGGAAGGCGGAGACGAGATCAGCGAGGTGACCCAGGCTTTCAAAGGGGTGGCCAAGACCATTCAACAGTTTTCCGACGAAGTAGCAACCATCAGCGTGGGTGCTTCTGAAGGCCGGCTGGATGTCCGCGGAGATCCGGGGAAGATGAAAGGTGATTATGCAAACCTCATCAATGGATTGAATGAGACTCTGGATGCGGTTATTACACCGCTCAATGTCGCAGCGGCGTATGTGGACCGGATCAGCAAGGGAGATATCCCGGAAAAGATTACAGACCCGTATCAGGGAGATTTCAATAAAATAAAAAATAACCTCAATCAATGCATCGACAATATCAACTCCCTGGTTGCAGAGTCCAATATGCTCTCTATCGCAGCAGTTGAGGGCAAATTGAATAAACGGGGTAATGCGGACAAATTTAAAAACCGCTACTGGGAGATAATTGCAGGAATAAATAAGACCCTCGATAATGTCGTCGGACCTCTGAATGAAGGGATGCGTATATCAGATGAATTTGCCGGAGGAAATTTCAGGGCTCGTTTCAACAATGAAATAAAGGTTCACGGTGACTTTAAGAAGTTCAAGGAAGCCCTTGACAATATAGGCATCCAGGTCTCAAGGGCACTGGACCTGGTGAACCAGCAGGTCTCCGAACTCGGGGCCAGTGCGGAGGAAGCGAATGCCAGCATAGAGGAAGTCTCCGCGGGATCCGCCCAGGTGGCAAAGAACTCCGCAGCGGTCAGCGGAAACGCGGAGCAGAGCAGCCAGGGAATCAACGAGGTGCTCAAGGCCATGGAGGATCTCTCCAAGACCATCCAGCAGGTGGCCACCAAGGCCGAATCGGTCTCCGCCCTGGTGCAGGAGTCCAACGATTATTCCCGGAAAGGGATTGAGCTCGCGAAGAAGACCGAGAACGGCATGAGCGGTATCACCAAGTCCTCGAACGAAGTCAACACCATCATCCTGGAGATCAAGTCCCAGATGGACAAGATCGGGGAGATAGTGAACCTGATCACAGACCTTGCCAACCAGACAAACCTCCTGGCCCTGAATGCTGCAATTGAGGCTGCAAGGGCAGGGGATGCAGGACGGGGCTTTGCGGTGGTGGCGACTGAGGTCAAGTCCCTCGCAGAGGAGTCCAGGACATCTGCCGAGAAGATCGCCGAGATGATCGGAAACCTCCAGAAGCAGACCCAGACTGCGGCCGAGACGGTTGCCATATCCAACACCGAGGTCAAGGAAGGGAGTTACGCGCTGAAGGAGACCCTGGAGAACTTCAACAAGATCGTGGAGTCAATCGACCAGATCAGCAGGAATGTCACCGAAGTGGCCGCTGCATCCGAGGAGCAGGCAGCATCGGTGGAGGAGGTCACAGCCAGCATCAACGAGGTGAATGACCTGGTCAGGAACACTTCGAGGGAGGCAACCGACGCTGCGGCAATCAGCGAGGAGACGGCAGCCGCCATCGACCAGATCACCAAGGTTATCGGGAATGTCAACAACATTGTGGTCAAGGTCTCGACAGAAGTGTCGAAATTCAAGACCTGATCGGTGAGGCCATGATCATGACACAGACTGAAGCAGAGGAGAAGAAGGGCAACGTGGCGGGCGCCACCGATCGAAGGAACACCCCGGCAGGTACTGCCGGAGGGAGCGGAGGTTCACTCCAGGTGGTGGAATTCCTCCTTGGCAAGGAGTACTTCGCCATCGATCTCTTTGACGTGAAGGAGGTGGTGGAGTATACCACCATCACCAAGCTTCCGAATACCCCGGCGTTCATCAAGGGAATCATAGACCTCCGGGGTGAGATCACCACCATCGTCGATCTCAAGCAGCGGATGCGTATCACGGAAGCCTCCGACCAGCCAGAGGAAAACTGCCGGATAATTGTCCTTGACGAGAAGAACACAAAATCCAAGATTGGGATCATGGTCGACGATGTCCTCTCCGTCTCCACGTTTGATATGAAGAATGTGGATACCAAGTCCGCATCGGAGATCGGAGACGACATGTCCATCCTCGGCATCATCAAGAAGAGCGTCAAGGACAAGGAGAAGGACAAAGAGACGAACGAGCTGATCATCTGGGTGGATATCAAGCAGTTGCTCAGGGATATCGACCAGCATGCGTGATGCATTCACTACATTTTTTTACTCTCTCGCATATACTCGCAATATTCATGCGGAATTTTTTTTAAGATAATATAACCTGTTTTGTCACATTCCACGGGTTTGAATCACTCATAATTCCCATCCTTTAAAGAAAGCGAATGCATATCTAGAGACAAAAACCAAGATGATGATGCAGCAATGAGTGAGTGGAATTGGAGATATGGAGGTCACCAACCGGATTATCTCGGATCAACTGCTCCTGATGGGGCAGATCCTCGAGGTCATGGATGAGAACCCCTATAAAATACGCGCCTATACAAGGGGCGCGGAGATTATCGGCAGGCTGACAGCTCCCGCACGCACTCTCTCCACAGGAGAACTCGGGATTATCGATGGCATTGGGACGGCACTGGCAAAGAAAGTCCGTGAAATCGTCGAATCGGGGACCTTCAGTGAACTCGAAGAGGCACGTGCCAGGATCCCTCCCGGTCTTGTCGAGATGCTGGAACTCGAGGGTGTAGGGCCAAAAACCGCCAGGACCCTCTGGAAAAAGTTACACATTGAGCGTATTGACGACCTCGAGAGGGCAGCCCGCGGTCACCGTATCCGGGCGTTGAAAGGATTTGGTGAGAAGAAAGAACAGGGTTTCCTCAAGGCCATCGCCCGACATCGTCAGTCCCATACAAGAATGACCCGTCTGCAGGCAGATATGGTGATAGGGCAGGTCCGTAAAGTGTTACAGGAAGGGACATATGCGGTCGCCGGGAGCTACCGACGGGCAAAGAGCACCGTAGGAGACGTCGATATCGTGACAGTCGATACTCCCATTCTCCTCAACCAGAGATTGCGGCAGATTGCGGATGAGATGATCGATGTGGGAGAGAAGAAGACCTCTTTCCGCTGCCTGGGGTCCAGAGTTGATATCAGGTATACTCAGCCGTCCAGATATGGATCCATGCTCCTCTCTCTCACCGGCTCAAAAGCCTTCAATATCCGCATGAGGGAGATAGCCATTCAGAAAGGGTGCAGATTGAACGAGTATGGAATCGTGGACCTCGTCCAGGGCAAGGCAATTGAGTTCTCACGTGAGGAAGATATCTTCTCATTTCTGGGAATGGATTATATCGTTCCTGAACTCCGGGAAGACTGGGGGGAGGTGGACGCAGCCCTCTCACACCATCTCCCCACCCTCGTTGAAAGTTCTCAGATCAGGAGCGATCTCCATGTGCACAGTTCCTGGAGTGACGGCAAAGAAGATATCGCGGGTCTCGCCCGCGCCGGGGAGGCACTCGGGTATACCCACATCCTGTGTACGGACCATTCCTCAACGCTTGGGGTTGTCCACGGGCTTGATGAATCCGCTCTCCGGAGCCAGGCACATGAGATCGAGGTGGTGAACCGCACCTCGTCGTGCCAGATCCTCCACGGCGTGGAGGTTGATATCCTGGCAGACGGGAAGTCCGGTCTCTCTTTAAAGGCCTTAAAAGACCTCGATCTGGTCATCGGATCCGTACACTCGGCGTTCTCGCAGGAAATTGACGTGATGACCCGGCGTATCCTTTCCGCAATCGGGAATGAGCATATTGATATCATAGGACACCCCACGGGGAGACTGCTTGGGCAGCGGGAGGCATATGCAATTGACATGCAGAGGATAATCGAGGCTGCAGCAGCGACAGGGACAGCCCTGGAATGCAATTCCTCCCCCTTCCGGATGGACCTTGATGATGCCAATATCCGGGAGGCCGTGGCCCGGGGCGTCCGGATTTCCCTCGGTACCGATGCCCATGACCCTGCTGACCTCTCCTGGATGCGCTATGGACTGGGCCTCTGCCGAAGGGGGTGGGCGACACCTGATCTGGTGCTCAATACGCTCTCCTCGCGTGACCTGTTGGAGTGGGCATCATGATTCGTTGGTTCTATGAACGACGGCTTCTTCTGGGACTCTCTGTGCTGCCGGCACACATCTGTTTCATGATTACTGGGGAGGATATAAAAGAAGACCCAGGCAAACTCGTGGACGTCAGCCGGTGGTGCGTGGAGATCTCACGTTCTGTGACAGGTGCTGATGACATACCCGCAAATGAACGGCCGGAAGGGGGAATTGAAGGAGTCACTTTCCATATCAGCACAAGAACACAGGAGGGTGAAACCCCTTACCTGGAGAGGATATGGGAAATTTCGCATTTTGCCCGGCTTACCCTTCATATGGGGGCGAATGAGGAGACACGAGGTCAGGGGATGAATGTGTACATTGCGGTGGGAAAGAGCGGAAGGGAGGAGATCACCGAGTGTATCAGGAAGATGGCAAGGGACGGGCTCTCGCCCACTGATGTGACGGAACATGCCATCGAGGAGCGGCTCACGTTCCGGTATACCCCTGACCTGGTGATAAAGACCGGAGGAAGCCACCTGACCGATTTCCTCATCTGGCAGTCAGTTTATTCTGAACTATTCTTTTCGGATGTGAACTGGGCGCTCTTTCGAAAAATAGATTTTTTAAGGGCTTTGCGCGATTACCAATCCCGGGTCCGGAGGTTCGGAAAATAAAAAAGCTCCCGTGTTCATGAAACGGGACGGGGCATCACTCCCCTGGTATCCACTCTCTGGGAGTACACTCTTATCGCCCGCATAAGATCAATTTTTCGGAAGAGAGGCCAGTAGGGAGCACAGAAGTATACGGCGCTTTCATGACCGTTTGCGAGCCAGGGGAGGAAATTGGAGGTTCGGCACTCGTTCCCCGTGCGAATAATCAAGTCGACAGGGGGTATATTCCTTCCGGCATGGAGGTGCTCCTCCACGAGTTCAGGGGTGATCTCATCAGGGGTACACTCCCCTGATTTCACGCATTCCAGTATCCGGGCTGCAGCCTGGAGGATCTCGTTCCGCCCTCCATATGCCAGTGCCACATTGAGATGATAACCAGAGTAGGCACGGGTCGATTCTTCAGCCCTCTCTATCACTTCCCGCAGATCGTCTGGCAGAAGCGTCCTGTCTCCCACGATCTGCACCCTGATACCCTCCCGGTGCACCCTCGGGTCATCCGTCACCTTCAGGAATTTTTCTTTGAAGAGGCGAAAGAGATCTTCCACCTCATCTGCATCTCTCTGGAAATTTTCCGTAGAGAACGAGTAGATGGTGATATGCCGGATCCCAAGCTCACGGGCCCAGTCAAGCATCTCCTCTGTGCGGGCAGCACCGGCACGATGCCCCATGGAACGGGGAAGATGTTGCAGTCTGGCGAAGCGGCGGTTGCCATCCTGGATGATGGCGATGTGGTGGGGGATATGCCTGCATTGAAGGCGCACGATGCGCTCATAGAGTGGAGAGAGAATCTCCCGGATCATATGACCGGTGTCACCTCCACAACCAGTCCCCTGTCAGGGTATCGTTCAACAATGGTCTTTACCCCCTCCAGTTGATCCGAGAATTCGGTTATCACCCACCACGCGGTTTCCACGGTTCCTTCTCTCACCTCATACATGTTGGGCTCCAGTTGATTGAAGAACGGAGAAATTGACCCCTTGCTCTCAAGGACTCCATAGAGGATCGTGCCGTCGCGGGTGATCTGGTCGAATGCCCGGGCAGTATTGCGTGCAACCCTGAGGAGTCTCTTTCGCAGCTGAACCGAGTCCTTGAAACGTGATGAGCACCAGTGCACCTTGGGATGGCAAAGAAGGCTCCGGGCCCAGTCACGCGCTCCGCTGACCGCATTATGTACCCCGTCCTCCAGGACCATATTCCGTTCCCGCATGGCGACAGCATTCGACTCCCCCCATTCGAGTTCATTGACATTGAGAAAGTCAAGGAATGGGAGCATGGCATCCAGGCTGCCAATGCCAGGGAGTGAAGGGACCTCTATCCCCACAGAAAATCCCATCCCCCTTGCTATGCGTGCCGATTCCACGTATTCAGTCCTGCCGATCTCCTGCCAAAGATCAGGTGGGGGATGCATGCGGATCTCATCGACCACTCCCTTGAGATCCAAAAAGACCTCCTTTCCGGGTGCCAGACCCGTGTAGAGGTGGATGTGATGGGACTCTCCGAACTCTTCCTTCAGATGCGTGCTGTAGCTTACTACCCTCCCCAGCGCGATCAATGGTTCTCCTCCGGTTATTCCGGTACCCATTGCACTCATCAGCCGGGCAACCTCTGCCGCCTCTTCCGGTGCCTGGATGCGCCGTTCATTGGCATAGATGATGTCCTTATCTTTTCGTTCGCGGGAGAGTGGGCAATACCAGCAGGACCGGGGGCAGCGCCCGGTGATGAAAAGAACCATCTTCGCGCCCTGGTAGCAGAGCACGCATCCCCGCGGGAGTGATCTTTCCTTCACCATATGTCCACCTAGCCTTTCCTATCTATTCGTGCTCAAGGAAGATTGAAGCTGTGGTCCCTGCATGCGATGAAGATCAATAAAATGTTCCTTTCGGTATTGAAGACCGGGAGATTGCCGGGATAAAGGCCGTTTCTTTGTGATCGAAACGCGAGTATTCCGTCACCGCAATCTCCTGATTGGCGCTTTCAGCAGAGGACAGTAAATTGTCATTCTGATTCACTTCCAGTGAACGTTCCTTCGTGAGCGCAAGAGTCCTGCTGGAAGGGACGCCAGATTTAATCGATACAGATCTGGTCGCGGACCCGGTATTCCCTGCTGCATCACTTGCACTTACGCGGATAATGAAGCTCCCTGCCAGGTTCTCCGGGACTTTCCAGGTGTAGGTGCCTGTTGCTGATGCATGTTGCAGAAGGGAAATCCAGTTTTTTCCCGCGTTCACAGAATATTCCACCAGCACACTGGTGACTGCCACATTGTCCTTTGCCAACCATTCGATCTTTATCTCCTCTCCAGGACTGCAGCTTGCCATGAATTTCGGCGAGATGAGACTGACTGTGGGAGATTTTCGGTCGGTGGAGGTGGTGGGTATGGTGGGTCCCACAGAGGGGATTGTTGTTGGAACAGGGGTGGGACCCGTTGCTTTCACCTGTGTGAATGCTTTCAGGCATACATTGGAGTTGGACAGGGTGGTGGTGAGATCACTCCAGGAAGCACCATCGCTGCTCACCCAGCTCTCTCCTGCACGTGATGACGCTTTTGAAGAATATCCTTTAATAGGATATTCAACGGCCACAGGGTAACTGTTCCCCGCTGTGATAAGATTCACTACCACCGAAAATTTTTGGCCTTTCTGCAGTGGAACGGAAGTGGAAAGATCTATGGTGTGATAGCCGGCATAGGGGATGGATCCGGTCTGCAAAAGGCTTCTTGTCCTCCCCAGGGGACCCGATATCACATCGTTATATACTTCGATCTGGTACACCGAATTGGGGACCGGGGTATAGAAACTCACCGCTTCTAATTCTTCAGCCTGGTTAGAGGTGAAGACATTTGCAAACCAGGCACTATCCCCTCCCACCCCGACGCTCGTCACCCATCCCAGGGGGTCGTATTGGTAGACCCTGTCATAATTGGAAGGTTCTTCGGAGAAGAACTGCACGGCAGGCCTTCCAATAATGGGGTCGTAATATGATACATAGAAATACCCGCTCTCTCCCCAGTCATCGCCCCAGCTGTTCCTTACGATGAATGCGCCATCACCCGGGGGCATCGTGGAGAATCTGGTCCTGCTGAACGAATCATCCCATCCGACGATGACAATGGCATGGTTCATGGTGGATGAGCCCGGATAATAATACGATGCAGAATTTTTATTGTAGTAACTGCTCTCCCACCGGATCTGTGAGTATAGGGCTCCATATACCTGAAGCATCTGCTTGATCTGGGTGTTGTCCTGGGGCCCTGTTCTCGAAGGCAGGATTATGACATCCTGTACGTGCTGCACGACCGGTACATTTCCTGGCGAGTTGCTGCTGGTGGTCATGTATGGATCGGAACTCTCGCTTACCGCCCCTGACCAGCGGGAAAGGTAGGCGGTGGCCATCAGGTAATTTCCTCCCACGCAGGATCCAAGATCGAATCCATGAGTATTTTTCATATTGTTCTCGGAAAAATCCCACCGGGTTCCAGGAAGGTTCGTAGATTCGAGTGAGCCAAACGTAGAAAATGCCCAGCAGGCCCCACACTGGCTCTGTTCTCCGACAGGGGTGAGTTTTCCTGTTTTCCTGAGATCAAACCAGCTTGAAGGAGACGAAGTAGTGATCGAGGAGAACGTAGTTACAGATGCCGGTGAGCCTACAACGTCGATGAGGGGCTGTTTGGTTCCTGATGACCCGGCCGAGGTAAGGACCCCGATGTCTATTGGAGAGGGAATAAGGCCCAGTGAATGGCCTTCCTGGTCGGTTTCAGATGCTCTTTTTTTATTGTATTCTTCAATAAACCTGCTGAATTCCGGGTTTATTGGGGATACCCTGTATTTTTCTGTTGATTTCAATATTGCTGAGGTGGTTTCGTTCAAGGAGGATGGAGTCCCTTTCGAGTCATTGTATTCAAAATCCCTCATCTCTGTCGGGCGATCTATCAGCACAATTGATGAAGGGATCAATCCCATGCGGTGACCCTCTCTGTCTATCTGGGAGGGGACACTGGTTGCATTGTACTTGATGAACTTGATAAATTCGGGACTGAGTGGATTGAGTCGGTAATCGGCAGTTAACTGCGTCCTCTCCAGGTTTGAGATGTTGACTGCAATCACTGGTGAAAGCAGTATTACACAGAGTGCAAGGAAAATTACGGTTTTTCTGAACATATGCGTCCATCCAAGGGTATGGGCATCTCTCTTCCGCGACTATGAGAGAACATCAACGAGGGTTTCGTATATGGTATCCTCCCTGGTTTGAGATGCCAGAGATCTCAAGTAGCCTCTGGTAATGTAATTCCCATGTCTGCGACATAAAATGATAGGATGGGGATGGTTCGACCTTTCGCACAGAGCCTAATCCTTGCGGGGCTCCTCCACCCTTTCCCCCGTCTCCTGATCTTTTCCATTTTTTGCCTTCTCCGCTCTCCTCCCAAGATAAAAAGCGAGAACTCCCAGGATTACCAGAATGGCGATGAGCCCGATCATCATATCTGTAGAGGGATTCACCCCTCCAACCGGGAGCGTGACCATTGGAGTGGCTGCAAGGGTGGTGTCAACAGGCTCATGGTACCCTGGATCGGGTGTCACTGTCGAGGCGACCCGAAGGTTGAGTTCGGTCACGGCCCCTGGAGAGAATGGATAACTGCTGCTCCAGGAATCCTGTGAACCCGCAGCCTGCACCTCGGCCTGGATTCCTCCGACAAAGAAGGTCACTTCGGTCCCTTTTGGGAGATTCCCCTGGACTTCGAGGCGGGAGACAAGGGGATCAGCGGATCCGTACCTGCCCTCCCGGGAAAAGACCGGGTTTCCAGGCAAACCGGTGATCATACCCTCTGCGCGTGCCTCAACCGTAACGCCTGCCGGAACAGGATTCCCTGCAGCGACAATCGTCCCATAGAATGAATGTGGGAGTTGTGGCTGGCCTGGAAAGGCCTGGGCCTGCCCGGATTCCGCGTCCGCACTTACTAAACCCATTCCTGTCACTGCAAGTAACAGGCATCCGACAAAAAGGAGTACCAGTTTCATGATTTCAGATCCTTGTCTTTTCAATTAATCTCCCTGAAATCCAATTTAACTTTTCCCGGTATATCTCTCTCAATTGTGGATGAATGGGTATGGGTTGTATACATATGCCTGAAAAAGACAGGGGATTCTATTGAGCTACCTCTTAATGGGCCTTTTCAATTTTTATCCTGCCGAGTCTCTCAATAGCCTCAATATTCACTGATCCCTCACTGACAAGATTCTTCTGGTTGATTGCCTCATTGAAGAACATCTTCCCGATCTCATTTCTCACGATGAGGGTGGTGTACCCCCTCTCGCTCCCCACCGCTCCAGCAGAGATATCTGAGAAGAGCGCAGTGAAGTCAGTGCAGTAATGACACCCGGGTCGGACTGCCTCCAGTAATTCTGGCAGGGGGAGGGTCCGGGAGGAGCCGTCCCGCATGGTCACTTCCAGTCTTCCCCGCACGTCAAGGTGATCGATATTCCAGGTGTCAATGTGATGTTTCTTCTGCAGCAGTCCTTCCATCAGCACACGATAATCAAAGTTCTCAGTGCAGAAGAGCCCTATCACAAGGCGTATGCGCTTCCCGAATGGTTGCAAAAGGTCATTGTCGCTCTGCCGTATGTGATAGATGGCCTGAACCACGCACGGAACCCCGATCACCGCAATCTTCTGGCATTTCTTCTCAATAACTGCGGTCTTGAGAGCGGCAACAAGCGGCACCCACCAGTTATAACGACTGCCAGCATGCTGAACGAGCTCCTCGGATCCCGTGATAACCACAGAGACCGGCTTTAAAGTCCAGCGGTCCTCGGCTACGGTGACGACGGCATCGATCAATCCTTGCTGAAGGGCGGTGAGGAGGATGGCAGTCACCGCTCCTCCAGTCTGTCTCCTGGGGATATCCAGGGTCGCCCTGGCAGAGATGATCTCCTGATACTTTCCGAGTATCCCCTCGTTGACCTGACTGGTGCGGGGGCATGCATCATAGCACGCCCCGCAGTCGACTTCGTCATTCAACTGCTTGCAATAGCCGATATTTCTCGGTTTGAGTGCCCCGCCGGGTTCATCGAAACAGATGGCATCTGCAGGGCAGACTGCCACGCAGGCTCCGCACCCTGCACAGAGTCCCTTGTCCCAGACCTCATTTTTGAGATCCACATAACTCTTGGTGGCCATGATACATCTCACTCCCAGGTATACTTGCTGGCGAACGGTCTGCTGCTCGAGGGGCTGACCTGGACATAGGTGTCATGCAGCAGCGGTTTTGGATCGACCCCGAAATGTCCCGCGAATTCTTTGATAAGGGGGATGATTTCGTCCATCCCTTCGTCACTGAGGGGTGTTTTCCGTGCTCCGATTCCCAGGTAATACTCATCCACGTCTCCCCTGATCACAATCTTTCCTCCATGGATCCCGGACCCGATCCCCCGTTCCATGATGGGCTGGCGGCGGGAATCTCCGAGGGTGAGGATCAACCCGCCTGCCATTAATTCCCCGAGAAATGCACGGAAAGTTCCTCCTATCACCAGGATCGGTCGTTTATCCTGGTACTGCTTCATGTGGATCCCCCCCCGGTACCCGATTGAATCCCTGACAAATACCTTCCCGCCCCTCATGGAATGGGCCACCGCGTCACCTGCACTCCCATGGATGACAATATTTCCGGAGTCCATGGTGTTTCCCGGGGCATGATCGCAATTTCCGTATACGATGCAGGTCGGGCCGCTCATGAACATCCCCAGGTCCCCTCCAGGTACTCCATCAATGATCAGGGTGGCATCCCCTTTGAGTCCGTCAGCGATGAACCGCTGGCCCATCACGTGCTCGATCACGATCTCCCGAGCACCCGCGGAGACCGCTGCCCGGATAGCCTTGTTGAGGGGTGTATAGTGCATCCCCCTGGCATCTATGCTCACTCGTTTCATGATCGCATCATGCCCCCACCGGTTTGACATCCAGGACTTTCATGATGGACTCGTCGAGGAGGTACCCTCTCAGGCGGTCCCTGTTCCCTCGCAGACTCTCGATACTGTTGATGCCAGCTGCTCCCATGAGCTCTGAAAGCTCGAGTGTCCAGGCATGGATCAGGTTGGCGACGTTCTGGGAGGCCACTTCAGGATCGAGCCTTGCGACCAGGTCTGGCCTCTGGGTCGCAATCCCCCATGGGCACAGGCCCCGGTAACAGGTGCCGCAGACACGGCACCCCATTGCCACGAGCGCCGCTGTTCCAATATATACTGCGTCCGCTCCAAGTGCAATCACTTTCGCTACGTCTGCACTCTCCCG
The DNA here is from genome assembly GCA_025453675.1 of Methanolinea sp. Taxonomy (GTDB): domain Archaea; phylum Halobacteriota; class Methanomicrobia; order Methanomicrobiales; family Methanospirillaceae; genus Methanolinea_A. The sequence goes on from JALOPW010000003.1 coordinate 77,695, forward strand.
GATACCCCCGCTCGCGATGAGGGATACTTCGTTCCTGATGCCCTGGGAGCGCAACTTGGCATCCACGCTCGCGATTGCCGCTTCAATAGGAATTCCGACATGGTCCCGGAACACCCGTGGAGCTGCACCGGTTCCCCCACGGAACCCGTCTATCACCACGGCATCTGCTGAGGACCTGGCGATCCCCGCTGCAATGGCGGCGGAGTTATGGACGGCGGCAATCTTGACGAAGACGGGTTTTTTCCATTCCGTGGCTTCTTTCAGGCTCCTTACAAGTTGCTTGAGATCCTCGATGCTGTAGATGTCGTGATGAGGAGCAGGGCTGATGGCATCGCTCCCAATGGGAATCATCCGTGTGCAGGAGACATCCTCGCACACCTTCTCCCCGGGCAGGTGTCCCCCGATACCCGGTTTGGCGCCCTGCCCGATCTTGATCTCGATGGCTGCGCCCCTCTCCAGGTAATTGATATCCACCCCGAAACGGCCGGACGCTACCTGGACGATCATATGGTCCTGGTAGGGATAGAGGGACTGGTGCAGCCCCCCTTCTCCCGTGCCCATAAAAGTCCCTGTTTCAGCCACGGCCCTGGCAAGGCTCAATTGAGCATTCAGGCTGATAGCGCCATAACTCATGTGCCCGATCATGATGGGGGTCTCGAGCTGCAGGTTCGGGGAGAGGGTGGTGAGAATCTCCACATCGCCGTCTTTCTCCCCGATCTCCAGCCGGGAGGGTTTCTTCCCGAGATACGTCCGTAGTTCCATCGGCTCCCGAAGGGGATCGATACTCGGGTTGGTCACCTGGCAGGCATCCAGTACCAGGCTGTCGAATATGATCGGATAAGGCTGCGCATTTCCCATCCCGGCAAGGATAATTTTTCCTGTGCGGGCCTGGTTGTAGATGGCCTCCCTCACCCCTGTGGTCCATACCGGATGGCTGCGGTAATCCACAGGCCTCTCCTTGATATTGATGGCATCCCTGGGGCACATCGCGATGCACCGGTGGCAGGCCACGCACCTCCTGGAGTTCACGTGGATTGTATTGTTTTCCATGCGGAAGACGTCATAAGGACAGTTTTCCACGCAGCGCCCGCAGAGCATGCACTGGTCATGGTCGACAGAGATCCGGAACTTGGCCGGAACGCTCCCGATGGTCAAGGAAACACCCTCCCGATAATGGGCTCGCCCGCACGGGCCATGGTGATGTTTTGGACATCCGGTTCCATCACCCGGATTGCTGCCTCTTCGCTGGATATATAAAGGCGGGGTCCCAGGGTGCCGGAAACAAGCGGCCTGAGCTTGATGCGATCGGTGAAACCTACAATGGCATCCGGTCTTGCTACTACGATGGCAAATGGTCCGTTCATCAGTGCCGGACCATACGTGAGGCGAATTGCCCTGTTGAAACGCTCTGCCCGCTCAGGCATCTGATCTATCTCGTCCCAGAATGGTGGTGCGAGTGCTTTCACTGCAACCTCCGGGGCGAGGTTGTGGCGACGTACGAGGAGGTCGAAGAGATAGGCTACCACTTCGGTATCGGTGAACATCGAACAGCGATACCCATAGCTCTCGATATAGCGTCGGTTGGTACCATAGGAAGTTATCTCACCATTGTGAACAACGCTCCAGTGCAGGAGATTGAAGGGATGCGCTCCACCCCACCAGCCCGGGGTATTGGTTGGGTAGCGGTTATGGCCGAGCCATATGTATCCTTTGTAATCCTGTATGCGGTAGAAATCGGCCACCTCCTCCGGCCAGCCCGAGGCCTTGAATATCGCGATATTTTTCCCTGATGCATAGATAAGGGCCCCGGGGATACTCGTATTCACCTTCATGACCAGGTGCATGACGATGTCGTCTTCAGGTGAGGTGCTCCTTGGCATAAGCCTGGGATCGGGCTTGAAAAAGTATCTCCATGGTGTGTGAACTTTCCTGATATTTGGCTGTTCATAGGTTGGGATCTCTTCTTCATGCACGATAGTGCCCCATTTGACCAGCTCCTGATCAACTGCGGCCTTGGTCTCGTGAATTGTATCAAAGAAGACGTGAATGGCGTAGTAATCGGCAAATTCCGGAAATGCTCCATAGGCTACATACCCGGCACCTTCACCACTCCCCCGCTCGTTCATCATGGAAAGCGCTGAGCGGATACTGGCACCGTCCATGCGTTCCCTGGATCTGTCGATGACTCCAATAATTCCACACATTTCAATCACGGGTCAGTATATCCTTCAGAAGGTCACCTGCACATGGTGATGCTCGCAGACGTCCTTGTATGGTTTCCCTCGCTTTTATGGTTTCCCTATATGGGTTGCTTCATTAAATATAAATCTGATCAGGTAGAAGTTACTTTCCATATGAGCAAAGACATCGTGTCTGAGATGCTGGAACGGATCGATGCAGACCTGGTCAAATTCCTCCGCCTGCAGTTCACGGATATCCAGGGGATACCAAAGAACGTGGCCATCCCGGTGCAGCAGGCAGAAAAAGCCCTCACGGAGGGTATATGGTTTGATGGGTCTTCTATTGAAGGATTTGCCCGGATTGAAGAATCCGACATGCTCCTGAAACCGGACCTGGATACCTATGCCATTCTGCCCTGGAGACCTGCTGATGCAAGGGTTGCCCGGTTTATCTGTGATGTATATACGTATGGCAACAAGCCCTTTGAGGGTGATCCACGGTTCATTCTCAAGAAACAGTTGGAAGAAGCAAAGGCCATGGGCTTTACCTTCAACACCGGCCCGGAACTGGAATTCTTCCTTTTCAAGTTGATCGACGGGCGCCCTTCTACAATATACCAGGACTATGGCGGGTATTTTGACCTCGCCCCTACGGACTGGGCAGAGGATGTCCGAAGGGATATTGTCTTTGCACTGACCCAGATGGGCTTTGAGATTGAAGCATCCCACCATGAAGTTGCAGAGAGCCAGCACGAGATTGATTTCAAATACAGCACTGCACTCGATACTGCCGATAAAGTGATTACCTTCAAATTTGCAACAAAAACCCTCGCGCTGAATCGTAATCTGCATGCTACCTTCATGGCCAAACCTATCGCCGGGATCAATGGAAGCGGCATGCATACCCATGGCTCCCTCTCAAAGAATGGCAAGAATGCTTTTTATGATCCAAAAGGTGAGAAGCAGCTCTCAAGCACGGCAATGTATTATGTAGGGGGAATGCTGGAGCATGCAAAGGCGATCACACGGGTGGCCAACCCGACTATCAATTCATACAAGCGCCTGGTCCCGGGCTATGAAGCGCCGGTATATATTACCTGGAGTGCTGCGAACAGGTCCGCACTGGTCCGTGTTCCCGCAGCCCGGGGAAACAGCACCAGGGCAGAATTCCGAAGCCCCGATCCCATGTGCAACCCATACCTCTGCTTTGCAGCCATGCTGGCTGCAGGCCTTGACGGGATAAAGAAGAAGATTGAACCCCCGGAGAGTACCGATGTGAATATCTACCACCTCTCTGAGAAGGAGAGGAAATCACGAGGCATCGAGATGCTCCCTGGAAGCCTGATTGAGGCGAATGCAGAACTCAACAAGGATGCAGTGATCAGGAAAGCGATGGGTTCCCACATCATGGAGGGTCTGAATTCCATCACCCAGATGGAGTCAGATGCATTCAGGCTCGCAGTTCACCCCTGGGAGCTGGATCGCTACCTGGCAACCTATTAATTTTTTTCGTCTCCCAAAAAATGGAAATTTATAAATAGTATACTCAATAACTTCCTTCCACTTAAGTATAATATGGAGCCTCTTCCCATGCACTCTGAACAGGATGTATCCACCAATTCCCGGCATGAGATTGTGGGCCGGTTCCAGGGGAAGGTGACAGAGACCCGGTGGCTTCCTTTCATTCCTGGAGCGAAAGGGGAGGAGTCTTCGGACGACAGTGAAGATGAGATAATACCTGGAAAGAACACCAGGGACTAAATATGAAAAGCATCTCCGCGTATATACGAGAAGAGAGGATTCCTTTCGTTCAAAAAGCCCTTGAAAAGGAGGGGATTTTCGGCATGACCCTTCGGGGAGTGGTGGGGAGAGGGGACCAGAAAGGGATCACTCATCAGTACCGGGGAGGTATTTTTGCAAAGGACCTTCTCCCGAAGGTCCGGATGGACGTGGTAGTCCCCGATATTATGGAAGAGAGGATAGTTCAGGCCATCCGTACCAATGCATTGACGGGAAAACCCGGTGATGGCAGGATATTTGTAATAGACGTGGAACAATCCGTAAGGGTACGTACAAATGAAGTGGAGGCCTGATATGTAACCACGCTATCGGTCCTCCGACCAAAATTCTATCTCTACCGGATGATCTTCCGGTACTTGTGCTCTGGTATGCCGGGTTATTGCCCGGCTACCTCTTCTTCTTTCAATGTCATGGATAATGATTTGATCCTTCGCTGACCAGCATAATTGACCGGAAGTTACCTGTATGAATGTCTAATTTGAACGTATATAAATAATTATAAATATGATAGAACATAACTTCTACCTATCAAATGGGAAGAACCGGAAAACACATCCCCGGAAAGACGACTGGAAGCCCACCAGGATTCGCTGGTGCGCCAGTGAATGCTCCAGGGGAGGTATGCGGTAATTATTACGGGAGGGTCAGTACCATTTGATATGCCCGTATACAGAAGGATGTTTCAGGATCAGGGATTATAAATGACGCCCTGAAAGGAATGGGCGGCCATCGGGAGATCGACTCATATCCCATTGAGTTGTAAGAGACCGACTGGTCGGGAATTTTCGTATTGCAGGCTGACTATTCAGAAGTAAACAGGAACAAGAATTCAGGAGATTGGAATGGCATTAGATACAGGAACCACTGCCTGGTTGTTGACCGCTACCGCGCTGGTAATGCTGATGACACCGGGCGTGGGATTCTTCTATGGAGGACTGGTCCGGAGAAAGAACTTCATCTCGATGGTGGCCCTCTCCTTCATTGTCTTTGCACTGGTCAGTATCCAGTGGGTGGTGCTGGGCTATTCGCTGTCGTTCGGACAGGATCTTGGCGGGTTCATCGGGAATCTCCAGTTTGCCGGTCTGCAGGGTATTGGTATGGAAGCCGGAGAATCGGGGTATCCACCGATGCTCTTCGTTGCGTTTCAGCTGGTCTTCGCCGCGATCGCCATGGCCATCGTAACTTCTGGATTTGCCGAGAGGGTAAAGCTCTCTGCATTTCTCGTTTTTGCGCTGCTATGGACCACCCTGGTCTACGATCCCCTGGCGCACTGGGCGTGGGGCGGAGGCTGGGCCATGGCATTCGGATCGCTCGACTTCGCCGGTGGCACGGTGGTACATATAAGTTCGGGCTTTGCAGCACTTGCAGTCGCGCTGGTGATAGGGAAAAGGGCAGGATTTGGCCAGTATACGCTTGAGCCACATAACATACCGATGACCCTCCTTGGAGCAGCGCTCCTTTGGTTTGGATGGTTCGGGTTCAATGGTGGGAGCGCACTTGCCGCAAACGGCCTCGCTGCCAGCGCATTCCTTGTCACGAACATATCGGCTGCTGCAGGGGCTCTGGCCTGGCTGATCGCGAGCTGGGTGAAGGGAAAACCGAGTTCCCTTGGCATGGTGAGCGGGGCCATTGCGGGTCTGGTGGCAATTACCCCTGCTGCAGGATATGTGACGGTGATGGGATCCATCGCCATCGGGCTGGTGGCCGGCGTACTCTGTTACGGGTGCATGCTGTGGCGCATTAACAAAGGTCTGGATGAAAGCCTGGATGCCTGGTCCATTCATGGAATGGGGGGTCTCTGGGGTGCGCTCGCAACCGGTATTTTCGCGGTGGCTGCGGTGAACGGGTATTCGGGACTCCTGGAAGGGAATGTCTCCCAGTTTATCGCAAACGCTGCCGGTGCAATCGCAGCCCTTGTATATGCCTTTGTGGTCACGCTTGTCCTGGCAATCGTAGTGGATAAGGTCATCGGACTTCGGGTCAGTGAAGAGGAAGAATATGTCGGTCTCGATATATCGCAGCACGGAGAGCGGGTGTAGGGGGGGGTGGCGATGAAATTGATAAAGGCTATTATCCGCCCTGAACGCCTGGAATTCGTAAAAAAAGCCCTTGAAGAGAGGGGCAGTTACGGGATGACGGTGCTTGAGGTGATGGGAAGAGGAGACCAGAAAGGGATCAAGCTCCAGTATCGTGGAGGTACGATGATGGTGGATCTCATCCCCAAGATCCAGATAGAAGTGGTGGTGAAAGACCACGATGCTCAGGGAATCATACAGACCATCGTGGATGCCGCACGTACTGGGAAAATAGGTGACGGACGGATCTTTATGATCCCGGTAGAGAAGTCCATCAGGGTCCGCACCGGGGAAGAGGAGACCTGATATCCCCCCAATTTTTCAACAATGGCCAATTTCGTTCACGCCAGGGGGTTTTTTTCGAATGAAACACACATGAGACTGTCGGGTTACATGCCCCCCCTGATGAAAACCGCGGATATGTCCGAAATCCTGAAAGGAGTTCATAGTGTGTGAATATGAAAATGGCGCAGCCATTTTCATGAATGCGTATGCGTGTGTCTCGAAAAGAATCATGTAGTATTTTTGAATTGACCCTCAAGAAACGCCTGTCCCCATTGGTTCCTGGGAATCTCAATTTGTCGGAAACCAGTGCCTGGAGAACACGAAATGTATATTATTTCGCCCCGGTTGGCATCTGGATACAGGTTGTGCGGGATACTGAACTTCCCCCTCCCTGGCAGTCAGTTATAAAAAAAATCCGTTCAGGATATCAGACCATTTTTCATATGGCTGAGCGCCTCTTCTGCCGCCATCCGAACATAACAGTTTGCATCCTTGCAGGCCCCGACAAGTGACTTCTCTGCCATGGGACCGCCCAGTTTTCCCAGGGCAACCACAGTCGCAAACCTGACATCATGGTCTTTATCAAAAAGGAGCTGTGCCAGGGGATCCAATGCCTTCTGATCCCCAATATTCCCCAGTGCATCCGCCGCGGCAATGCGTATCCATTTATCGTCGCTTTGCAATTCCCGCGTCAACCCTTCGACGGCAGCACGCCCATTCTTCTCCATATCCGAGACCGTTCTCCAGCGTTCACGCACAGAATCATCACTCGGATATTCTAACTCCGCATTCATACGAAATCCCCCTCGACCCTGGCGGGTCAACCGCTCATAGGTGCAAGGGATACTTCAAACTATGCCTCGCACTCATGCACCCATCAGCAGTGACCATTCCGATCCGGGTTGCAGGATGCCAGAAGGTTATATATCAGTCGGTGTGAAGACACATTTCGTGCATGAAGTGTGGTGAAGGATGGGTGGTCGGGCAGGGCAGGGGTGATAGTATGAGCAGGTATCAGTTCATATGGGAGTGCCTTCTCGTCATCTCCCTCCTGCTGGTGGTTCCGGTGTATGCCCAGGGGACCGCGACTATAGATTTTGAAGCGAATGTAACTTCGGGAAGTCTCCCCCTGGTTGTTCGATTCACTGATACCAGCAGCCTCCCAGTTATCGAGGATTTCAGGCGATGGGATTTCGGTGACGGAACGGTTGTCATGGACCCGGCGGGGATGATCGATCATACCTACCTCCAGGAGGGGACATTCACCGTGCGGCTTGACAGGTCAGACAGTGAAGGGTATCACTCCCTCATCAAATACAATTACATCACTGTCGTCACACCGGTGACGCCAACGCCAACCCCGACAGTGACGACAATACCCACCACTTCTCCAGCGACTACCTCGACCACGACGATTCCCACCACCACGCCGACCACCACCCCCACCACTACGCAGCCAACCACCCAGCCGACGGTGCAGATCCCGTCTGAGTTCTACGGGCAGGCAACATCATCGGCACAACCTGTACCTTCCGGTTCCCTGATCAGCGCGAGAATTGGTTCCCGGAATGCCGGAGAGATACGCGTAACAACCACAGGGATGTATGGTGGATCAGGGGCATTTGACCCGCGGCTCAAAGTCTTCGCCACGAATGATGAGATTGAGGGAGGGCCGGTAACGATCACCTTCTGGCTCGACGGGATGACCCGTGCTGACCAGACAGCCTTCTTCCAGTCAGGAACTGCGCAGAACCTTCCACTCACATTCACCGGGACCACGCCCACGCCCACCACTCCTCCTATCACCACAGTGACCACAATCGTCACAACCACGCCTACCACATCTCCTCCCACCACCGCAACAACGGTGGTCACGACCACCCCTATCACATCTCCTCCCACCACAGGACCGACCACGAGCCCAACAACCGCTCCCACCACGCAGCCCACTCCCACGGGACCTCCAGGCATCACCCTCACCTGTGAACCTGGATGGAACTATGTCTCTATTCCAAGGGTTCTTTTAGAGGGATCAGATACCGGGGCCATATTCTCCACTGTTGACACGGCAGGGCACTCCATCTGGAGGTATAATGGTTCATTCCACTGGTACGATCGGATATACCCCGGAACGCACCTTTCTCCTTCTGACAGCATATGGGTGTACAGTGCATCGCATACAGTGATCCCCTTGTATTTTGCCGGGCAGCAGGGCCTGGTGGAGCGGGAACTCTTCTCCGGCTGGAATGGATTCGGGATCCTGAACCTGACCGGTATCCCTTCGAGAGATGCCCTCTCCCCTGTCTCCTCTTCATGGGAGTATATATACGGATTTGACCCCTTGCTGCAAATGTATGAAATATCCATTGTGAAGGATGGGATGGGGACCCATAACGATTCCCGGCTGCTTTTCCCCGGAAAAGGATACTGGGTGCATATGGGTGAGAATGCAACATTCAGGGTATTCATCCCTGATATGTGAGTTTTTTTTCGGTGACTCACCATCGGAGTTCATATTCCATGAAAAAACTATATGATTCCCTTTGAGACACACGCATACGCATTCATGAAAATGGCGCAGCCATTTTCATAGTAATAAAAAAGGATTTGATAGTAGAGCGGAGGTCCTATTCTTTCCTGCCTGCTTTTACCGGATTGTCGTCAGTAATTCGGAATATTTATTCGTTTTGCCAGACTAAATCCGATAGTTGGATCTTGATACCTGACGATCACGCTACCTCGCACCCCATGGCAACCATCCTGATGGTCGCGATTGCCATACTCCTTGCTGCGCTGGTCCTTCTCATGGTGTTCGTGCCGCAATTCAATATGTCGGTCTTTTCCTCCACCCCCTCGTTCCTTGAGATAAAAAGCATCCGTCATGAGAGTGAGTCCGGGGCAATGAATTACGATTCCCGGGTGACTCTTTACCATAACGGGACTCTTAGTTATAAGAACGCTGACCTTTACGCGGTCTTTTACTGTAACCAGGAGAAGCTCCCCTGTGTCATCGAGACACTCAACGGGTTCAATTTCATCCCCACTCACCATTTCGGAGTCCAGACACTCGCCGGACTTGGATGTTCAGGAATGTTCTGGAATCCGTGCGAGAAGATCGCCATCGATTTTACGGATGGTACATTCCACCCGGGAGATCTGGTAACCGTCGAGATTTACCAGCGACCGAAATCACTTCTCATATCGCGCCATAGCAGAACTGCGTGACACTTCCCTCTCTTTTCCCCTGCATACATGAGGCATTGCAGACTCATGTATCACGAAAAATCTTTTATCACCAAACGCGTTCTCGTTTCTATGAAATATTCTATGCTTTGGATGGGAACATGTATCATACTCGCCATTTTGATGGCCGGGTGCACCCAGCCATCACCCCCGCCAGTGACACCCGTGCCGACCACAGGGCCCATTGTGACACCCATGCCTACTATGAGTCCTCTGAAAGACCCTGAGTTGCTGGGGACCTGGTACATTGCGGCCATGACCGGGCCGGGGGGCTCATCTCCTGTTCAGATCATCAGCGTCCAGATGAGCGCAATTTTCAGCGACGTGGGTGGCCTCTCCGGATTTGCAGGGTGTAACAATTTCAATTCGCAGTATATACTGACTGGAGAGGTTCTCCCCAATGGAAAGGGGATCACTGTGGGGCCGGTCATATCAACATTGATGTACTGTGCGGAGACCAGCGACCTGGAGACGAGATATCTCGGGATCCTCGAAAAGGCAACAAGTTATTCTGTCTCTGGAAACCAGCTTACTCTCACTGACCCCCTTGGGAGTGTTCTCGTATTCCAGAGAACCTCCCCTGGCCCGACTGCAGTGCCAAGGGGGCTTTAATTTTTTCCGAATGAAACGCCCATGAGACTGTCGGGTCACATGCCCCCCCGATGAAAATCGCGGATGCGGTTTTCATACCAACGCACTATGCACTCCTTTCAGGATTTCGGGCATAAATTACGAAAATGGCGAAGCCATTTCCATTCAAAAAACGAATTCGCGATTTTCATGAATTATGCATGTTGCCCGGAAACGGGACACATATAAGGGTAATATAAAACGCCCATGAGACTGTCGGTCACATGCCCCCCTGATGAAAACCGCGGATGCGGTTTTCATACCAAAATGCCTTTGGCATTTTCATACTGCATGCAAGTGTCTCGAAGGAATCATATCTGCTTTTTACCTCCCATTGCCAGAGAACCGCATGGCTGACCTGGCCATTAACCTGGCGACCCGGAGAGGTTCGGGGACCTTTCCGTCCAGGGTCAGGTCCTGACAGAGCCGTCCGGCATCTGAAGGCTCGAGACCATACGGGCGCAGATAAAGAGTATGGCCGGTATGAAGAGGAAGGGGAATCCTTTCGCCAAGTGTTTCATAACAGGCCATCCGGGTTGTGTCTCCGGGGAAGTGATGGGAGATATCTGCATTCAGCCCTTCTGAGTCCTCGTAAGTGACCACCAGGACCGGGACACCTGTCTCCTCGTACACTTTGAGAGGATCGATAATATTGAACCATGCAATCACACACCCGCTCAAAAGGATGATGTTGATATCCCTCCGATTCAATTGCCGGTAAATAGCCAGCACACCCTCCGTCGCATCCATTCCCCCGACAGTTATACGTGAGAAGGAGACACCGTCTATCCTGAGGTCCTTTCGCATCACCACCCCTGCGAGGATCGAATACTCCCGCGAAGAAAAGCTCTCCGCGATGCCAAGCACCCGCAGCCCTTTCTTGGCGATGTGCATGGAAGCACTTATGTCAGTGGATTTTTAAAATAATAGCTGAATGCCAATTGACAGGGACCAGGTCTGTGTCCTCATCCCAACCCTGAATGAGAGTCCCACCATCGGAAGCCTGATCCGGGAGTTTCGGCAGCTGGGCTATACCCAAATTTTCGTAATCGATGGGAACAGCACTGACGATACCCGCACCATCGCCACCCGCGAGGGTGCAAGGGTGGAGGTGCAGTCCAGGAAGGGGAAGGGGAATGCGCTCATCGAGGCTTTCTCTGTCATCAAGCAGCCATATATCCTGATGATTGATGGTGACGGCACCTATCTGCCTCAGGATGCTGAGAAGATGCTCGCCCCTCTTGACCAGGGATACGACCATGTCATTGGTGACAGGCTGACCGAGCAGAACCGAGATTCATTCTCCCGCCTGAATTTCTTTGGAAACCAGGTCCTCAACCGGCTCTTCAAGGTGGCCCACTCAGCCTATCTCTCTGATATCCTCTCCGGTTACCGGGCATTTCGCATGGAAGCTATGCAGCAGATGCAGCTCAAAGAGGTGGGTTTTGGGATAGAGACCGAGATATCAGCCGAGGCTGTCCGGAGCGGGCAGAAGATCTCCATTGTACCCGTCAGTTACCGGAAGAGGCCAGGCACTCCCACCAAGTTGAACCCGTTCCATGACGGGTTCAAGATCACCTCAACCATTTATCGCCTCGCCAGGATGAACAATCCCCTCTTTTATTTCGGCCTGATCGGCCTGATCATTATGCTAGGGGGGGTCCTTACCGGGATCTATGTCATCCTGGAATGGCTCGTCCAGGTGGAGCACCTGCCCCTCACCATCCTCACGGTCCTTCTTATTGTGGTGGGATTCCAGATCTTCATGTTTGGGATACTGTCGGACATGATGCTGGCCCTTCATCGGGAGGTGATCAGGGAAATGCATGACAGCAGAGATCACAGAAACTCACGATGAGTCTGGAATGGTTCCCGGATAGAAATTGGGTCTGCCCTGTGGTAAACTAACCCGGAGCCGCCCCATCTCTCCTTTCACAGAAAAAAGAACCTTTATCTCGAACGGACACGAGATTATACTACCATATTTCTCGTGCGATAGTAGTCTAGCGGCAGGACAGGGGCTTCCCAAGCCTCTAACCCGGGTTCGATCCCCGGCTATCGCATACCCGCCATGGATGACCAGGAGACAGATCTCTTTGCCCTGCGCATCATCGCGGAGAACAGGAGAGGCGTTCTGCGCGATATCTCTACTGTAGTCGCCGGGCATAATGCGAATATCCTTATGATTCACCAGGAGATATTCGATTCCGGGCCCTGTATGGGAATGGCCGAGCTGTACATGGAGTATGATGACTGTTCTGATACTGCGGGGATGTTTTCGCACCTCAAAGAGATCCCCTCTGTGAAGGAGGTCAGGGCAGTTGAGCCGTTCAGCCATATCTTCGGCACCCGTGTCATTATCATTGGTGGTGGAGCCCAGGTAGCACAGGTCGCACTGGGAGCGGTGAATGAAGCGGATAGGCATAATATCAGGGGCGAACGCATTTCTGTCGATACGATCCCCCTGGTTGGAGAGAAGACCGTTGCACAGGCTGTAGACGCAGTCGCGAGACTCCCAAGAGCGGCAATTCTCGTGCTTGCCGGCTCCCTGATGGGCGGCGAGATCTCCCGGGCCGTGGATCGGGTCAGGCAGGCAGGCATACCGGTAATTGCCCTGAAGATGGCGGGCAGCGTTCCGCAACACGTGGACATGGTCGTCACCGATCCAATCCAGGCAGGCGTCTTTGCGGTGATGCATGTCAGTGAAAAGGCAGTGTTTGATATCAACCGGGTCAGGGGAAAGGAGTTCTGAGATGGACCTGGTCGAGAGAGCCGCCAGAATCCTTAAGCATGACGGGCTCGTGGTGTACCCTACCGATACCATTTATGGCCTTGGTGCTGACGCGCTCTCCGATGAGGCGATCATCAAGGTGTACGAGGCCAAGAGACGGCCCATCGCCCAGCCAATATCAGTTGCCGTCTGCGATATGGAGATGGCACACGGGATTGCCAGGATTGACCACAGGTCGTCCGCTTTCATGGAGCGATTCTTCCCTGGCCCGGTGACTGTGGTGGTGCCTGCCAGGAACTCCCTGCCGGAAATCCTCACAGGGGGCACGGGAATGGTCGGGATCCGGTTTCCTGCACATCCGGTTGCAATCAGCCTGATTGAACTCTTCGACTCCCCTATCACCGCTACAAGCGCCAATATCCATGGTGCGAGAGACCCTGTCACACCTGATGAATGCCACGTGATGCATGATCTCCTCCTTGATGCAGGGAAGCTCCCCGGCATCGCCAGCACGGTGGTTGATGTAGTGAACGGGGTAATAATCCGGCGCGGAACTGGAGCCGACGCGGTCGATGCATTTCTCAAGACTCTCTAGGGAGATTTCATGAGAGGAAAGCCCATCCGGTTGCGTGATTTTATAGAGGATGACGATGGCTGGCTGTATGCTGTCTCTACGTATGACAATAAGGAGCGGGTGGGATGCCTGCTCCGGTACGTTCCTGATTCACATGGGAACCGTGTGAATGCCGCAGGTGATCATTACCGCAAGGTGGATTTCCAGGAATCATTCGACCTGATCGGGAGGGAAAAACCGGAATACCTTGACCTGCTTCACCGTGTACCCATCCAGGATGTGCGAAGGATACTGAAACCTGAGGAGGAGATACCACGGATTTATGGCCGGGATCACAGGATACACGCTCTTATGTCAATATTTCAGCTTCCGCCCGGGACTCTCGGATGCACCGGATCCTTCCTCTGTGGTCTCGAGAATGCGGAATCAGATATCGATCTTGTGGTGTATGGCCGGCAATGGTTTCATGCACAGGAGATCCTCCAGTATGCCACCCTGAAGGGAAGGCTGCCCGCCATCACTGAAGAGATATGGAAAAAGATCTATGAGAAGCGGAAACCGGAGATCAGTTTTGAGGAGTTTCTCATCCATGAGAAGAGGAAATGGAACCGGGGTCAGATCGGTCACACCTATTTTGATCTCCTGTTCACCCGCTCGTACAAAGCCTTAAATCCACTCCCCTCAGGCCGGGGAGAGGTGAAGGGGCCACGATTGATCGAGGCAAGAGTGACTGATGCCAGCCTTGCCCATGACAGTCCTGCAGTCTACCGGGTGGAACACGGGGAGATCTCGCGGGTCCTCTCATTTACCCATACCTACAGCGGACAGGCACTGGGAGGTGAGCGTATCCAGGCCAGGGGTATCTGCGAGAGGCATGGGGACGAGTTATGGCTCATCGTGGGGACGACACGTGAAGCCAGGGGGGAATATATCCGCTCTTTGACCCTCCTTGGAGAGGAATGAAACAACCGGTCTCCATCACCATCTTACAGGATATCAGAGAGCCTTCTTCCACTCGGTCTGCACGCTTCAAAGGAATCGCATGCCTGGCATCGGTGTCCACCTGGCCGTGGCGGGGCATCCCCGGAGAGGATTGATCTGGCATCATTGAGCGCTTTCAGGAATCTTCGCTTGTCAATCGGCTGTGGAGAGCAGGTTCTTGTCACACCGGATGGAATATATTCCACCGCCCCGCTCCGGACGTCCCCGCCCATCTCCTCATTCAGGAGAATCATGTATCCGCACACTCTGAGCCTGTCTGAAGAATATACCCCTGAACGGGGTGCCTGAACGGTCCTCACTATTGACAGGTAGGGTTCATCTTCATGGACCTTGTCCAGGTTTCCCGAGAGGCCATACTTCTCTGAATGCAGGTGGATATCGGTATCGGAAAATGCCGCCCAGGGACCGCCCTCATCGCAGCGGGCGATGCAGGTCTCCAGGAACTCCTGCATCCCGGCATCCACATCAGGGAGGATTGCGGTCACCTCATTCCATATCTCCACGGGATCCAGCTGACTCCCGAGGTGGGAGGAGACCTGCTTGCAGATGGTGTATCTGGGGCTCTCAGTGCGGGGTTCTCCTGACCTGGCCTCGAGATACAGTCGCATGGGGCAGAGGGATGCAGTGATGACAGATGATACGGGGACGGTCTGATTGTACTTCCTCTTCTTCTCATTCATCAGGAATAAAACCCCCTTGATGCAGTTCCGCTCTCACGGCACATGCTTCAGCACTATTACCTTCGTAAGGAGCATGATGCAATTCCCCGTCACCTTCTTCCGGCTGAGATGCGACAGGCAGGATCCAAGATCTGCATGCCGGATTCCCTGATCCGGAATCACGGGGATGAAACCGGGAAAGGATTAACCCCTTCCGCACCGATGGTACTCCATGACTTCCCACGAGATCGCGGTGAATATCCCCAACACGCTGGACCCTGTATACAGCAATATGATCCAGATCGCCTATAAAGAAGACGAATTCACTTTCGTGTTCCTGCACCAGATCCCGGGTGTGAATCAGGCCCGTGCAAAGGCCATCGTGAGCATCACCCCGCAGCACGCAAAGACTCTCCTTTCGGTCTTCTCAAAGACCATGGCAGATTACGAGTCGAAATTCGGCAAGGTAGAGGCTCCCCAGGGAAAGCAGCAGGGAGAGAGTGTCACCACTATACGCGGGTACTCCTGAATACTCACACCTGCCCTTTTTTCACACCTGCCCTTTTTATGTGAAACGCACATGAGACTGTCGGTCACATGCCCCCCTGATGAAAACCGCGGATGCGGTTTTCATACCAAAATGGCTGCGCCATTTTCATGAATGCGTTTGCGTGTGTCTCGAAGGGAATCATGTAGTTTTTTTGGTCCAACCTTCCTCTTGCCAGCCGAATGTTCATATTTCAGCAGGTCGATTGTACAGGGTACCGTGCCGCCATGGCTTAGCGGTAGAGCGGCTGATTCGTAATCAGCAGGTCGGGGGTTCAAGTCCCCCTGGCGGCTATTTTGCAGAATAATTACCGTTTCTCTATCGGAAGACTTTTCAATTGTTTTTCCATGCCGACCTCTTCTATCAGATGACCTATAGAAGAAACCAACTCATCCTGCCCTTCATGAGCAGAGTGGAGGAGCACCGGACCGACGGGAGGAGCGGACGGAGACGAAGCGGAACGAGCATGTTGCCCCGTTATTGAGTGCCGGGTGAACATCCCCGAGACGCGATCAGCCATTCCTTCCCAGAGTGAAGTAGAATGTCGCCCCCTTGTCGTGCTCTGATTCTGCCCAGATCCTCCCGCCGTGCCGCTGGATGATCCGGTGCACGATCGCGAGGCCCACGCCTGTCCCCTCGATCTCGGG
>JALOPW010000017.1 GCA_025453675.1 Methanolinea sp.
TATTCTGTCTCTCTCACTGCATCGAAATATGAACCGAATTGTACGAGTTCCGATACTCAAGTACTTACAATCATTGTAACACCTCCTTCACCAGAATGCATTCCTGTTAATGCAACCTTTTATGGAACTCCGACTTCCGGGCTGCTTCCTCTCAATGTCCAATTCACCGACACGTCAACCGGTTCGCCTACAAACTGGTCATGGATTTTTGGAGACGGGGCCACATCAAATCTGCAAAACCCCAATCATACATACAATTCTGTTGGAAATTTTACTGTATCACTCACTGTATCTAAAAATGAGCCGAACTGCAGTTCTCTCCATAAATTGACCGTCCCTGGCTACATCCAGGTTAGTTGTCCCCAGGTTATTGCTGCGTTTACCGGCGAACCCCGGGCAGGGGAAATCCCTTTAACCGTAAAATTTTCAGATACATCAACTGGAAATCCCACTTCGTGGCTCTGGTCATTTGGAGACGGCGGAACATCAAATATCCAGAACCCTGAACATCAATATACATCAATCGGTCCTTTTACCGTGACTTTAAATGCCAGTAACAATTGTGGGAATAGTAATGTAATTAGCTATCTTAATTTTATATCTCCATCTCTATCGGGGACTGGAGATGTGATAAATCTCACCAAGATGTGCGGTGCCAGAGGATATCTGAAGGGAGGGACGTACTATCAATTTGGTGATAGTTCTGTTGAAAGAATCACTATTAACAAAAATACCTATACTGATTTAAATAAGAAAGTTGTGAAACTTGAGATAAATGGTGATCTGACTTCAGGTCATCTCTATATGGATCATCCTAGCTGTAACGATTTTTCATTTAATGTAAAAATGTATGTAGATGGGATTTTAAGGGATACAGGCCTTGTTACGGCGATAACCGCCCAAGCAAATAAGAATAGTGATGAATCGACCTTAACATATGTCCTCGATCCATCCTGTATAGCATATACTCACCTAATCATCAATAGTAAGGACATTATTAACCAGAATAACAATAGCGCGAGAATGGAAATTTCAAATATGAAGATTATTCACGATAATAATGATCCATATGTGAACAAATTCATTATTAATCTTGATGGAAATCATAATCAGATCAATACACAGGGAGATATTGTAGTGTATTAAGCAAATCCATTTTTCATAAAAGGGAAAAGAATACAGATTTGAAATATTCTGGTTGGGTTATGGATAAACCAAGAATAACTTTTAAAAAAGCGATAATTGGATTAATTTTGCTAACCGGTGTAATTATTTCAATTTTCCTCGCCATCTCCCTCCTCACCACCCCAACCCCCCGCACCACCACCCAGTTCAACCTCACCATAACAGAGAGTCAAATCATTATCACCCACACGGGTGGAGAATCCCTCCAATGCGACCACCTGGCCATCCTCATGAACAGCGAGCCGGTTCCATTCTCTGATGGCAGCATTGACTGCCCCTGGTCCATTGGGGAGACCCTGACAATCCCACTCACTTCAACAGACACCATCCAGACAATCAGGATTCTTTATGATTCGGGCAAAGGCCCCTCTGAATTGCTCTATACCGAGATACCAGCACAATTACCAGAGCCAGGGACAACCAGTATTCCGACACCGGTCACGACAACAATCCCTCTGACTCCAACCCCCACCTCAACCCCAGGCCTCCCTCTCGCCTCCTTCAACGCGACCCCGAAATCCGGCCCGGTCCCTCTCCCGGTCCAATTCACCGACACCTCCACCGGAGTCCCGGAGGAGTGGCTCTGGTCCTTCGGGGATGGCATGAGCTCCACCCTGAAAGACCCCCGCCATACCTACATGCGGGAAGGCAGCTACCAGGTGGGCCTCACGGTGAAAAACGCATTCGGCGGGCATACCCGGATCAGTCAGGGCTACATCACAGTCACCCCGGCAGGAGAGCGGGATATTTTCCTGGAGGCACAACGCGGTGCGGCGGTCTCCCCCGGTGGATTCATCGAGTTCACGGTCACAAAACCGGGTACCAGGATCAAAATCGGTGGGGGAACAATCGACCTTCCTGCCGGTGCACGGGTCCGTCTGACCGTGGATGACGGAGGTAAGGGGAAGGTGTCCATACGGGACGGATCGATCGTTCTCTTCGCGTTCGATATGGTCACACTCTCCACCGATGGGATCGAACGAACCAGGGGAGCGGTGCAGGACATCTCGGTGCCGGGGTACGACGGCCTGCTCTCCAGCATCAACCTCGAAGTTGCGGGGGGATCGGGAGATATTCGCATCCTGGAGGAAGGGTTGCCCGTCTCTATCAACGCAACGGAGTCCCACCTCGTCCTGACCTCCCTTCGTCCAGGTGCGTCTGGTATGATGACGCTGGACTGCTACCAGCCGGATTCCACGTCCTTCCAGGGTGCGGTCACCTCGTATTCTATCGTGTAAGGTTCTCTCCATTTTTCCACACGCCCCCCCTCATCTTCTTCACTCTGCAGCCCCGCAAGACACGTCCTTTCACTCATTCACGCCGAAAATATGCCGAAATGGGGGATAGATTGATATAGGGTCAGGAGAGATGAAATTTAAATACCTGATCTGAAGGGCCATTGAGCCAATCGGCTCTTTTAGTGAAGGGGAGAGAATTTTTCGAGTGGAGCAGAATGGATCGGGAATCGGCAATCTCTAAAAATATCATAATGGCACTGATCGCAGCGGTGGTGATCATCATGGCGGTCATGGTGGTGGTGATGATCTTCTTCCCACCCCAGCCTGATATCGTGCCCCAGTTCAATGCCAACATCGAACGGTCAGGGAACATCGTCTACCTCTACCATGACGGAGGAGACCCACTCCAGAAGGGAAGGACCGTTTTGAGGGTCAACGGCCAGGACATCCCGGATTCCTCCATTGCCTTCCTCCATGCCCAGGACTGGCCATGGACTCCTGGGAAGACGATGCGCATCCAGTATGACGGGCCAGGGACCCCTGACCTTGTCCAGGTGATCTACTCCGGCGGAGCAGGCGAGATGCTGGTGTTCTCCGACCAGGCAGCCCCGGCACAGGCCACCCCCATCCCGGTCTCCACCGTTGGGGTCCCGGTGGTGACAGCCACCACCGGTGTGCCCGCCACTCCGGTGGGAACCGCAGCAGTGACCGCACCTGCCTCACCCGCGGTGACCGATGTAACTCCGTCTGCCCCGCAGCCTCCCCAGGCCGTCTTCACTGCCGACCCCCGCGCCGGCCAGCTCCCGCTGGCAGTCCAGTTCACTGATACGAGCATTGGAACCCCCACCTCGTGGCTCTGGAATTTCGGAGACGGGGAATCGTCTGACCAGAGGAACCCGCAACACACCTACAAGAACCCGGGGTTGTATTCTGTGTCCCTGACTGTGCGAAACCAGTACGGGACTGGTCAGAAGACAGAGGCTGGCTTCATCTCAGCCGGGACTCTCCCGACAGCCCAGTTTGCCGCAATACCCGCGCAGGGGACACTCCCGCTGGTGGTCCACTTCAATGATCTCTCGTCAGGGATGCCCTCTGCATATGCATGGGACTTCGGAGACGGGGGAACTTCCACTGAGAAGAACCCCCTCCATACCTACACCAGAGAAGGCGCCTATGACGTGACCCTGACCGTCGGGAACCAGTATGGATACAATACCCGCATCCAGAGCGGAGCGGTCCAGGTGACGGCCCCCCAGAGGGTGGACGTCTACCTTACAGGAAGCCGGATGGGGACCCTCTCCCCCGGGTACCTGCAGTTCCTTGTCACCGGGGAGGGAGGCTGGATCAAGATCGCCGGGTCCAGGTATTCCTTCACAGCCGGCGACTCCGTGCAACTCTTTGTCGATGACAGCCAGAGCGGTATGATCGACGTGAACGCACTCGGGATAGCCGGGTTCCGTTTCGACCAGGTGCGCATGTTTGTGAATGGCAACCTGGTCCGGAGCGGTATCTCCTCTGATATCTGGGTGCCATCCTATGCGGGTCTCCTCTCCACTCTCTCCGCGACCATCCCGCCGGGGGACTCCAATACAGTCCTCTTCATCAACAATGGCAGGATCATCCCCGGTCCTGCACAGCAGGTCACTCTCTCAGGTCTCGGGGAGAACAGTCTCGGACAAATGAGCCTGATCATCAAGCCCGGGTCCCTCGAATACCGCGGCGGCGCTGAATCCTACGCGGTCACCTGATACCCTGCGGAATAGAGGAGATCATCCCCCCCTTTTTTTTAAAAAAAAATGTGAAAATGCCCCATACCATTTCATTCCCATTCCATGTTCGAAAGGTCCATCTGAATCTTCATTGGAAAATCATCCCCTGCATTTTTGATGCCACATGACTGAAGATGGCGAAGATGCAGTCTTTTTCACTGCCTACCCCCAAATGTAACGATTCCCCCTCTTTTAAAGATCCCGGAGCCGCTGGGATACAAAGTCGGTCAGTTCTTTTGACTCCTGTCGTGCGTATCTCAGGAATCCTTCATAGGCTGACCGTGCCTCGGCAATGCGGGAGAGTTTCTCGCATGCCAGGGCCTTGTTCAGGTAGGCACGGGCATATCCGCGTTGAATGGAGAGGGCCCGGTCGAATTCGCGGATGGCCTCCTCGCTCTGGTTGCGGTTGTAATAGATGTTGCCCATGTTGTAATAGGCCTCTGCAAGGTCTGGTTTCAACTCCACTGCCCGGTTAAAATCGGCAATGGCTTCTTCATTGAGACCTTTCTTCCCGAATTCTATTCCCCTGTTATAATAGGCGGTGGGATTTTCGGGATTAATCTCGATGGCACGGGTGAAATCAGCAATAGCTTCGTTGTACATACCACGGCCGGCATATGCATTTCCACGGTTGTTCCAGGCTTTCTCATTCCGGGGGGCGAACTCGATGGTAGCGGTATAATCGGCAATCGCCTCTTCCAGTCGCTCCACTCTCTGGTAGGCAACCCCCCTGTTGTAATAGGCCTCGGCAAGGTCCGGCTTGATCTGGATGGCAAGGGAAAAGTCCTCCATCGCCTGGTCGATCAGCCCCTTCTTTCCGTATTCTATTCCCCGGTTGTAATAGGCAGTGGGATTCTGGGGATTTATCCCGATGGCACGGGTGAAATCAGCAATGGCCTCGTCGTTCTGGCCTTTTCCGGCATACGCATTCCCGCGGTTATTGTAGGCTTTCTCGTTCTCGGGCTGCAATTCCAGCGCCCCCTGGTAATCACGTATGGCCTCGTCGAGCATCCCTTTCTTGTGAAATGCTACTCCCCTGTTGTAGTAGGCCTCCCCGAGATCAGGCCGCAATACAATGGCTTCACCGAGGTCGGCAATGGCCTCATCAAGCATCCCGTGCTCCCCGTATTCTATCCCCCGGTTATAATAGGCGGTAGCATTGCGGGGGTTCAGCTCGATGGCACGGGTGAAATCCGCAATGGCTTCTTCGAAGAGGCCTTTTCCGGCATACGCATTCCCCCGGTTATTATAGGCCTTCTCATTCTCGGGATTGAGATTGATGGTGCGGGAAAAATCCGTGATAGCTTCGTCTATCCTCCCCAGACGATCATACAGGAGACCCCTGGCGAGATACGTGCTCTCCTCCCCGGGAGATATCTCGATCGCCCGCGTGAGATCGGAGACTGCCTCTTCGTACCTTCCTTCCTGGCCGTACTCGGCAGCCCTGGCGATATACACTTCCCAGGCCTTTGCATTCAGGCGAAGAGCATTGGATAAATCATCAATCGCCTTTCCGGTCTTTCCGCAGCGGCTAAACTCCTGCCCACGGCGGAGATACGCCTCGTAATACCGGGGATCTATCTCGAGGACCCGGGAGAAATCAGCGACTGCCTCTGCTGACTGCTCCATGGCGGAATATTCCATCCCCCGCTGCAGGAGCACCTGCAGGTTCACCGGGCTGATCAAAAGGGCCTTTGTATAGTCCTGGATCGCCTCCTGTCGCTTTCCTGCCTGCTGAAATACGCGTGCCCGCTGCACGTAGGCCTCGGCATAGTCAGGGTCTATCTCAATGGCACGGGTAAAGTCCGCGATTGCCTCATCCACCCTCTGGCTCCTTGAGTACTCGGCACCCCTGTGCAGGTATGCCTCCTTATAGGCGGGGTTATGAGAGATGACTGAAGAGTAATCGGCAAGTGCCGGTTCCGAAAAACCCTTTCTTGCATACTCAGCACCCCGGTAGAACAGCGCCTCGATACATGCCGGGCGGATCTCCAGGGCACGGGTATAGTCCCTGATTGCGATGTCAGAGAGTCCGATGCGGGAGAATTCCTTTCCCCTGCAGCAGAGGGCATCCGGATACCCGGGGTTGATCTCCAGGGCTTTGGTATACTCCGATATTGCCTTGTCCGACATCCCGGATTTCTGATACTCGTTCCCCCGCTTGAAGCAGGCCTCGGCATACTGGGGATTGATCTTCAAAGCCCTGGTATAGTCATCGATAGCCTCCTCGATCCTGCCGAGGTGATCGTACTCATTCCCCCTGTTGTAATAGGCCTCGATATACCCCGGATCTATATCTATTGCCCTGGTGAAGTCCTCGATAGCCTTCTCGGAAGATCCCAGCCGTGAGTGTTCCATCCCCCTCCGGTTGTAGAGTTCCGGGTCATCGGGAACATGGTTGATCTCGAGTGAGAGTTCCAGTATGGCGAGTTCCTGGGCGGCATCCGTTCCCTCTTCGTGAAGGGGGGCATCACTGTCCAGGTTCTCCTCTGCCGGTTCTTCATTCCCGGGCTTGACGGACGGTTCTCCAACGGGAGTTGATTCGCGCACGTTTCCCGCCTGTATTTCAGGGGAGGCCTGGTTGAAGATCTCAATGGCACGTGAGAACTCGGCGATCGCCTCGTCATAGCGCCCCATTCGATTGAAGAGCACCCCCCGGTTGTTATATGCCTCCACAAACCGGGGGTTTATCCCGATGGCCTTGGCATAATGCTCAAGCGATGCATCAAAAAGTCCAAGCTTGCTGTACTCCACGCCCAGGTTATTGTATGCCTCTGCATGCTGGGGATTCTTCTCCAGGCATGCGAGATAATCAGCGATAGCAGGTTCAGTCTGCTCCATCTTCCCGAGTGCAATACCACGGTTATAGAGGATATCGGCATTTCCAGGGTCGATCTCCAGCGCCCGGGTATAGTCCGCCACAGCGTCCTGCAGGTGACCCACACGGGAGAACTCGATGCCCCTGTTGAAGAGTGCCTCGATGAAATGGGTGTCGATATCAAAGGCACGGGTATAATCCGCGATCGCCTGCTCGTGCATCCCCTTCCTCCCAAAGATAACCCCCCTGTTGTTGTAGGCCGCCACATAACCAGGATCAAGTTCCAGTGCTTTTGAAAAGTCCGCCAGGGCCTGTTCATCCTCCCCCAGCCGTGCATACTCGAGGCCACGGTTGTAATAGGCCTCAGTAAAATCAGGATCGGTCTCCAGCGCGATGGAAAACTCCCGAATTGCCTGTTCCGGCTGATTGAGAAGAGAATATGCGACACCCCTGTTGTAATAGGCCTCGGTGAAGTGGGGGTTGAGCCTGATGGCAGAGTGGTAGTCCTCTATTGCCCCCGTGTAATCGCGCTTCCCGGCCCGGGCCACCCCGCGGTTATGATATGCTTCCGTATCTGCCGGGTTGATCTCAATGGAACGGGAATAATCGGCAATAGCCTCGTCAAACATCCCTTTTTTATGAAAGGCTACCCCCCGGTTGTAATATATCTGTCCGTCCATCAGATCCCCCGTTTACCAGCTGCATGCGGGAACATGCGTACTATACCCCTGATACTCCATGTGTGCCTGGAATAATTAATTATATTGCTTCTTCTCCCGGATCGGGGAATATTTGGGGGCAGGGGGATGACAGGGAAAGGCGAAAACAGGCGACATGCCATGGATACTCATGTTTCGAAATGGTTATAGAGATAAAGCCCACACATCACTCTGCAACCTGTCCCATCCGGTTCCAGAACCAATCCATCCTTTCACCACGGGTCGGCACTCTTCCTTCGGCGGCAGGAATGGGAGTGCATTCGGGATACGTATCCAGAGGAGAAATATCATGCCAGGATTCAGAATACTCATCCTTCTGCTGCTCCTCACTTGTTGTGCGGGTATCACTCTCCCCACCATGGCAGCAGAGACGACACAGAAGACCATACTTTACCAGACTGACTTTTCCCAGAGCCCGGGATGGACCACCAACAGCCCCACGCGGTATTACTGGGACCCCGCCCTGCAGATGTACCATTTCAAGGCTGAAGGAGGGACGAACGGCTATTCCTTCATCCCTGTGCGGTATGATGGGCAGTCTTTTACCCTGGAGTATGATGTGATTATCCTCACTTCAGAGAAGAATAGTGCATTCCGCTTCGGATTGATCAGTTCCGAGATGGACTTCAGCAGAGGCACCAATGTCCTCTCCTCCTTTGAGAATGGAAAGTACGGGAGACTGATGTCACTGCGGGTTATCGACCAGAACAACCAGCTCCGGGAAGCTACCAGTTACTACACCTCCTACTGCGGGGAGCTTCCCGGCTGCAAGACGATTGAGTTCCAGGAGAATGTCACCTACCATGTGACCGTCCGGTACAACAAGGAGATCCAGAACGCGGATATCAGGGTGACAGAGAAGGAGAGCGGTACCCTTGTGTGGGGCTACTTTGTATCAGTCGGGCGGGACCTCTTCTTCATGGACCGCCTGGCCGTCACCACCAAGGGCGATTATGCATTCGGGCCATTCACCGAGGGGTACATCGATAACGTGGAAGTCGTTGCCTATTCACTGGTTGAAGTCACGCCCACCACGGTTGAACCGACCGTAACCACGCCGGTGGTGACTGTGCCCCCGACAACTATTCCCACCACGCCGGCACCCACTCCCACTTCCACCCCCTTCGCACCTCATCTCTCCCTCGCAGCGCTTGGTATTGCAGCCCTCTTCATTGTTGTCCGCACCATGAGAGGGGACTGAACCGATCGCCAGTCCCCTTCTTCTTTTATGGCTTTTTAGATATCTGGTATGGGTAGGATTGATGAACCGGATATCCATTGTGGGGGCTGTTTGCCCCACACCCCCACATGCGATGCCGGGCCGCCGCCCCCGAAATTGCCGCGAAGGTTCCACCAATCGATGCCTGGGGCAGCACTTCGGCTGCCAATGGTGCCTTTGAGAATGTGGGAATGATTTGAGAACCATAACACGGATCATGGGGACTGCGGCTGTTGGAGTGACTGAATTGGTATGTAGATTTTTGCCTCCTAATAACCTCAATTCAGTCTCCCCATACAAAACAGCGAGGAGGAGTAAAAATACGTCACATGGTACCGGATAACCGCGAGAAGAGAATACAAGAGAATGCGAGGGATGGGATTTGAACCCAAGAACTCCTTCGAGACTAGCCCCTCAAGCTAGCGCCTTTGACCTGGCTCGGCAACCCTCGCTCCGTGCCATACTACATGGATGCCTCTCCGAAATAAGGTTATCCATATTCAGGGAAATGGAGAGTCCGATTCCCCGTCCTACCTGCCAGGGGATGATCTTCACCACACAACAGTGCAGGGAATTGACCAGGGATGTATATTAATAATCAGACCATAGATCTTCACTATGTGGTCGGAGATCATAGGGGAATTTGCCGATTCCCCTTCCCAGACCAGGGTGGTGAGATTCCTCCTTGAGAACGGTTTCGGGGTCAATGCAGAGGGAAGGATCACCTGCAACAATATCGAGATCCCTGCGACGCAGGTGGCCAAGGCGCTTGACACAGACCGGAGAGTGGTGGACACCACCGCGCAGCGCATCCTCTCCCTCCCCCTGCACCGCAATATCTTCACCCATATGAGGGCCACACCTGACCTCTCCCGGGTGGCCAGGCACCTGGACCTCTCGGTGATGACCATACTCCCTAAGGACGCCAGTGAAAAGGGCATAGTCAGCGCTGCAGTCCGGATCATCGCAGAAGAGGGACTTTCCATACGCCAGATTTTTGTCACGGATCCCCTCCTCTCCGAGGAACCGAGACTGGTGGTCATTATCGAGGGAGATTTTTCCCCTTCGGTGATAGAAGGGATCCGCCGGCTCCCACAGGTACGCCAGATCACATTCCAGGGGAGTTCCTGAAGAGCTCCATCTCCAGCCAGAGATGGAAAAGCCGCCGTTTCAGCCTTCGGGGGAGGTTGTGAGAGCGCATCATCCTCTCCTCGATCCGGATGCGACGGGTTCCTGCCACCAGGTTATCTGCATTTGCCACCACCCGCTCCTCAAGTGACCGGGGTATACAGTCTATTGGAAGGAGACGGAGTAGGGTGCATTCATCCGCGGTAAGCCCGGCACCCAGGTGACACTCCACCACCCTGGCCACCCGTTCAGGTATCCCCCTCCGGCGGCAGAACTCCGCTCCTGCCTGGGCATGGATCAGGCCGTGGGTACTCCCTCTCCCGATGTCATGAAGGAGCGCCCCTGCATCCAGGACCTCCCCCTCCATGAGATCTTCCTGCCAGTACTCCTCCGCCAGGTCTCGGACTGCACGGCAGTGTGCTATCACCCTCGTGCTGCAGCCGGCCTCCCGCAGCATCGTCTCCCACCGCTGTCGCGGTTCAGGCATGCCCGAGGGACTCTTTCATACTCCTGATTCGTTTCTTCAATGCCCGCAGGAGGATCTCGTTGTCAAAGTGCTCCAGTCCCAGGTCGCAGGAAGGGCACTGGAACTGGCAGTCCATGGCCTGGCTGAACGTGAACATGAACCCGCAAGATTTGCAGATATAAAAGTCGTTCTCCTCCTCGTACCTCTCCCGGGCCTCGAGCTTCTCAAGTATGATCTCCATGTCGTCGGCGATCACATCATACACCCTGTCGATCCGCAGGTGCCAGAGATACGTGAGCCATCCGGTCTCGTTATTCTTGATCCTGCGGTACTCGGCGAGCCTCTTTTCATAGAGTGTGTAGAGCGTGTGCCTGACCGAGTTGAGGTTGATACCGGTCTGGGCGGCCAGTTCCTCGTCCGAGTACTCTCCCTCCCGGGGGAAGCTCTCAAGGAGAGAGATGCCCTCCTCTCCTATCAGGCGGGCGAGATATGCACGTATTGGGGTATTTGCGAGTATCTCTTCCATAGGACCTTCAACCCATATATTGTCGGACCCTCTTCATATGTGTATCCAGCACGTTCATAGCCTCGTCCTCGCTCTCACCCCATCCATACACGCTGACCATTGCCTGACCCTCCTCGAAGAAAGAACCCGGCCATGGGATATCTGCCACAGCGGGGGAGAGGGATGACAGGTCTTCCCTCACCACCGTATCACGATCCGCAAAGAGTATTCTGCGTATCGCGTACCTGGAAGCCTGGAGCCGGCCTTTCGGGAGTGCTCCATGGCAGGCCCGGTCATGAAGGGAGAAGAGGTTCGTGCCGGTTGCAGCCTCCACGGTATCAAGGGTGGCCTGGAACCTTGGGTTCACTTCAATGGCCCAGGGCTCCTTTCCAAGGACAAAGTCGATCCCCAGGGTTCCCCGGCAGCCCGATGCTCCGGCAATCCTCTCTGCCATCCCTCTCATCATCTCGCCGCCGGGGTGATCAAGGGGAGTGACTGACCCACAGAACCCGAAATGCGCACCCTCTTCTCCACGGAGGATCTGCCGGTTCGAGGCGATTGCCCGGGCACCACCCGACCCGTCGGCTACGCAACAGACTGATGCAGCCATGCCGGTTACCACCTCCTGGGTGAGGCACGGGGGATGGTCAAAGGTCTCGAGCCAGCGCTCAAGTTCCGCATCATTCCGGATCACCATGTTACGCCACCCACCAGAACCTGTCCGGGGTTTGATCATCGCCGGATAGCATCCGGGCCCCAGGATCTTCGGGGCAGGTATACCAAGGGATTCAAAAAATTCCTGGGTGAGGAGCTTATCCATGAAACGCATGGCCCGGTCAGGAGATGTCCCCAGTACCGGGGTGCGCCCGGAGAAAAGTTCTGCACCGGAGGTCGGGACCAGCCAGTCCACGTGGTGACGGCTGCACATCTCCTGAATAGCACCGGGAAGATCCGCGAGGTCCTCGAACCGTTCGCGGTCGCGAGTGTACCAGGAGAGATCCTGGTCGCAGAAGTGGTCCACTGCATACACTTCGTACCCTGCAAGGTGAGCAGACCGGGCCACGTGACGGGTGGCAAATCCGCAGACGAGGACCGGGACGTTCATCGCTCCTCGGTGACTTTTCCATCCGGAGAGGGGATGACCCGGATACTTGCGCCGGGGAATTCGAGGTCAAGCTCCCGGCCCTGGAAGAGGCGGTCCAGGAAGACGGCGAGGCTCCCTATCTCTGAGTGAGGCTGCCCTGTCACGGAAATGTTGTAATCGGCCAGGCCATAGACCTCGCCCGGGACCTTCTCTGCCCCCACCACCACCAGGAGGCGGTCTATTCCCTGCAACTCGGCCTCATGACGTTTCAGGCCCTCTCCATACATGGTCAGGTGCACTACAGACCCCCCTGCGCCCTTCCAATCCTTTATACACCGTTTCCAGGAGACCTGGTCCTGCACCATGAAATCCCCCCCCCACCTGGAGACCACGTCACGGACACTCGATACCACCCCTGAATCGCGAGCAGCAAGGTACATCCCCCGGGCACCGAGCGCACGGGCTGTGAGACCGACGTGGGTGGTCACCCGCTGGTCCCTTTCGGGCCGGTGGCCGATGCGGAGGACAAAGACTTCAGTCATCCTTCTGCTCCCTCTCGTATTTCGGGCGAATCACCCCTCCAACGATTGAGAATGGGCACCGCGGGTCAAACCGGGCCTGGCACCGCAACAGCATCTCATTGATGGAGAGTACACGAATCCCTTCGGGTCTGCGCTCCAGGAGCATGGCCCTCTCCAGCCTCACTACCGACTCGCGCAGCTCCTGCGGAGTGCAGCGCAGGAGTGCGACGAGTGCCTGCTCGTCCCTCTCCGGGCTCCCGGCCAGCATATGATAGACTTGCCAGTCCAGCTCTTCTTCTTTCATATCCTGATGCTGCGTAAGGTATAGTGCAAAGAGGAGATAATGCTCGTGCCTGATGTGAGTGTCGTGTCCCCCCCCGGTATGCCCGTAATTCAGGAACGACAGCCCGATATTCCAGGGGGACAGAGTTGGAAAATGATTCCATTCCACTAGTTATAAGCCAGTGCCCGGCCTCTCTCTTCACGTATGACAGACCAGGAGAAGGTCCCCACCTACAGGGAGCTCGCAGAGATCGCAGAGCATCTCCTTGAGCGGACCGAAGAGGACGAGACCCTCCTTGCCAGAGAACTCGACACCCTGGATCCCGGCATCCGCCGTGAGCTCCTTGTGTCAGACTTCCTGAATGCCTACCAGTCCTATTACTATTACTTCCGGAATGCCCCCGGTGACCTGGAGAGAGAGCGGCTGATCCTCCAGCCGGCGTCTGCGCTGGTGCAGGGAGTGATGATCGCAGAGATCGAACTCCTGGAGATCATCTTCCGGGTCGAAGATGACCAGGCGGTGATGAGTGTCAGCGACGGTGACCATATACTGGTCAATTACCGGGGCAGGGACGCATACCGCAGGGCGCTCCGTTTCATCGACGAGGCACTTTAAACATATGGTCTTCACCAGGGACCTCCTGTCACCAGGTCGCGGTCCACCCTCGCCTTCACGAGGGGCGGCAGGCGCCCGAACGCGCTGGTCCACTCCCCCTCCACCACAAAGACCCCTTCCACCTCCCCCCATGGCACCCGGTCGATGATACCGGTATCGTCCCGGGAGATACAGTTGCAGATAGCGGTAGCCCATGCATCCGCTAGGGCGGGATCCGGGGAGAACACGGTGACAGCGTCGGCAGTGCCGAATGAGAGCGAGGGTCCGACAGTGGCGGACGAGGTGCATATGCCCCGAGGCTCCTCCTGTGGGGGCACCTCGAACGCAAGGAGATCGCTATGAGGTGACAATCCGGCATGGATCCCCACCCGCAGCATGCGATCCGAGCAAATGACGATATCCCCTCCATTGTCGATCACGGCCAGGGATGCGCCCCTGCGGGTCATGGATTCCACCCCTGCCCAGGCGATGGCCCCGGCCACCGCGGCCATGGGTCCGACCCCTGCTGACTGACCCGCTGCAGCCATCCTGTTCACGATGGAGCTGCCTGAAATGACAGGGTATGGTTCGAGAGTGGTGCAAAAGAAGGGGTCGATTGCCAGGTGGTGCTCGAGTTCCTGCCTGGCCTGCATCATCCCCTCCCTGGCAGCCTGGATGTGGTCTTCCTCCTCTGCCAGGATGGTAGCGATAGTCTCACGGAAATGGAACCGCCGCCTGATCATGAGGAAGAGTAGCGGCGGGAATGGTGAAAAATGGCATGGTCATCCATTCCTCCCGCCTCATCAGCTTTTTATAGCCGCATATCATGCGATCTTCTGAAGCAATGGTACATCAGAGACCTCCGGGTCACCGCAGACGAACAGGAGGCTGCCACCCCACGCCGACCTTTCTGGTGACCGTGCAGGTGAGCAGCCGGCGGGTACGGGAGTGCCTTGCAAGGCTTGCCGATACGTTCAGCCTGACCACTCGCGAGCGCCATGAACCACATATCACACTGTGCGGACCATTCACCCTGGCTCCCGGAAACGACCCTGTCTCCCTCATCGACAATCACCATGCGTTCCTGGGGAAATTTCCGTCTCTCATGGCCGAACTGGGGGATCTCCTCATGCTCAGGGGGAGGAGAGGCTGGGCAGTGGTCTTCCAGGCTCACCTTGACGAGCACCTGGCGCGGCTCGCGACGCACATCCGGGAGATCCTGGCCCCTCAGTTCCGTGCCTGCTCCTGGATAGACCGTCTGCCGGGGCAACGCATCTTTCATGTCAGTATCGGATTCGGTTTGCGCCATGAAAGGGCCCGGAAACTCCTCGAATCTCTGGGGGATATCCCACCCCGTACTGCAGGCCATCACGGCATATGCCGACTGGCTGATACCTGTGCTGAATCCTATCGCCTCGTAGTGATCAGGAGAGGGACCCTTTGGAAAGCGTATGACTTTCCCAGGAAAACGTGGCTTACCCGGGGGGAGGTCTTCAGGAAGCAGGAATGGGAAAAGACCCTGGCAGCATTCCGGAAGCAGGAGGGGTTCCAGCTTGATGAGCCGGGCTTCATGGCGGGAGATGCCACCTTCGTCATCTCCGACCTCCACCTGGGACATGCCAATGTCATCATCTACACCTCGCGGCCGTTCTCTGATGTAAAGACCATGGACAATGTGCTCATCCGCAACTGGAATTTCCGGGTGAAACCCACAGATACCGTCTATTTTTTAGGAGACCTGCGGCACGGGCAGCACGCAAAGACAGCATCTCACTACCTCTCGCTGCTGCAGGGTTCCCTCTATCGCGTGTCCGGGAGCCATGACGAGGGGATCGAGGGATCGGCCAGGAGCATGGAGACATCCTGCAGGGACCAGCGCTTCCTGATGGTGCATGATCCAGAGGATGCACCACCGGATTACACGGGTTTTGTAATCCACGGTCAGCTGCAGAACAATCAGGTGCGGGAGTTCCCGTTTCTGGACATGCCAGGAAGGCGGGTGAACGTGAGTGCGGAGATGGTGGGGTACGTGCCGCTCTGCCTCGATGAACTGATGGATATTATCGAGTCGGCACCCCCAGGTGCCCGGTTCCCCACGCTGGCTGATGCAAGGAGAGCTCTTTGCCGGAAGGAGGGCCAGCATACCTGACCCTGATTGCGAACCGTGGAAAGGGGGGGTCACCCCTAGCCTTCAATCCTTCGTGAAAGGGCCCGGTGAGGGCATATCTCGATGCATCGACCGCAGAGGACACACCGTTTTGCATCCATGCGCAGCCGGGACTCTTCGTCAAAGGAGAATACTTCCTGGGGGCATATGCTGATGCAGGCCCCGCAATCCACGCATTCACTCTCGTCGAGGCTGATCTCCTCTTCAAGGATACGAACTGAAGCCCCGAGGTCTGCCAGTTTATCCTTGACAATCCTGCAGGACTCGTCAGGAATATCGATGAGCGCCTCTCCTTCAGAAGAGTCGATAAGGGCACGTTCAACATTCACCAGCACCCCGGTATCGCGCACCACCTGGGCAATGATGGGTTTTTTCCCTTCTTTTCTCGAGAACGTGACCAGGAGCTTCATTTCAGCCACCTCCCGCCGAAGAGCTTGCCGAGGTCCATGGCCGTGAGCATCCCCACCACCCGGTACTCCCTGTCCACGACCGGGAGAGCACTGATATTATGCTTCTCGAGCTTCTGCACCGCGATATCCACCGGTTCATCCGCAGTGGTGGTGACCACCTTGCGTCGCATGATGTCCTTCACGTGGGTACCTTTGCCCGGGTTCACTACGGCCTTTGAGATGTCGTAGGTGGTGACGATCCCCACCAGCACCCCGTTTCCGTTGATCACCGGGAGGTGGTTGGTCTCCCCTTTCAGAAGCTTCCTGGCGGCATCCCTTATGGGTTCATCCTCAGAGATAGTGATCACCCTGCGGTCCATGATCTCGAGCACCCTCGGGCCCTGTACGGTCTCCCTCATGGGACCTGCTCTCTTGGTGGGATCGATCCGCCTGGTAGGGAGGCAGACGGCCATCTTCCCCCCCTCAATCCACTCCTTCAGTTCAGATGCCACCTTCCGTGCCCTGCGGAGGCTGGAGAGGGAGGAGGTACGCACCTCCTCCCCCTTAATCTCGAGGTGCCCTGACTTGAGCATTGCATAATTCACCCTTTCAATGGCCGGCCGGTCCCGTGCCGGTACCCCGTAATCGATGATATCCACCCAGATGTCCTCGTCCCTGACCGCGGTGCTCCTCACCGTCTCCAGGTCGAGCACGGGGATGGGGATGCCCAAGCCCACATAGAGCGTCACCCCGTACCCGGTCATCGTGGCTGCCCGTATATACTCGGTGTTCATCTCCTTCATGTCGCCGGTGACCATAAGGGTGCCAAAACCTGCCCCCGGGGAGGCCTGGGTCCCCTCACCAATGACCATCCCTTCCGCACCGCCGATGAAGCAGGGGACACCAGACCCAATAAGCCTGAACCTGGGATCGTTCGAGATGGGATTGAGGAGTCCTGAACCTGAATAACTCACATTCCCGCAGGAGGGGAGGAGCATTCCCATGTAGGTGTGCAGCACCCGGTCAGTGGAATTACTGGCTGCGTTGTACCGCTGGTAGCCATTCCTTGGGTTGCACATAATGGCCTGGTTGAGGTTCTCCAGAAGGAGCTCTGTGGTGAGAGTCCTCCGGGGGTAACAGTCTGTCCCCCGCGATATTGCCCGGAGCTCAACCGCTTTTCCCGCGATGAGATCCTCCATCACGTGGGCCCCACCGTACTGGTCCTCCCTCGTGGTGGATTGCTGGGTGGCCCCGATATACGCGTCCACCGCGGCAAGTCCCGCGTATGCCTCTACGTCGTTTAACCAGACCCGCTCCATCCGTATAGGGGGATCCGCATGCCCGAAGTTGAAGAAACCGCCCGAGGAGCACATGGCCCCGAATGTCCCGGTGGTCACCACGTCCACTTCGGCGAGCGCCCCCTCTTCACCGAGTTCGGCGACGAGGGCAGGCATCTCCTCGGCGGTGACCACCCGGGCATTCCCATCGCGAATCCGCTCGTTGATCTGATGGAGGGTCTTCTGCATACTACAATATTCTATAAAGAATATTTAAAGATGTTTCGTATTACTCAAGGTAATATATGATTAATAAGGCAGGCCACTGATATAACTGGCATGGAGATCGGGGAGTTCATTCGTATCATGGAGGGGCTGGCACCTCCGGAACTCGCGGAAGAGTGGGATTCCGAAAAGATTGGCCTCGTAGTCGAGGGAAACGAACACCTGGAACATATCTGCTGTGCGCTGGACGCCACCCGGGCAACGGTCAGGGAGGCGGTCTCACAACGGGCTGAAATGCTGGTGGTTCACCACACGCCCTTATGGACACCGGTCACCGCGTTCCGGGGCCCCCTGGCCACCCTGCTCCGGGAGGTGCTCGTCACAAAGATGAACATCTACGTGCTGCATACCAACTTCGACCATGCCCCTGGAGGAGTGAACGATATCCTTGCCGGAATCCTGGGGCTGAAAGAGCCCAAATCCCTCTCCCTGGGGGTGGTGGGGGAATGCACAATCGGTCTCCAGGAGATTGCAGACAGGCTGAGCAGCCCACTATGGGTATGGGGGAGGCCCACGCTCCCGGGGACACTTGCGGTGGTGGGAGGATCCGGATTCTCTCCCGAACTCATCGAAGAAGCGGCAGATGCGGGAGCCGCCTCTTTCCTCTCCTCCGAAGTGAGACATTCGGTCGCCCGGAACTCCCCTCTCCCCCTGGTGGAGGCGACGCACTATGCCCTGGAAGCCCCTGCCATGAGGATGCTTGCGCAGAGGATGGGCTGGACGTATATTGAAGATCTCCCGCTGCTGCAGACATGGACGCCAAGGAATTCTGGAAGCGACTGAAGGAGGAGGGGTGCCTCTCCCCCGGCCTCTTGGATGAATTCATCCAAATCTACGGAGATCGGGGACAAAAAGCCCTCCAGGCCCTGGAGAAAAGGATGGTCAGGAGGTACCTGGATTTTGTGGTAGTGGTTGGCGCTTCTCATGAATACGTCGTGGAGGAGGACTTCTGCACCTGCCAGGACTTCATGTATCGTGGGAAATGCTGCTGGCACCTCCTCGCAGCCCGCCTGGCCAGCGTGTGCGGCGGTTACGAGACCTGTGATCGGTGGTACCAGGATTCATGGACCGGGGACAGGTAAGGGAATCCAACAATTTTTATCGTTAAAAACCGAATAAATTGAGAACACGTGGTTTTATGCTCGAAGAAGAATACCATCTCGAATATTTTAAGACCCATGGGCTGACCCGGAAGATCTGCACCAAGTGCGGGGCGGCATTCTGGACCAGAAATCCAGGGACCGAGATCTGCGGTGATGCCCCCTGTGAGACCTATAACTTCATAGGGGCCCCGGTCTTCAGGCGTCATACCGTGGACGAGATGAGGGAGGCATACCTCTCCTTCTTCGAGAAAAACGGCCATACAAGGATCAATCGCTACCCGGTCGCGGCACGGTGGAGGGACGATATCTACCTGACTATCGCTTCTATTGCCGATTTCCAGCCATGGGTGACCGGCGGCGTGGTGCCTCCCCCTGCAAACCCGCTCACCATATCCCAGCCCTGTATCAGGTTGAACGACCTGGATTCCGTGGGGCGATCCGGGCGGCATCTCACCCTTTTCGAAATGATGGCCCACCATGCCTTCAATTCGGAGGTGGAGGAGATCTACTGGAAAGAGCGCACGCTTGAGCTCTGTGAGCAGTTCATCTCGTCCATCGGGGGGGATCTCTCCCGGGTGACCTACAAGGAGCATCCCTGGATTGGGGGCGGAAACGCAGGCCCGAGCCTGGAAGTGCTGATCGGGGGGCTGGAAGTGGCCACCCTGGTTTTTATGAACCTGGGCCGGAAGAAGACCGCAAAGCCGGGGATCGATCTCGCGGGGGAGATGTACTACCCCATGCCCAACTGGATTGTGGACACAGGGTATGGCCTGGAACGGTTTGTATGGGCATCAAGGGGTTCCCCGACCATTTACGACGCCGTATTTCCCGAAATGGTCAGCCGTGTGATGGAGGCTGCAGGGCTTGCGCATGCCCTCGAGGACAAGGAGTACACCAAGATCCTCTCCCTGAATGCCAGGTTTGCCGGGGTGATGGACATATCAGGGACCAACCTTTACCAGTTGCGTAAGAAGGTCGCGACTGCCATTGATGTGCCAATCGAGCGGCTTGACCGTATGATCGCCCCGATTGAGAAGGTGTATGCCATTGTCGACCATACACGGTGCCTCGCCTACATGCTCGGCGACTGCATCGTGCCCTCAAACGTGAGGGAAGGGTACCTGGTGCGGCTGGTGCTGCGAAGAACCCTGCGGATGATGAATGACCTCGGGATCAAAGAGCCTCTGGGCGACCTTATCGAGCAGCAGATGAGGATCGTGGGGACGGGTTCCTTCGAACAGGACATGGTCATTGTGCGCGAAATCGTAGAGCGGGAGGTCGAAAAGAGCAATGCCACGATGGAGCGGGGCACCAAGATCGTGCAGCGGATCGCCCGCACCTACAAGAACAAGCGGGAGAGAGTCCCCTTAAAAGAGGTCATCACCCTCTACGATTCGCATGGCATACCCCCCGAGATCATCAAAGACGTGGCCGTGGCAGAAGGGGCCGTTGTGGATCTGCCCGATAACTTTTACTCCCTGATCGCGGACATGCACTCCGAATCCGGGGCTGAAGAGGAGGAGGACCCGTTCGCCCGGTACCGTGAGCGCATAATTGCCCTGCCTGCAACCCGGAAACTCTTCTATGAACAGCCCTGTGACATGGAGTTCGATGCCATGGTCATCGATTTCTTCGATGGCTTTGCGGTGATGGACCAGACACTCTTTTACCCTGAGGGGGGAGGCCAGCCCCCGGACAGCGGGATGCTGATGACAGCAGAGAACATGGTCCGGGTGGACGATGTCAGGAAGGTGGGCGACGTGATTGTGCATCACGTGGCAGGGGGAACCCTGCGGCGGGGAGACCGGGTGAAGGGGATCGTCGACGAGGAACGCCGCTGGTCCCTGATGCGCCACCATACTGCCACCCACCTCCTGCTCCACGCGGCAAAGGAGGTCCTTGGTGCGCACATCCACCAGGCGGGAGCCCAGAAGGGGCTGGAGAGCTCAAGGATCGATATCCGGCATTACAAGCATATCACTCCCGAGGAGCTGAAAAAGATCGAGATAGCCGCCAACCGCATGGTCATGGCAGACCAGATGGTGGACGTAAAGCACCTTGACCGCACCCGGGCCGAGCAGCTCTACGGGTTTGCACTCTACCAGGGGGGCGTTCCTCCGGGAAAGGAGATCCGCATCGTGCAGGTGGCGGGGGACGTGGAGGCATGTGCAGGCACACACTGCCGGAGTACCGGGGATATCGGGTTCATCAAAGTCATCAGGGTGGAGCATATCCAGGACGGTATTGAGCGCCTGGAGTTTGCTGCAGGGATGGCCGCAGTGGAATTTGTGCACCGCATGGAAGGGCTGGTGGACCAGTCCGCAGAGATACTCTCTGTTCAGCATGAGAACCTCCCGGCGACCGTCAGCCGGTTCTTCTCGGAGTGGAAGGGCCAGAAGAAGGAGATCGAGCGCCTTCGCCAGAAACTGGTGGAGCTGGAGATGAAAAACCTGGCCCCTGAGATGATCAATGGCGTTCCTCTCCTCGTGCGAAAGATCGATCTCTCCAGCAAGGAACTTGCAGCGATTGGGGGGGAGATCTCGGCAAGGGGCGGTGTGGCCCTCCTGGCCAGCGGTTCAGACCGTGCCAGTGTCCTCCTGATGTCGGGCACAGAGACGGTGAATGCAGGCGAGATTATCGGGCAGGTCTGCTCGCTCCTGGGCGGGAAGGGTGGAGGCTCAAGGTCCATGGCCCAGGGTGGGGGGACAGAGGTGCAGCAGCTCGACCTGGCAATGAAGGTGGGCAGGGAACGGATCCTGGAGGCTCTCCAGGGGCGTAACTTATAATATGGACCCTCTTCAGGAAGATACCACGGATTCTCAAGGTCCTTCGTCCCCTGCAGGGGAGGTGGTGGTCCTCCAGCCGGGCGACGAGCGTGCCCAGAAGATCGGGAAAGCAATTGCCAGCCAGTCGGCAAACGATATCCTGCATGCACTCCAGGATGGCCCGAAGACTGCAGGGGACCTGGCATCATCCCTGGCCATGCCGATGGGAACGGTAAAATATCACCTCGAGAACCTCCTTGATGCCGGCCTCCTGGAGGTGCGGGAGACTCGCTACAGCGTGAAAGGCAGGGAGATCAAGGTCTATGGACTCAAGGACCAGCTCCTCATAGTGGCCCCGCGGGTACAGAATATCAGGTCAATCCTGCTCAAGTATGCCACCCTTTTTGGGATTGTCATCCTCGCCTCCCTGGCAGGGTATGCCATGCTGCCCATTGCCACCGCACCTCCGGGAATGGGGGGTAGCGGCGATACCGCGTTCCAGGCAGAGAAGACGGCCGGGATCATGGCAGAACCGGCCATGAGGGCCGATAGCGCGGCACAGGTACTGTCTCTCGACCCGGTCCTCGCATTCTTCCTTGGTGGCTGCCTGGTCATCCTCATCCTTCTCCTCTATGAAGTGGCAGTGTGGAGGAGGTTGAAGTGATGGCTGATTCCTCCTTCTCTCACCGGGTTTCAGCCCTGCCGGCTACCGTTCATCCTGTGAACAGACCCGTGCCCAATTCATCGCTCCAACTCGTCCAAATCTGATTGGGACTAGATGAAATGAAAGAAGGAGGCCCGCAAAGACAGGGACGACCTTCCCAAAAGAGGTCTTCAGGCAGGCCATTTCTGAATAAAACGCACACGAGAACGTCAGGTCACATGCCCCCCGTGATGAAAACCGCGAATGCGGTTTTCATACCAAACCGGACAGGTCCCCATTGATGGGCAGAATCGAAAATGAGATCTGCTGTGCATTGGTTGGAAAAAAGCCTCCTCGCTGTTTTGTGTGGGGGGACTGAATCGAGGTTGTTATCTGCATACCAATTCAGTCGCTCCAACCGCCGCCGCGTTTCGTGTGGAGTCCAAGGTTTCAGGATAACCCTCCCATCAAGGAAAATCCATTGGCAGCCGAAGTGCTGCCCCAGGCATCGATTGGTGGAACCTTCGCGGCAATTTCGGGGGCGGCGGCCCAGCATCGCATGTGGGGGTGTGGGATCAAACAGCCCCCACAATGTATATCCGGTGCATCAATCCTACCCACACCAGATAGCGAAGAGCCGAAAAAAGGAGAGATATTTGATCTTTTTCATCTCCTCCGGGTCCTCCATGCCAGCAGACCCGCTCCGAGCAGGCCTGCACAGCACCCTGCCAGAGGGACGGACACCCTGGTTGGTGGTAACGTATCAGGAGTTGCCGCGGTCACCTCAGGGGTTACGGTGGAAGTCCCTGTCGCCGGAGTGTCCACCATGAACTTGACAGTGGCCATGAAACCTTTCAGATCATAGAAGTCCACGTAATAGTTGCCCCGCTCACCGACCGGGATGGTCTTTGAGAAATATCCCTCATCCCTCCCGATCCGGGTGGTGGTACGCACATCCTGCGGAGGCAATACCGCTCCCTGGGGCCCGCTGACCTTCATGGTAATGGTGGTCACTCCGGCTTTCGGGATATATCCCTCGATCCGGAGTGCCTCCCCCAGTACCTGGTCAGTGGAAACCGTGAGGATTATCTCCCCTGATCGGTCTGTGATCCGGAATACCCGCAGTGTGACTGAGTCGGATCCAATTTTTGATCCTGGATCGGTGGGGAACCTGGCTTCCACCTTGTAATCCCCTGATTCCAACCCAGATGTGGGAAACGAAGCCTGGAATGATTTTGACTCATCCACAATAATGATCTTCCTTGCCACCTCTTCAGGGGTAGACGGCTGCAAACGGTAGATCACGAGGTCAAACTGCGTTCCTGCCGGGAACGTCGTATTCCCCGTCACTTCGAGGGGTGCCCCTGCCCTGATCTCAGGAGGGGCATAAATGTTGAGGATATACGCCTGGGCACTTCCTGCCAGGAAGAGGAGGCAGAGCAGAAAAATAACCGCTGTTCTCATGTCATGCTCTCAGCGGTCAGGAAATAATTAGTTTCTGCTCAAAGGCGGGAGCCAGCCCCTCATCGCCTGGAAATGCCTGTGGATCTTCTGGGAGGATGGTTCAGGATTTCCCAATGAAACACACATGATACCTTCTGGTCTCATGTGCGTTTTTTTTTGATCTTTCTCTCCAGATAAACCAGATTATGGAGTTTTTTCTTCATTTATTTGATTATTCCATCATTTTCAGTCTGATTTCAGAATAAAATATATAAATTGTCAGCACATGTTTCTCACATATGGCTTCTGTGAAACTGAAGATTCAGGAACGTGCTTTTCCCAGCAGGGGACGTGCCAGGATGCACGAATCATATCTCAGGCAGCTGGACATCAAGGAAGGAGACGAGGTGGAGATCTACCGGGACGAAGCTGCAAAGCCCGCTGTGGTCGCCGTCTTTGCTGATACCCTGGTCGAGGAAGGGCATATACGGCTCAGCCCGGAGGATATCGCCATGATCGGTGCTGCCCCGGGAACGAGCGTGACCGTGAAGAAGAGACCTCCCCTGACTGACCGGGTGAGGAAGGGTGCGGAAGATACCGCTGGGAAGGTCAGGGAGGGTGCTACCCAGGCCGCCGGGAAGGTCCGGAAAGAAGCTCCAGAGGCCGCTGAGAAGGCCAAGGAAGGAGCTACTCAGGCTACGGAGAAGGTCAGGGAGGGTGCTACCCTGGCTGCCGGGAAGGTCAAGGAAGGAGCGGCCGCGGCAAAAGAATCCATCGAGAAGGGCACCGATACGGTGAAGAAGAAATTGCAGGACAAAGACCTGTGAACATGGGAGGCGAACAATGGCAGATATATGGGTGACCATCAATAATTCGCTCCCGGTCATCCTTCTCTTTATAGGGCTGATTATCGTCTACTTCATCATACGTGAAGTCAGGCTCATGTATACCAAGACAAAAATGGCACAGCTGGATCTCGAGAAGGAGAAGCTGCAGTTGATCAAGGCGGATATGGAGCAAAAAGGGCATCCCTTCTTCCGCGTTCCTCCCGCGAAACTGGAGGAGCTGAAGAATCTTGACGAGGAGAACACAATGCTGGATACCGATATCTTTGCGCAGCAAAGCGCGGTGGAGAAGCGGATCCAGAGGCTGGAGAGCAAAGTCAAGCTGACCAAGCTCGATCACATGGTTGAGAAGATAAAAAAAGAGGAGGAACGGCTTGGGTGATCTCACATGACCGTGTATAAAACACCAGGAATGACGGGAGAGAAGCATTCCTTCATCGATACGCTGAAGGAGGCTCCGGGGTACATCGACCAGAGGCTCCCGACGATGGACAAGGATCTTGACCAGTATTTTGATCAGAACCTGCCGGCCGTCATCGAGGAGTGGGGCCTCATCAGCAGTGTGCATCTCCAGGAGCTGGAGAGGAGACTTTCCCGGGTACACCAGCAGATCGACTACCTGGAGAAGGGACGCACCACCCTCCAGGCAAGGGCCGGTGCACTGGAGAAGGAGATCAGGAAACTGGAGGGCTTATGATGCGATTTGATTATATGGGAGGGTATCTGGACCGCCGGATGAAGCATCTCATCGAGGAATGGAATCTTGCCACCAGGAACGATCTCGGTGACCTCTATTCCAGGCTCCATGCCATCGAGGACGAGGCCAGGACCTGTGCCGGGTTCGAGGCCACTGCATCAGCCAAACTCACCGAGCTCGAGAAGAGGCTTGAGCACCTGAAGGGGATGAGAAGATGACAATTATCGAGGCACTCCTTGTACTCCTGCTGATACTCCTGGTTGGCTTCATTATTTACTACTATTTCCGGGGATCATCCGGGAAGATTGAGGTCTCCCGTCCGATGGAGAGCAGGCTCGATGAGTACCTGGACCGCCGTTTTGATGCCATGATCGAGGAGTGGTCTCTTGTCCGCCGACCGCAAGCCCAGAAGTTCAGGGATGAGAAACTCGCAGACATCGCGCAGGACGAGAAGAGAATGACAGAATTAAAAGAGTTCGAGAGACAGTTCGGGGAACACCTGGCAGGCATGGAGGAGAGGCTTGAGACTCTGGAAAAGCAGAACATCAGGTAGCGAACGAAACAGGGGAGGAAAGGAGGATCTGGTGTCCCGATTGAGAAATGATATCCCCCGGGTCAGAAATCAGGGGGACCCTCCCGAAAAGGATCCGGCACGCTTCTCAGGGTATCACTGCGACCTCTGTAACAGTCCCTTTGCCTACACGGAACTCAAACAATGTACCCTGTGTGGCAGATGGGCATGCTCCTCGTGCTGGACAGAGAAATACTATGTATGCAATTCCTGCAACGGGATAATCACATTGCACACCATGCAGGAAAAAAGTCACAATTAACCTTTTTTCTCATCCGCAAAAATAAGACGACAATCTTATGGTATATGGAACTCCCAAACAGTCATTCAAACCGCGATACCCGGACGCGACCTGGTAAAAGTTTCGAGCCGACCCCGATTGGGGGGTTGGAACCCCCTTGATACAGGGATAAGGGGTGGAGGCAGCCCCCACATTTTTCTAATGAAAATGGCTTCGCCATTTTCATGATTTATGTCCGAAATCCTGAAAGGAGTTCATAGTGTGTTGGTATGAAAACCGCATTCGCGGTTTTCGGTTTTCATCACGGGGGGCATGTGACCCGACAGTCTCATGTGCGTTTCAGTATACTCATCATTCTCATCCATGACAGGGCAGCGAATGGCACCTTTCTGATTTTTTCGTCTCCTCCCTGGTTCATGAGGTACTCAACACTGCAGGGATCAGTTCGCAAAGAGGCTGACCGGAACCAACCGTTTCACCAGTTCTGGTCGCA
Organism: Methanolinea sp.; assembly: GCA_025453675.1. Taxonomy (GTDB): domain Archaea; phylum Halobacteriota; class Methanomicrobia; order Methanomicrobiales; family Methanospirillaceae; genus Methanolinea_A. The sequence continues at coordinate 26,449 of JALOPW010000017.1, forward strand.
CGATACATTCATACAGTGCGGGTGCGGAAAGTTCACTATGACTGAAACTGTGGTTGTAGTCACACCCTGTGACAGGGGCTGGGGTGCGCTGGTCATCCTGGGACTCATCTCCATTCTCTTTGGAATCCTCCTGATGCTCTTTCCTGATCTCACTGCCATCGCCGTGGTGACATTGATCGGGGTGCTCGTCGTCATTTTTGGAGTCATCATGCTCCTTTCGTCTCTCTTCCTGCCTGCTGGAGCACCGAAATCGGCCCTCCTTCTGTTCGGAGGGTTGGTCGGCATCCTGATCGGGGTGGGAATCGTCGTCTATCCTATAATCGCAGGTGCAATCCTGACCGAGATAATCGGCGCTGCCATCTTCATCATAGGGATGATGCAGATGCTCTTTGGCCTGGTCTTCGAAGGGGACAAACGAAGGTCCCTCTACTTTATTGCCGGACTCCTGTCTGTGATATTCGCCCTCCTGATTATCTTCTATCCCCTGACTGGAGGGCTCATCCTCTTCGGATACCTGGTGGCCATTTATTTCTTCATCCTGGGTCTCTTCATGGCCATCGCCGGGTATCTCAGCCATTGCATCTGCACACAATATGCAAATTCCTAATCCCATTTTTCATTTCAGGTCCGGGGAGAACGATTGGATAATTTTTTAAGTCCTCTTTTGACGGGTGAATTTGCCGAGCACTACAATGACAATGACGCACATTGCCCCCGCTGCAACCAGGAGGAGAATATCCTGGAGACTATGGATGCTCTGTGCGACAAAGAGAACGAAGGTCGCAGCGATGACAAAACCGATCGTGGTGAACACCACGGTGAGCCACCTGTTCCATCCCAGGATCCAGGCAATAATGGGCGTGCCATAGAGCCCGATTCCGGGTATCCACGCAATCAAAATACACGAGACTGCCCCGTACTTCTGAATTACCGGGTATTTCTCCATCTTCTTCCCCACATTCCCGATCCACCGGGATACGCGGTCTGAAGTGAGTGCCAGGCTCTCGCACACTTCAAGGATGCCCAGTGTTACACCGATAGAGAAAGAGGCCATAATGGCCAGGGTGACGGTCCGGGTGAGGCCCAGGGGTCCGCCCAGTGGTGGAGCCGCCGCCTGGAGGATAAACGTGGAGGCGAGAAAACTCAAAATATTCCCCGTGGGTATGTCCTGCATCACGCCAATCAGAACAGGCACCACGACCACAAACAGGAAAAAATAGAGGAGCGCTTTTGAGATCTCCTTCATTATCTGGAGCAGAGATCGGAACCTGGCGCGCATATTCACACATTGCAGGGAGGATTGTTATCTCTTTTGATGCAACTGCCCGGATCACTGCTCCGCCCAGTGTAATCCGGGGAGACTTCAGGTAGGGGTATAAAAGGGGTGAGAAGAGTCCTCAACGACCAGAGCGGTAGCTCTCTCCTTCTTTTCATGTTGTAGCTATTCATCCTTCCCTGGACCCCTCATCTTCTCTCGTAATCGCCATCCCCCTGAACCAAGGGCAATCCCAAGCAGGAAGACCAGGGTTCCGAAGACCTCCATCAGCAGTGCAAGCATCGCGTCAGGTATCAGCAGTATCGAGACTGCCAGCAGGAATGAGAAGCATCCTGTCCCCAACCGGCGGTAAAAACCCTCGGGCACTGCGCTCTTTCCCCTGGCCACACGCGAAAACGACATATAGGCACTTCCGAATGCCCAGAATGCAAGGATCAACAGCAACAACTGGACAAAATCGTCCAGTGGCAGATAGAATGTCACGATTCCGAGAAAGAACACAGACACTCCGAGAAAGAGGCTCCCCGCAGACACAAGACTCTTCTGATGCAGGCTGATCCCTTTTCGGGCAATGAACACCCCGAGGACCACTATCCCCAGGGGAAGCAGGAGGTGCATCATCCCCCCGAATGTGAGGAGAGGATTAGTGATGATCCAGGCTCCAAGGAGAGCCAGGGCGAACCCTACAAGAATCAGTATCTGCCAGGTCCGCTTCTGTTCTCTCAAAATAATCCCGGTTTTACTGCCGGGACTGCTCCTGGTACTGGCGACGAGAGTGACAAAGGTGTCTGCAATCATCAGTAACAGTGGTGCATCGTCCGCAAGGTGCAGAAAGGGATGAACTTTGGGGTCATACCGGTCAAGGTGGACCTTCCATTCGGTGGAAGTCTCGTGCACATGGTAGTTCCCTTTCCGGTAACTCGCAAGAGTTCCCGGGGTCGGAATGTTTATCAGAGACCTTTCCCATCCCGGGTCAGGAGGTTCAGTGACCAGATCTTTGGGAATGGCTACCTCCCACACTCCATGATGCAATGGATCCAAAAAATCATCGAGTCTGGTCACGTTCGTCACTCTATGATGAGTATTTTGGTGAAATCCTGCATCAAGGTTGTGTATCGCTTCGCGCCATACACTCCACCCTGTTTTCAACGAAACGCACATGATACCTTTCGGTCACATGCCCCCCTGATGAAAACCGCGAATGCGGTTTTCATACCAAAATGCCTCCGGCATTTTCATGCGTCGGGCCTGTTGCGAAATGTATCATTCTCGTTTTTCTTGAAGGGGTGGGGGTTCTGCCACCGGGTATGCTCTCAATGAGATGCAGGGGATGCGCTCTCCCACCCTCACGCAACATTCAGATGCTGGCTATTCGTCACCTCTCAAGAGAATCAGGAAGCGATAGATTAATAGAACAGACCTCAAGTATTCCTGCATGAAAACGGCCATCAGCGGCCCCCTTGCCGGTGCACTCATCCTGATGCTCTGCGTTTCCGGATGTAGTACCCTCTTCCCATCCTCCCAGCCATCCACACCAGGGCAGCAGCTGCCCACGGTATCGGCACCCGGGTTGGAGAACAGGTTGGAGGGGGTGACCTGGTACCTGGTTGTATTCCATACCGCCTCCGGGCGATCGGTGGGGGTCGTGCCCGGCACAGAGATAACTGTATATTTTGATACGAACGGAAAGATCACCGGTCATACCAGCTGCAACCATTTCACTGCGACATATTCCGCGACGGTGAATGGGCTGACCTTCAGAGATCCGATAACGACAGAGAAATACTGCGGATCGCCGGCCAGCATCATGAGCCAGGAGGCAACCTTCCTCGCTGTACTGCCGCAGGCCTCCAGCTACCGGGTCGAAGGCGATCTCCTCACCATTATGGAGAGCAGGGGGAACCCCATACTGACATTCATCCGCATAAAACCCGCTCATTTTTGACATTTCTCTTACCTGATCTTGGATACACCCCCGTCTCTATTTTCAGGGGGGTATGGGAATGTTCTTCGCGATCACACCATCCATGGTGCAACGTGACTGGAGAGAGAGATCACCTTTTCGTTCGGCTGGAACTGTCATTCTAAAACCTCCTGGACATATGCGGAAGGGCGGATGCATGGATGACCAGGAGGAACTTGTCTTACCCATGCAGAATGGAAAATGAGACAGATGGTTTGGAGAATTCCTCATGAGATGGCCACCCCAAGCATCGACGGTGATTCATCATATCTCAATTCATGGGAGCGGGAAATTCATCCTGCAGTTCCTGCATGTACATAGTCGGAAGTTCGTTCGTTTTTTGTCCTGCGGCAACCAGAACCAGGAATAAAGGGATCACTCTCCCTTCATCGGATCGGTCTCATATCATCCCAATGAAATTCGCAAGAAGCCGCAGGCCTGCAGGGCCGCTCTTCTCAGGGTGGAACTGCACTCCGAAGACGTGGTCCCGGTTCCAGATGACAGATGGGAAAGGGCAGATGTACCCGGTCTCCGCCAGGGTATGCGAGGGGTCGGTGTCTGCATAGTAGGAGTGGACAAAATACATGTACTCACCTGATGATATCCCCTCGAAGAGGGGGTTTTCAGGTATGAAGAGGGAGAGCGAGTTCCAGCCCATGTGTGGGATTTTGTACCCTGTTTTCCGGGGAAACTTCCGGACCGTTCCCGGCACCAGGCCCAAACCCCTGTGCAGACCGTGTTCCTCGCTCCATTCCATCAGCATCTGCATCCCCAGGCAGATACCGAGAACAGGAACCGAATGTGAGAGATCGACCAGCACTTTCTGCAGTTCGCCGAGTTGCTGCATACCGTCCCGGAATGCCCCTACTCCGGGGAGCACGATCCCCTCTGCAGAGGAGATCTCCTGCATATCTGTGGAGATGACCGAAACCCCCCCCGATTTCTCGATACCTCTTCGCACAGACCGGAGGTTCCCAAGACCGTAATCAACAATTATTATCTTCTTCACTCGAAACCCCCTTCAACCTCCAGCGAGCCTCCCCGACCCATGTATCGGGGAGTCCTTCCTCCTTCTGCCATCCCTCCAGTCTGCAATTCCAGCCCTGCCAGAGGTCCGGGTGGGTCTTTTCAATATGACGAAGGACTGCGACATCGCTTGACGGGCACATGAAACACCCGATCCTGTCGAGTCCTGCCTTATACAGCGGGTTGTATGGGGCCTGTTCACGGAAGAGGTACAGCCAGACCTGCAGCGCCGTCCAGTGGTGGATGGGTGCAGCCGAGAGCTGACTGCGGAGATGGGGATTCCTCCAGACCCTTTTACTCACCATACGCCTGAACGATTCATACTTCCTCTGCCCTATGAAAGAGAGGCATTCGCCCCAATACTCCCTGATCACCTTCTCAACAGGTTGCAGCTTGGCCGTCCGGCAGCACCAGCGAAAATCAACTGCGGGTGGCCCCCTGGTCACAAATGCTTTCCAGAATGCCTCTCCCCCATAAGCCCGTATGACTGGCATTTCGAAGGTGCGGGAGACCTCCTCGACATTCTGGTATGTCTCGGGAAATTCAAGGCCGGTATCTGCAAAGAGCAGGGGAACCACTCCGAGGGCTTTTTTGACCAGGATAAGGGTGGCAAGGCTGTCCTTGCCCCCCGAATATGACACATTCACCGGGAGAGGATTCCGGGCAGCAACATCCCTGATAAACGAGAGCGCCTCCGCCTCGCGATCTTCCAGGGCTCCGGCACTTGCCCTCACCGCATCGTCCCATGTCGCTTCCCCTCTGGTGCAGATCGAGTGAACATTCCTCCGGGTCCGGACAATGGCCCCCCGCTCCATGGACACCGCGCTTGATGCATCGACCTTCGCCCTGCCGACGGCAACAACGACTCTCTCCTCGTCGAGCACAAAGACCTCGTCACCCCTCGAGATGGAAGGCTCGATCTCCAGGAGGCCAGGTGCAAGGACGCTGGCTCCCTCATGCTGAATTGAAGGGACCGCGCCATTGTCAACCACTACGTATTTTCGGCGGGGCTTGAGGAAGACGGACGCTTCCGGGCGGGGAATAGGTTCCCACCTGGACTCCGCCGGGAGGTACTTCAACGATCCCACCACACCACCTCCCACGATGATCTCGTCCATCCGATCCTGGTCCGGGACTTTATTCAACAATGCCAGGTGCCCGGGAGGGATGAGTGGCTCGCCAAAGTGTTCGGAATATACGCGGTTCACCTGGGCTACGTCGGCAGGAAAGGCAGGTCTCGCATCCCCCGGAGGGGTGACCTGCACCTCACGGGTCCGGGTACTGCAGTGGGAGCAGACCCTGGCAAGGACAGGGGCATGGCAGGAGTCACACCACCAGAGAATATCCCTGCGTGGGAAGGAAGGGCGCATTCACGGTACACTTTGCAGATATATCCATAAATATTCACAGGTAGCTGCCTTCCCCTTCCACCATTCCGCCCTTGGGAGAAAGAGCATAGAAAAAGCCTTAAATTCGTTTTTTATTCCATCCAATCATTTAAAGTGGTTTTGGGAATCGGTACAAACAGCATTGTTTATCTCCCATGATTTACATAATCGATCATGATAGATTACTCCCTGTGGAGGTGTTCCCGGGAGACTTCGCCCCGGAAACCCTATCCTGATCCAGGCATTCTGTGATATCCATGATCATCGTTGCATGCAAAAAAAATTCGGGCAATGAGTCCGGGAGGGCAGGATGATACCTTTCGTTCTCACGTTCCTCCTGGCACTTTTCATCTATCTCCTGCTCACCGCTGGCAGCGGAGGCCTGGGGTTCTGGTCCCCCTCCGAGCTGGTGGCAGGGGTGGCGCTCTCCCTCCTCACCGCCGCGGTCGCCAGGAACCTCCTGTGCCGGTCCCGCGACCTCCGTATGGCCAACCCCATCCGGCTCCTTCTCATCCCGGTGTATATCCTGGGGCCTTTTCTCCTGGAGGTGACCAAGGCCAACCTGGACGTGGCATACCGGGTGATCACCGGAAAAATCCGCCCGGGTATCATCAGGGTGCAGTCAGGCTTAAAGACCGATCTCGGTATCTTCATGCTTGCGAACTCCATCACCCTGACCCCCGGCACCATCACGGTAGATATCGACGAGAAGAGCCATGATCTCTATATCCACAACATCAATGTCCCCCGGGGATGGGAGAGCAGGCCACAGGTACAGGATAAGGAGCTCTTCTCCATGGCGAACCTGCCCGCATGGATACGGAGGATTGCAGAATGATCGAGCCGTGGTATCCCGCGGTGCTCATCCTGGTCATCCTGGTTTGCCTGGCCCTGGTCCGGTTGTTCCTTGGACCCACTGCTGCTGACCGGGCGGTCGCGCTGGACACGGTCAGCACGCTCTCGGTGGCGGCGCTCATCCTCCTCGGGGTGGCCTACCAGCAGATTATCTTCATCGATGTGGCTATTGTGTATGCCCTGCTCTCTTTCGTGAGCACGCTCTATATTGCCAAATACCTGGGAGGTGAACTGTGATCGCCGATATCCTGGTCCTGGCATGCCTGTCAGTCGGGTTATTCTTCAATACCCTGGGGATCGTGGGGCTGCTGCGGTTCCCTGACGTGTATACCAGGATGCATGCCACCACGAAGATGACCACCTTCGGCTCTGTATTCACCGCACTCTCGGTGATCATCTACGGGGCTGCCCAGTTCCTGGGAACCGGGGATGGCCAGTACATCACCCTCTCTCTCCACACGCTTATCGCCGCGATAGCCCTGGCGTTCACGAATGCAGTGGGGTCCCACGCCATCGCCCGTGGTGCACACAAAGCAGGAATCAAGCCCGTCCCCGCGGTCGTCGACCGGCTCGAGGAGTACACACCATGATCGACCTGATCATCCATGCCCTGGTAATTGCCGGGCTGATCATCTCTGCCCTGATGGTCTTTTTCTTCCGTGACCTCCTGGCAGCCGCACTGGCGGCGGGTTTCTTCAGTTTCCTCATCTCGCTTGAGTTCTATATCCTGCAGGCCCCTGACGTAGCCATCTCCCAGGCGGCCATCGGAGCCGGGCTCACCACGGCCATCTTCGTCATCGCCATCCGGGCTACCACCCGTTACGAGGAGGGGAACCCATGAAAAAGGCCCTGACCCTTGGTATATTCCTGGTCCTGGCAGCCGGGCTCTGCACCATCCCGGTCTTCCTCACCTTCGGCCAGCCGGCTGCGACAGATATGGACCGTTATTTCGTGGAGCACGGGCAGTCGCAGGCTGCTGCAAACAACATCGTGACCTCCATCGTGTTTGATTACAGGGGATTCGACACCCTGGGGGAATCGGTGGTCCTTTTCACCGCCGTCATCGGGGTGGGCCTGTTGTTCCGGTCCATGAAAGGGGGTGAAGAGCATGAGGATGAGTAAGATAGTGCGGACAGGTGCCAACCTGCTCTATCCATTCATCATCATCTTCGGCCTCTATGTGATCATGCACGGCCACCTCACCCCCGGGGGCGGGTTCCAGGGGGGTGCGGTGGTGGCAACCGCGGCCGCCCTGGTAATTGTTGCCTACTCCTACCAGGAGGTAACGGGCATCATCCGGAACGTGGCGATGAAAGCAAGGGAATCCGTGGGACTGCTGCTCTTTATTGGGGCAGGGATCGCAGCCCTGGCGGTGGGAACCCCGTTCTTTTACAATTTCCTGGCAAACAGCGGCCTCCTTTTCGGGATGCCAGTTCCATTCGGCCCGAATCCCGGTGATCTGAATACTGCAGGGGTCATCCCCATCATGAACGTGGCGGTCGGGATCGAGGTATGGGGAGGCCTCGCCATCATCCTCCTCTACATGCTTTCCAGTGTCGCAAAGGAGGGATCCTGACCATGTTCTGGAACCTGCCCTACGTTGCGGTGGTGGTATTGACCATCATCGCACTCGCCACTATCGTCCTCAAGAAGAACCTGATCAAGGTCTTCCTCGGGATTATCATCCTCGAGTCGGCGGTGAACCTCTTCCTGATCTCGCTTGGATACCGCGAGGGTGGGATCGCCCCCATTTACACGAACGCGCCTGCGGCAGCAATGGTCCTCCCCACTCCACAGGCCCTGACCCTCACCTCCATCGTGATAGGGGTGGCCACGAGCGCCCTTCTCCTCTCGTTTGCCATCATCATCTGGAAGAAGTACGGGAGTATTAACCTCGACAGGATCCGGAGGCTGAAGGAATGATCCCGGCATTCATAGTCGAGAACTCCCCTGCCCTGATGGTCATCGTGCCACTCGTTGCAGCCTTCATCACCCCGTTCATCGGCCGTATCTCCCACGCACTGCGCTCGCTGTGGGTGGGAGGGGCGATGGCTGTCACCTCGGCCATAACCCTTATCCTGGCACTTGATGTCTATGCCACGGGGACCAGGCTCTATGTCTTCGGGGCCTCCGCCGCCTCAATGGCTCTCCCGCCCGATTCGGGCGGCATCCCCATCCGGATCATATTCGCTGTCGACCCCATGAGTGCCCTGATGCTGGTGATCACCGCGATCTCGGGATTTGCCATCATCCTCTACTCCCTGGCGAGCGAGCGGTCGTATTCGGGGCTCGAGAGTTACTACACCCTCTATCTCCTGATGATTACCGGGATCCTCGGGATGGTCTCTACCGGCGACGTCTTTAACTTCTTCGTATTCCTTGAGATCCTCTCCCTGGCCTCTGCCGGCCTGATCGCCTACCGCATCGACGGCGGGGTGGCAGTGGAGGCGGCCCTCAAGTACTTCGTGCTGAGCACGATCGGTGCGCTCGCGATCCTGGTCGCCATCGGGATCTACTACGGTGAATACAACGCCCTGAACATGGCCATGATCGCGGCGAGGATGCAGTTCTCCCTGCTCGACCAGGTGGCACTGGTGCTGATCATCGCCGCCCTCGCCATGAAGTGCGGGGCTGTACCCATGCACTTCTGGACTCCGGATGCCTACTCAATGGCCCCCTCCTCCATCACCGCCCTCCTGGTGGTGGCGAGTCAGGCCAGCCTTTATGGACTGTTCAGGACCGTCTTTACTCTTTACAACCTTTCCCTGAACGCGGTGACAGTGGGATGGCTGATTATCATCCTCGGAGTCCTCTCCATGGTGGTGGGGGTAACGATGGCCATCCCCCAGAAGAACGTGAAACGGCTGATGGCCTACCACGCCGTCTCCCAGACAGGGTACATGCTCCTTGGGGTGGGGGTCGGGCTGGCCGTGCTCGGGAACCAGTCCCTCCTGGATGCCTTCGGGTACATGGCCATGGAGGGAGGCCTCTTCCACATCATCAACCATGCAATGTACAAGGGGCTGTTATTCCTTACCGCAGGGGCTATATTCCTCCGGATCGGGACCTATAACCTGAACAGGATGGGAGGCCTCGGCCACTCCATGAAGTGGACCATGGTCTTCTTCGTCATCGGGGCCCTTGCCATTGCCGGGATACCACCCTTCAACGGGTTCGCATCGAAACTGATGATCTACGAGTCCGTGTTCATCTTCAACCCGGTGCTGGCGGTAATCGCGATGGTGGTGAGCATCCTCACCCTGGCGTCCTTCGTGAAGGTTTTCCATTCCATATTCATGGGACCGAGACTCCCCGAGTATGCAGAGGTGAAAGAAGCCCCCCTACCCATGCTCTTCGGGATGGGCATCCTGGCCGTTGTGGTGATACTCTTCGGCCTCTTCCCCACCATTGTGGTGGAGAGCCTTATCACTCCCGCAGCCCACGCCCTGGTGAACCAGGGTGCTTATATTAGCGCGATCCTGGGAGGTGCCTGAGTCCATGGAACTGACTTCCACTCTCCTTACGGGGACCGGTTCCTGGAATCCCCTGGCCTGGATCCTTGGCCTGGTGGTGGCTGCTGTCATCGCCTGGCTCATCTACTCCCTGGGGGAGAAGGGGTATAAAGCCGGCACCGCACAGGCAGAACCCTTTATATCTGGGAACCCCGAGCCCGAAAAGGGCCTGGTCCATGTCCGGGCCGGGAACCTCTACTGGGGCTACCTGGAAGCCCTCAAAGGGTATTACAACCGCCTGGTGCCCCTGCATACCGGGGACCTCCATGACTATATCCTCTGGTACCTGGGGGTAACCGCTCTCTTCCTGGTCCTGGTGGTGATCTCCGCATGAAACTGAATGCCTCATTCAATCGCTCCCTCTGGGTCTACCACTTCAACTCCGGGTCCTGCAACGGTTGCGAGATTGAGATAGTGGCCGCTATAACCCCGCGTTACGACCCCGAACGGTTCGGGATCAAGCTGGTGGGAAGCCCCCGGCATGCCGACGTGATGCTGGTCACTGGGCCGGTGGTCCACAAAATGAAGGACAGGCTTCTCCGGGTGTATGCACAGATGGCGGACCCGAAACTCGTGATGTGTATTGGTACCTGCGGGATCTCAGGGGGAGTTTTTTATGACTCCTACAACCTGGAAGGCCCGGTTGACGAGGTCATCCCGGTTGATGTCTATATCCCGGGATGCCCGCCCCGGCCAGAGGCGATCATCCACGGGGTTGTGAAAGCGCTGCAGAAACTTGAGCGAATCCAGGGAGGAGAACAATGACCGAAGGAATACTGACCCCCGGGCAGGTGGTGGAGCATTTCACCGGCAGGTTCGGCACTGGGATCCACCATACACGGATAGACGAAAGGCGGGAGGGGAAGAAGAAGATTCCCAATTACAATATCTGGATCGACCTGGAGAAGGACCTCCTGAAACCGGCCATCGGGGCCCTGATGGAATTGCACTTCCCCCACCTCGCGGTGATCTCGGGCAGTGATATGGGAGAATCCCTCCGTCTCCTCTATCACTTCTCTATCTATTACGGGAGGGTGAAGGGGGAGTATACGGTGACATTCGCCGTGATGCTGCCGAAGGCCGATCTTTCCATTCCCACCATCTCGGACCTGATACCGGGCGCGGTCTTCTCCGAGCGGGAGAAGCAGGAGTTCCTGGGAGTAAAGGTCATCGGTATCCCTGATGACCGCCGCCTCTTCCTCCCCGAGGACTTTCCCGATGGGATATATCCCTGGAGGAAGGACGGGACGGGGATTCCGGATTCCATGGTCAAGGATCTGTGGGCCTCGAAGAGACCGGTGGACCGCCCCGCACCCCCGCTTCCGGAAGTGCCGGCATGCAGACCTGACGAAGGGGAGAAATCGGGAGCACCGGCTGGCACAGAGACCGGGAAGGAGGGATCATCATGAGCGATGAGTCGAAGAAGGCACCCTACATAGTGCCTATCGGGCCCAACCACCCGGCGCTGAAGGAGCCGGTGATGTTCACCTTCGAGATGGAGGGAGAGATGGTCAGGGACGTAGACTTTGCCCCGGGCCAGACCCACCGGGGGATAGAATGGATGGGCATGCGCCGGAACCCGGTCCAGATCGTCCACCTCACAGACCGAATCTGCGGCATCTGCGGGGTCTCCCACACCCTCGCATTTGCCAGGGCCGTCGAGCAGGTAACCGGGATCGAGGTGCCTGAGCGGGCCGATTATATCCGTGCCATCATCGCCGAGTTCGAGCGCATCCAGTCCCACCTCCTGTGGGCAGGTGTTGCCGCCCACGAGCTCGGCTTTGACTCCCTCCTTCACCTCACCTGGAGGGTGCGTGAGCAGTCCATGGACGTGATCGAGAACCTGACCGGCAACCGGGTCAACTACGGGATCGTGCAGGTCGGGGGTGTGCGCCGGGATATCGTCCCTGAACAGCACCGGATCATCGAAGAATGCCTCTCCACCTACGAAGGACTGCTCGGGAAACTGCTGAACCTCTTTCTGGACGACAAGACCATCACCATGAGGTGCCGGGACTGCGGGGTACTCTCGAGGAAGGAGGCACTTGATCTCTGCACGGTGGGGCCCACCGCAAGGGCCTCTGGAGTGAACGTGGATCTTCGGCAGGACTATCCCTATGCCGCATACGGAGACCTGGAGGTGAAGGCCATCCTACCCGACCAGCACCTGGGAGAGACCCACGGTGATGTTTATGACCGCATCGTGGTCCGGTTGCTCGAGGTGGGCCAGTCCTGCCAGATCATCCGGCAGTGCCTCTCAGAGATGCCTGCAGGACCCTTTACCGCGGAGGAGAAACTTGCGAAACTTCTGGCCATCTGCAAAAAGGCAACAGGGGAAGCCATCGGGAGAGTAGAGGCACCACGGGGAGAGTGCTTCCACTATGTCCGCATGGATGGGAAGGAGGCCCCCAGTACCTGGAAGGTGAAGGCCTCCTCCTACAGCAACCTTATGTCCTGGATTCCCATGCTCAGGGGGGAGCAGATCGCCGATATCCCCATCATCGTGGCCTCCATCGATCCCTGCCTCTCCTGCACCGACCGGGTGGCAGTGGTCCGGGACGGATCATCGCGTATCCTCACGAAGGAGAACCTGCACCGCCTCTCTGTGGAGAAAACCAGGAGGCTCCAGTCATGACCCTGCTCGGAATCGCCACCATGGGGATGTGGTGCATCCTCCTCTCCCTCTTTGCACTGGCGGGAGGGCTCTTCCTCCTCGGTGTTGACCGGAAACTCGCCGCCCACATGCAGGCCAGGATTGGGCCTCCAATCCGCCAGCCGTTCATCGACGTGGCAAAACTCCTGCAAAAGGAGAACATCGTTCCTGCGAACGCCATCCCCTGCCTCTTTCACCTGGCCCCGGTGATCGCGCTGGTATCGAGCATCGTGGTCCTCTTCTACCTCCCGGTGGGAAGCATCCTCCCGGTGCTCGGGGTCTACGGCGACCTGGTGCTGGTGATGTATCTCCTTGCTGTGCCGGCACTGGCCATGGTCGCAGGAGGTTTCGCATCAGGGTCACCGTATGCCACAGTGGGGGCCCAGAGGGAGATGGTGACCATGATCGCATACGAGTTCCCGCTGGCGATCGTGGTGATCGGGGTAGCCTGGCGCCTTGGGGCGGCCGGCCTCCCCTTGCCCTTTACTCTCGGGACCATCGCAGCAAACCCCATCTGGACCCTGGTGGGACCGGTCGGGTTCATCGGGGCACTCCTTCTCCTCCTGGTACTTGCGGTCGTCACCCCCGCAGAGCTCTCCCGCATACCCTTCGACACCCAGGAGGCAGAGACCGAGCTTGCCGGCGGGCTGCTGGTGGAGTATTCGGGGAGGAACCTCGCCATGTTCTACCTCGCACAGGGGGTAAAGACCCTGGTCTTTGCCGCCGTAATCATCGCAATCTTCTTTCCCTGGAACCTCTCCGGGCTCCTGGCCATGCCCCCCTGGCTTGCATGGCCCGCAGACCTCCTCTTCTTCCTGGTAAAATCCATCCTTGTCCTGTTCTTCGCGGTGACACTGGTCCGGGTGGGGATGGCCCGCTTCCGGATAAACCAGGTGGTCTCCCTCTACTGGGTCTACCTCTCGGTGATCGGGTTCCTGGGATTGATTCTTCTGATGGCCGATGCATCGCTCGTCACGCTCGGGGTGGTGGGAGCATGAAATTCCTCCCCCTGTTCCCCGAACTTATCCGCCAGCTCTTCCGCGAGCCTGCGACCAACCGGTTCCCGGCCAAGTACCTCCCCCCCTCGGTGACAGGGTTCTTAAAGGACGTGGGGGCGGGAAAGGCTACACTCATCCCACCGGTGCCGACCCCGCCACGGTTCAGGGGCAAGATTACCTACAAGAGCGACTGCTGCATCGGGTGCGGGCTGTGCGTGAAGGTCTGCCCCTCCCATGCCATCGAGCTCATCCCTGATACCAAGCAGATACGGGTCTGGGTCGGCCAGTGCATCTTCTGCTCACAGTGCACCAGCATCTGCCCCAAGGGTGGCCTCTCCATGACGGACGAATTCCTCCTGGCCGACGAAGACCGGTACTCCGAGAACCTGATCGTGGAATGAAGAGTTCTTCCATTTTTTTCTGTGATGGTTCAGCCCTGACCTGCGGACGGGAGACATATCTTGATTGGGTCATTGAACCGCTGCCGTGAAACTGCGGGATCCAGCCCATGCATAATTCCACCCATCATCCCCCTTTATCAGCGGATTCTTTTTATTCCGTGTCAGGGCTTGGTACCCCGGGGTGTTTCCTCTCCTTGGTGAGATTTCCTCGAGCATTCCCTCACTCCAGACAATTGACCGCACTTCCGACACTGATATTCCGTCTCATGGCTCTGCCCTGCCATTGTGGCGCCACCCCACTACAAGAGACCCCGCACTGAAAAGCAGGTCGGGGGGCCGTGAGCCCCCTTGACGAAGATGGAGGGGATTCATCCCGGAAAGTGCGTATCGAGCGGTATTCCAAAAGAGGGAGGGAAATTTTTGTCCCTCCGGGATGAGGTACACCAAGATCTCAAATGACCGGATCGCAGACCCAGGTTGTGAGGGGCTGCACCCGTGATTGCAGCGGGAATGTGTGAATGATGAAAGATCTCTATTCCCCACCCATCTCCGGAATCCGTTGCACCTCGCCTTTCTCCAGCAGTGCAACCAGCCGATCTGCACCTTCCCTCACCGCAGGACTCAAACCTTCTCCCATCTCCACCACTTCGGGCTGGATCCCGATGAGCAGGATCTCCCCCGCTGCATCCGCGAGGAAGTCGATGAAAATGTCCAGGGGCAACTGGTGTGTCCCAAGGCCTGCATCCCGGATCTTCTCCTTTGGGATAAGGGAGAACTCCCCGGGAGCCATCCCCATATCGGCAGCATCCACCATGATGAGGATATCAGGGTGCTCCTCCCTCACCAGGCCCGAGAAGTTTTCGGGAGCGGTTCCACAGTCGACCACCCTCCAACCTGACACACGAAACCGTGAGACCACGTAATTACCCGCCCCGTCGTCCCTTCGAAGGGAGTTACCGATGCCGAGGAGGAGGTTTGTCATACGATCATATCTGTGAGGTGACCATGATTATGTCTCTCGCACTTCAAGATCCAATAGATCGAAACTCTTCAAAGAACGGAAAAATCATACCTCCCGGTCTCCTCGCTCCTGTACACCAGGCAGCTCTTTCTCTTGCCCTGTTATTTGCCTCCTGATCTCCTGGTGACGCTCCCTCATGGCATTCTGTGCGGCCTCCATGCGTCCGATGGCCGACAGGAGATCCTGTTTCCTGGGGTCCTCCTCGCCGGTGGTGCGATAGACGTTCCAGAGCAGCAGCAGGAGCCTCTGGTGCACCTCGATGTCACGGGAGAGTCGCCGGTACTCATCCAGAAGTGCGTCATCCACTCCGGACTGCCTGGCCTTCTCCACCTCGTCACCTATCTCTGTCTCCTTTTTGAAATATTGGCGGATGACTTTACAGAGGTCCCTCCGTGTGATTGGCTTCTGTATGTAGTCTTCAAAGAGCGCACTGTGTACCTGGACCTCCGCAGGGTCGAGGCTCTTTGCGGTGATCATCATCACCGGTATATCGGCAGTCCCCGCATCCCCCTTGATCCGCCCAAGCGTCTCCCACCCGTCCATAGGTTCCATCAGGATGTCCAGCAGGATAAGGTCAGGGTGCTCTCGCTCAAGCAATGCTATGGCCTCCTCCCCCGAGTGCGCTTCCATTGCAATCAATCCCTCGTGCCTGATCATCCTGGCCAGGATATCGGTGATTGCAGGATTGTCATCCACAATCAGGATGCGGTACATCAGGAATCCCTCTTCCCTGTGTCGGCCGCCGCCGGAATCTCTTTTAAGATCTTCCTTATCTGGCCCAGATTGACCTCCGGCCCTGTGAGAATGCAGAGATATTCATTGAAATACGGGGCGATGATCACCTTCCCGGCAGGTATCTGGAGGGTCAGTTGGACGAATGAACCGGTGTGCATGACCAGACTGATAGCCTTTGCCGCCTGGAGCATATCGTCTGCCAGGACTACCAGCAAATCAAGATTCACGTTTCCGATAGAGAGGACCGAGGTGCCCCTCCCGAAGATGGAGACTGCCTGTACTCCCGGGAGACGGAGCAGACGCCCCAGGAGCAGATGAGCGAGGTTCTCGGTATCCAGGCCGCTCGGGAGGATAACCCCCTTCTCCGCCACCGGCTGTGCGGGCTTTTGAATGGCGGGTTCCTTGACGGTGATTGAGGTATCGACAGCCATATCTGCCGCAGGTGCATCCGCAGGTTCTCCTTCTGTCTCTCCATTCTGTTCTGCCAGGACACGCCCGGGCCTTCCTTCGGAGAGGGCATCCACCTCCGGATATCCAGCACCAGAGACCTTCACCAGATGGATGGCCTCCTCCATCTCTTCGCTCGTATACCTGTGAATGACCAGGTTCACCACCAGAACGCTGGTCAGGTGCAGGTATGCTGATTTTCCTCTGAGCACTGCGTCCTCCTGCTGAAAATAGCAGCCCACAGGGCGGCCTTTCTGGACCACCACATACCCTTCTCCCCCTCCCACCCGTACCCTGATCAGCCCCTGGAACCGGGCCGCGTGGGAGAGCATCCACTTGAAAGGGACCTGCATCTCTCCAATAATCACGCCGTGGGGCAACGAGTCACTCATAGCAGGGAACAGATGTGTTCCTGGTTCTTCTTCAGTTCATAGCTGATCTGGCCGATGTTTGCCGAGGGATGCGTTATCAGGAGCAGAAAATAGTATTTCTTCAAGGGAAACAGGAGAAGGGCCATATCACGGAACTCAACAAAGACCATCGAGATCTGCTCGTGGCCGAGCCTTGTAGCCATGGTTTTCGATTCTGCCATCACGAACGAGACAACCGCTGCCAGTTGATTCCCGTCGATCGACGCAGCACCTATCTCTTCTGATACCCTGCCCTCCGGATCGATGACAAGGGCCATGTTCACTCCCTCAAGGGAGAAGAGCCGTTGGAGTTCCTTCTTCAGCATCCTGTCCATCCCTCCATTTATCTGGCCTCTGCTCCGGCTTTATGGCATTAAGGCTCTTCTTTTGCCAGGGTATCCAGAATACGGTAAGTGTTGATCATCCTGTTGAATGCCCTGAAAAGTTCGCCAATCTCGTCGCTCGAGATCACTTCCAGCTCCTTATCCGGCAGGTCTCCCCTGCTGATGCGGGATGCAATGGCCGAGAGCTCGACGATGGGCCGGGTGACCTGGCGGGCCAGGTAGTAACTCCACATCAGCACCACCAGCACTGTGATCAGGGTAAGGAGAAGCACACTGGGGAGGGTGCCGATAATTGACACGATACTCTCTGTACCACCGATGGAAATGATCCCCAGGAGGATGACGGGGAGTATCGCGACGAAGATCATGTAGATCAGAATTTTATAAAAGATAGGGATCTGGACAGTACTTCGGCGTCGTGTGCCTTCCCCTCTTCCGGAAGACTCTGCCATACATGAGTAATCAACCTGTACTCCCTTTATAGCTTTTTCTTTCACCAAAATTCAAGTCAATCCGGTAAAAAAATCTCACCCGGATCCATCACCATCCCTGGGGGGTATCACCTGGCATAAGGTAACCATATCCAGAAACCTATCAGGGGAAGAGGTTCTTTTAGACCTCTCTCCCGTTTCCTCACTCGCAAGAGGGGGGGGTTGCGATCAGAACCCGAGCATTGCCAGCAATAAAAGGATTACGATTATCAGGAACGCAACGACGACGACGACCATCCCCGGTCTGACATTTACCATCTCGGGAATAGTCTCTGCCGAAAACATCCCGCGGTTGAGGACAGATCGATCGAGGCGAGGGTAAATCCGTGCGAAGATTCCGGCTCCGAGCGCAATACCAATCATTCCAATCGCCGCATCAAGTGCTCCCGATCCGACCGCACCGGCGGCCGTGCCGGGGCAGTACCCGAGTATCGCAAACCCGGCCCCGAAAATTAACCCCCCGATCACTGTCGCGCCGACCGATCCTGCCTTGACATGAAGCCTGACAAGCCCCGCAGCCTTCATGGCATAGACCCCGATCATGCCGACGAGGATGGCAGAGAGCATCACTTTTACCACCGTAAAGTCGGTGAGGAGCAGCTGGCCGATGATTACCGCGTACTCGGTGACTCCGCCTTTCTGGAGGAGGAAGCCAAAGGCAATTCCAGTGAGGAGCCCAAGGACGATCTGGGCCCCCCTGCTCGACCTGAGTTGTTCAAATGCCATTGTGTTCATCCCTCATGAAAACGCGAACCCAAACATCATGCCTGCAACCAGTATTCCTCCCGCAAAGAAGCAGATCGCCGCAACCCAGCTGGCAACCGAGAGTTGCAATGCCCCTGATATGCCATGACCGGACGTGCAGCCACCCGCCCAGCGGGCCCCAATACCCATCAGGATGCCTCCAATAAGCGCCACGGCGATCCGGACGGCAGGGTCAGGCCCAAACGTATCCGCAAAAAGCGTGGGCACGACCAGTATCGTGAAGGTATTCGAGAGATACGCAGAGAGAAACGCCCCGATTACCACTCCAATGATGATTATCCACTGCCAGTCAATCGTCGGCGTGAATTTCCGGTAATAAGGCATTTTCGCGGCATTGTGTCTGGATATCGCTGACTCCACCATCCCGGCAGTCTTTGCATACGCAGTCGATGCACCGAGCGGCCGGTCGGAAAAGAGGAACGTCGTCCAGATGAGGACTCCGATCCCTGCCCCGACAATATAAGGCGACCAGGTCGCCATCAGCAACCATTCGAACATGCTGGACCCTTGATCTCAATGAAATGTGTTGCCCTCAAATAATCCCTCGCATCAGGGTACAAAGCCTGCCCGTTGGCACGCGGTGTAGCCGCCGCCGAGATTGGAGACGTTCTGAAAACCATGCATCTTCAGAATGCTTGCCGAGATGCTCGCCCGCTGGCCCCCTTTGCACATCACGATAGTGTGCACGGCAGGGTCAAGCTCGGTATACCTTATCCTGAGGTCATGCCAGGGGATATGGACCGACCGTTTGGCATGACTCTCCTGCCACTCTTCCTTTGACCGGACATCGACCAGGATCGCCCCGCCCCCGCTGATCAGCGCATTCGCTTCCTGAGGGGTGATGACCGGGACACGGCCAATGGGAAGCCCTGCAGATCCCCAGAGGAGCATTCCTCCCTCGAGGAATCCTGCAACGCGGTCGAATCCGACGCGGCGGAGCTGGAGCGCCGCCTCTTCAGCCTGCCTCCTCTCCTCGACAACAAGGAGGATATCCCGATTTGGCGGGAGGATCCAGCCTGCCTGTGTGGCAAAGTTCCCGGAGAGATCGATATGCCATGCTCCCGGGATATGTACGCCCGAGAATGCCGGATAACTCCTTGAGTCAAGGAGTATGGCATCACTCCCCTGAATCCGGCTGAAGAAGGAGTTCGGATCGAGAGAGGCAGGTTGCGGAAGGGTTCGCATCAGTGCAGGGCCTGCCCGGTTGATCTCGGAACAGCGGGCGAAGTGGTCAGGGGCTGCAGGCATATCCGAAGTGAGGGCGCTGATAAACTCCCTGCAGTTACCGATATTGAGGGCATAGTTATACTTCTTCTCGTACCCGATGGTGCTCGTCCTCTTTGCAGCCATCGCCCGTCCGCAGAGGGATCCCATGCCGTGGGCGGGATAGACCTCGCACTCGTCCGGGAGGGTGATGATCTTGGTATGCAGGTTGTCATAGAGGGAGGCTGCGAGCGCTTCCGCTCTCCCAGGAAAGAGGTCAGGACGGCCGACATCGCCGACAAAGAGGGTGTCGCCTGAGAAGAGGGCGACCGGCGAATCACCGCGGGCGGTATCGGTGGCAATGTAGCAGATATGCTCGGGGGTATGGCCGGCCGTCTCGATCACACGAAAGCGGATGTCTTCAAGCGTTATCGCGTCCCCTTCGACCAGCCCTTTATGTGGGAATGCGCAGTTTCCGGACCTTGGCGCATAAATCTCTGCTCGCGTCACTTCGGCCAGGTCGAGGTGGCCTGATATGAAATCCGCATGCAAATGCGTCTCCAGGATGTGGGTGATCCGAAGTCCCATATCCCGTGCGGCATCGATATACCGCCCGACATCCCGGGCCGGATCGATGACCGCACAGGTCCTGTTTCCTGCAACGATGTAAGAACTGTGAGCAATTCCGGGGACGAAAAACTGGTGGATTCTCATTTTCGCACTCATCGGTCTATGCGACGAGGAGGTAGATGAGGGTTACGGCAATCCCTGTGAAGATCACTGTCATGATGCTCCCCGCTTTTAAGTAGTCCTTCGTGGAATAGCCACCCGGACCCATCAGGAGGGCATTGACCTGGTGGGTCGGGAGAATGAAAGAATTCTGGGCGCAGACCGCGACAAGGAGGGCAAGAGCACGGGGGTCTATCCCGGCAGCGGCACCACTGATCATCACCAGAGGGACGAGGAGTATCGTTGCCGCGACATTTGAGATGATGAGAGAGAGGACGGTTGCGAGGATTGCTATCGCACACATGAACACGATCGGGTGTGCTCCCGGGAGCGCTTCGGTAAGGAATCCGGCAAGCATTGCGGCTGCCCCGCTCTTCTCCATCGCGATCCCGAGCGGGATGAGGCCGCCTATGAGGATGATCGTCTTCCAATCGACTGCCCGGTACGCCTCGTCCAGAGTGAGGACACCAGAGAGGACCATCCCTGCCACACCTGTGAGGAGAGCCATCGAGAGCGGGACGCCTGTCATTCCGAGAATGAGGGATGCAGAAAAGATCAGCACCGCCAGGCGCCCCTTCCTGAACCGCACCTGGACCCCTTCGGGAGGCGTGATCAAAAGAAGATCCCGGTGCTGCCCGGCAAGGAGCCGCAGGCTGTCCCATGACCCATAGGCAACGATGATGTCACCCGCCGCAAGCGGGATGTTGGAGAAGTCTGCACGGGTCTCGGTCTCTCCCCGCTGGTGAACGATCGGCTCGAGAGAGAACGTCTTCCGGAACATGATCTCCTGCGGGGTCTTCCCGATGATCGAGGCGTTCGGCCGGACAACCAGCTCGGCAAATCCAAACCCCTCGCTATTCAGGATCTCCCAAAAATTGCCCTTTTTATTGGAGGGAACACAGCCGGACTCGCGAATAAACTGTAGAAACCCTTCTTCTGGCCCGAGAAATGCAAGCTCCTGGCCTGCTTCGAACCGGGTCCATCGCGAGGGGGCGACGGAGATATCGCCGTTTTGTTTGACAGCAAGGAGATCGAGGCCGTAGCGGTTCTTTGAAAACGCCTCCTCGCGTGTCTTTCCGGAAATCGACGAAGTAGGGGTGATGCTGCAGGTCCTGATGGGATGATCGATACCCCAGACCTCGGCAACTGTCGGGCCGGAATGCGTCTCCTCTTTCTCAGGGAGAATCCGACTTCCCGCGAAGGCGAATAGCGCAACCCCGGCGACGAGGAGGGGAAAGCCGACAGGGGTGACAGCAAAGAGGGAGAACGGCTCTGCACCTCCCTGGCGGAGGAGATCGTTCAACACGATCAGGGGGCCGGACCCGATCATGGTGAGGGTCCCCCCAAGAATGGCAGCAAACCCCATTGGCATCATCAGGCGCGAGACGGGGATGCGTGTCTGCTTCGCAATCCTCCTCGTCGCAGGAAGAAAAAGGGCGGCTGCCCCGACATTATGCATAACCGATGAGAGGAGACCGACCGTCATCGAGATGGTGGCAGTGATCCGCCTTTCTCCCGTCCCGGCATACCTGACGATGGCATTGGCGAGTCGCGAGGTGACGCCGGTCCTCTCGATCCCGTACCCGAGGATCAGCACCGATGCCATCGCGACGACGGCGTTTGAGGCAAATCCCGAGACTGCCTCAACCGGGGTGATGAGGCCAAGCCAGGCGAGGGAGAGGCTTGCGAGGATGGCGACCAGATCGATACGTATCCGGTCGCTCACCAGGAGGATGATGGTGACCGCAAGAACGATTCCGACGAGGAGGACACTGGTGTCCATGGCAATAATTAAGCAAATGTAACTGAAGAGAAAAAAAAGATTGCCAAAAGAGCGGGTGATCCCGGTCTCCGGCACATTTGGGAAGCTGCCTGGCTGAAGAGGGTTATCCCACGGTTTTGTTCCACTCCCGCGCTGAGCAGGGATCGTCGGTCGCAACCCCATCTACCCCAATCTCCCTCGCCATTTCCCACTCCCCGGCAGTGTTCGGGGTCCAGGGGACGACCCTGATCCCCCGTGCATGTGCCGCTCCAACCAGTTCCGGGACAAGGAGATCAAAGCGGGGTAGGAGCGCATGCTGTTTCTTGCGAGCCGCATTCTCTGCCGCCCCGGGAACCTGGCGGGAGTAGATGAACCCGATTACTGCACCTGGCAGGATTTCAGACACTATCTCCAGGGATCCGCTGTGGAAGGAGACCACCCAGAGGGGTGACGGCGCCTCCCGATCCAGGACTGCACAGACCTCCATCTCGCTCCCCGGTTCCTTTATCTCCACGAAGAGTCCGCATTCTCCTTTCACCAGTTCGCAGACCTCCTGAAGTGATGGGACATGCTCACCCTCACCCGCATCAAGTGTCGAAAGTTCATCAAAGGTCATCTCCCCCACCCGCCCTTTTCCATCCGTGGTGCGATCTACTGTTGGATCATGCATGACTACCGGCACCCTGTCCAGGGAGAGCCTGACATCCACTTCCACATACTCTGCACACTTCATCCCAATCCGGATGGCTTTTTGTGTATTCTCGGGGGCATGGGCCCTGGCCCCACGGTGGCCGACGATGAACATTGATCCTTCGTGTGTACATCGAGGAGTGATAACATGCGCGGGTCGGTCGATTCCTTCACAACCCTAATGTATTCTCCTGTCAAGATCTGCAGAAGAGAACCGGCTTTCAGAGCCATCCTGCAGTTCACGTCTCATGCCCATTCCTGCCCGTATTCCGAACCTGGATATCTGCCCCATGCTGAATGTATCCCTTCCGGAGAGGATATTCCGGATCGTGTTTCCCTTCCTCCTCGGCGGCTGTTATTTCGGCGTATGCCTCCTCTTTCTCCCCCGTGATATGGCACTTGTTCTTGGCGGCCTGATGCTTGCCTACGTCATCCCTCCGGCAGGGAAAGAGAGTGTCATCCCGATCGGTATCGCCATCGGGTTCCCCTGGTGGCTGATGACATTCTCCATCGCCCTCATTGACGTACTGGCCGGGATATTCATGGCCCTGAATTGTGACATGGCTTTAAAAATACCGGTCCTGGGAAGATGGATACAGCATTTCATGGATAAAGGAGGCGAATTCATCAATAAAAGGCCATGGCTGGAGCGCTTCTACTTTACCGGCGTGGTTCTCTTCGTGATGTTTCCCCTGCAGGGGAGCGGGGGGGTGGGCGGGACCCTTGTGGGCAGGATGATCGGGCTCTCACCGGGGAGGACTCTCCTGGCCATTACACTCGGGGCTTTTACGGGATGTGCATTTATCGGACTTGGAGCCGAGGTGATTAAAGACCTCATCCTCATGAACCTGGAGATTGGGATCGCAGTCCTCGTCATCGTGCTGGCAACGCTGGCAACCGGTTACCTCCTTTATCGCAGGAGACTGGGAAGGTGAAGAGCAGGTCACCCCCCTCCCTCCCGGAGGGTTCGAAGAGTAATCGATGGCAATTCCAACCACCTCGCCGCTGTTATTCACCCTTTGCATGCAAGAGTTGCCCAAAACAGGCAGGGGCCGATAGCCATCCACGGGGAGGAGAGGAACAGGCATCGATGACACTCATGACAGGGATGGAAAGGCCATGAGCCTGATCATGGCATTTTCAGGGATCCTCGGCGCGTTCATGGCCGGTGACCAGCGCGAGATACTCTTCCGGGGGGAAGCGTCCTCTATCGCGATACTGGAGACCGAATTCTACTGCAACCGGATCTGCACTGTCGAGCAGTTGCAGACCCGGGCCTCTGCACTGGGGGTGAGCATCGCCATCAGGGACGATAAGTGCAAGGTCAGGCAAGAGGACGGACTCCTCATCGGAGAGGTGACAGAAACTGACGGCGCTGAGATCAGGAAGAGGCGTCTCTGCGTGTCATGCGGACAGTATGCCATCGTGGAAAAGACCGGCCCTGCATGGACCATCCTCTCCAGAGGAGAAGGGAGCCACTTCCTTGTCCTGGGTAATGAGACCACCAGGAATATCGCCTACCGGTGCATCAGGGAGCACTGGAAGACAGGTGGAGGTACGCTTGAGGATGCAGTGAAGATACTCCTCCTTGCCATGCAGGAGGCCGCGAGAACCACCGCATCTGTGAGCAGGGAATATACCCTCGTCCAGACCAGGACGAAGGTGAATGTGCTGGATAGACTGGACAGGTAGCGGTAACTTCCCTCTGTCCTTCCCGATACATTCAAATTCCCACAAACTGACCTGATCCTGCATGCCCAGAGCACAATCCTCTCATCACCATACGGTGGCCTCCTGCCGGTTCTGCGGTGCCGGGACCCAACCGGATCACGAGCCTCATTTTGCAGGTATCTGTCGCAGATGCCTCTACAAGGCAGGTATCATCATCCTCATCATCATGGTCTCCATCAGTGCGATCGTCTGGGTCGG
This sequence comes from Methanolinea sp., assembly GCA_025453675.1. Classification (GTDB taxonomy): domain Archaea; phylum Halobacteriota; class Methanomicrobia; order Methanomicrobiales; family Methanospirillaceae; genus Methanolinea_A. The sequence continues at coordinate 51,047 of JALOPW010000017.1, forward strand.
GATCCTGTAACCCACCCCGGATCGTACCTTTCCCCAAAAGAGACCTTAATCAGGTGAAAATCAAACACACATGATATCTTCTGGTCACATGCCCCGGTGATGAAAACCGCGGATGCGGTTTTCCTACCAAAAGTGATGAGCAAGAGGAGAGAGAATGAACCCAAAAGTGAAGATTATCATCGAGGAGTTCTTTCCAAAGATCGTCGAGACCCATATACGTACCCGTTCCTCGATTGAGACCACCCAACAGAGCCTGGACCGTTACCGCACCATGGGGCTCCAGGTGATCCGGAACCTCCCTGTGGATGCGCAGGAGGAGGAGACAAATGCCCTTGACCAGGCCTACAAATCAGCCATTGCAAGGCTTGATGAATTTCACAGCAGTGAGTCATCATCTGCCGGAGCCTCACTTCCAAAAGACACCCCAGAGTCCCACTGATGTGACTCGCCCTTCCCTCAATTCTCTCACCTTCCTATTTTCTCTCTGCTGAAGAGACCATTGCAGACCAAGATGAACTGATCTCTCGTTGTATCACTCCTCATCTGGCCCCTATGGTCACAGGAACCGGATTCTGATAGAGAGCTATCCTGTGAACACGCTCCATTCACAATCAATCTCCTGTTTACAGAACTACCACCCAGATCTCTCCCGTGGGGAGAACGAGAACTACATCGGAAATCCTATTAACTACCCCGTCCTAGCACTTAGTATGTCATGCTACACCATAGCATGGTGAGTGTCCATGAAGCGCGAGAGCATTTTTTGTATATTTCTGGCCATCTGCCTGACGTTCCTGGTGTTGAGTTCCGGCTGCACCGAGCAGCAGCCTGCTGCACAGAAAGGGGAGATAAAGATCGGCGTTGTGGCATCCATGACCGGGCCGGCCAGCACGACAGGCAAAGACATCTGGCAGTCCGCAGAACTGGCTGCAGAGGAGATCAATGCCAGGGGCGGCGTCTACGTGAAGGATCTCGGGAGATCGATCCCCATCCACCTGGTCCAGGGAGACGATGAATCCACCCGCGAAGGAGGCCAGAAGGCGGTCTCCAAATTGATCACACAGGATAACGTTGACCTCCTGGTCGGCGGATATTCAAGCGCAGTGGTTTCTGCGCACCAGGCAATTGTGGCCGAGTACAAGGTGCCCTACATCATCTCCGGTGGTTCGAGCACCTCTGTTTCACACCGCACTGATATCGACACCAGCTACATGTTCTTCCACAGGCCGAACACGGACGATTCGGGGGAGGCGAGCGTCATGTTCATCAACGAGGTGATCAGGCCTTCCATCAACAGCAAATTCGGATTTTCGGCAGACCGGAAGTTGAGAATGGCTGTGATATACCAGGACAGCCCGTTCGGGAAAGGGCAGCTCGATGCAGTGAAGAACCTTATAAAAACTGAAAATCTGCCAATAGAAGTAGTGGCCGAGGAACCCTTCAAGATGGGAGAGTCTGATTTCAGGACGGTCCTGACCTCGGTGAAATCCAAGAACCCGGACATCATCTATGCCGTGACCTTCTTGAACGAGCTCGTCCCCATGACCCAGCAGGCCAGGAGAGACGTTGGGCTGAACACCCTGATCCTGTCCATTGAGAACAATGACGACCCCGATTACTACAAGGGCGTGGGTTCATACGGTGACGCCCAGGTGATGGAGAGCCGGTTCTCCCCCTATGCAGTTCCGAAGGGATCCACAGAAGAGGCAACAAGGCAGTTCCTGTCCAATTTTGACAAGAAGTATGGGGGATTTGCAGGGATGATGGGAGCGGCGACCTATGAATCGGTATATGTCGCTGCAGAAGCGATTGAGAAGGCCGGGAGCCTCGAGAAGGCAAAAATAAGGGATGCCCTGGCGAACCTGGCCATGCCCCAGATGATGGAGATCATGAAGGGCGGGATCATCAGTTTCTCACCTGATTTCCATGAGAGCAAGTTTGACCTCTATGTGGTACAGCTTGCAATCGACCCGGCCTCCGGTGAACCAAGGCCCACAATTGTCTGGCCGGAGAACCTGAAAGCCAAAGAATTTATGCTGCCGGACTGGTACACTCCTGGATCTACCTAAATATTTTTTACCAGGGGTAAGGGAGAGAGATCGCTCAATGGACGGCAGCATCGGGATACTCAGCCAGGTGGCGTTCTGGGGCCTTTATTCGGGGTGCATCTACATCCTGCTGGCCACTGGTCTCAACCTGATCTTCGGGGTGATGAAGATCGTCAATTTTGCCCATGGCGAGTTCCTGATGCTCGGGACCTACGTCACCTTCTTCCTCTTCGTGATCAGCGGGTTCAATCCCTATGTCCTTCTCATCTGCTCCATCCCCGTGCTCATCGTGGTAGGAATTATCGTCGAGCGGTTATGCTTCCGGCCGATCCTTGGAACGGGGAAACTGAACGAGATATTCATCAGCCTCGGGCTGATCTACATCTTCCAGAACATGGTGGCCATGATATGGACTGACGAGTGGAGGTCTATAAAGAGCCCTTTTTCCGATATTACCATCAGTCTCGGTCCGCTCCAGTTGCCCCTCGATTACCTGATCATCATCACGGTCACTATCCTGATACTCGTTGCCTTCTACCTCTTCCTGCAGAAGACTGCGCTCGGGCGGGCTATCAGGGCTGCCAGCCAGAACAGGAAAGGAGCGATGCTGATGGGGATCAACGTGGAGAAGATGGATATGCTCACCTTCGGGATCGGTGCCGGCCTGGCCGGCGCGGCAGGCACCCTGTGGGCGGTGAGCGGGCAGGTCTTCAACCCCTACATGGGCTCCATACCTGCCATCAAGGGATTTGCCATCATTATCCTGGGAGGACTCGGGAGCATTCCCGGGGCCATCGTGGGGGGCCTTGCGATCGGCATGGTTGAAAATTTCACCGCCTATACCCTTGGCGGATCCTGGAAGGATGCGGTATCCTTCATCCTCCTGATCGTGGTCCTGGTGATCAGGCCTACCGGGCTCTTCGGGGAGGCTGAGGAATGAAGATATCCAATGCCCGCGATCCCCGCACCCTCCTCACTGCAGCCTTCCTGGTGCTGGCCTTTCTCATCCCCCTCTTCATCGGTTCGAACCTCTATTACCTGACCATCCTCATCCTGATGCTGATCTTTATCATATACGCCTCTGCCTGGAACTTTCTCACCTTCTCGGGGCAGGGCTCCCTGGGGCATGCGGCATTCTTCGGCCTCGGGGGATATGCGGCATCCCTTCTGGCCCTGCGGCTCGGTCTTCCTCCGCTCGTCACCCTGGTCTTCGGTGGGGCATTTGCTGCGGTGATCGGCATCCTCATCGGGCTCACCTGCGTGCGCCTGCGGGAATGGTTCCTGGCGATGGTGACATTCGGGTTTGCGGTGATCATCCAGACACTGGTGGTGAGCCAGCTCGCCCCGGTGACCGGGGGTTGGGATGGATACCCTGTCCCCAAGCTGGTTCCCACTTCTATCCCAGGATACCTGATGATAGAGTATTACCTGATCCTGATAATCGCAATCGCCGTCATTCTCATCTTCCACTACCTGCTCAAGTCAAGGATTGGCCTTGCACTGGCGGCAATTCGGGAGAATGAGTTAGAGGCCAGGGCTGCAGGGATCAACCCGGTGCCATTCAAGCTGTTCGCATTCGGGGTCAGTGCGTTCGTCACCGGGATTGCAGGAAGCCTCGAGATCTTCCACTTCGGGTACATCACCCCCGAGATATTCGGTATCGACCTCTCGTTCTGGCCAATCATCTATTCCATCACCGGGGGTCTCGGCACCCTTGCCGGCCCCATCGTCGGCACGATCGTGGTCACGCTGCTCTGGGACGGGTTGAATGCCGTAGGGCTTACCTATGCCCGTTTCATCATCATCGGAGTCCTCCTGGTGCTGATCATCATCTTTCTTCCACGGGGACTCGTCTCCATTCCTGAAGAGATCCAGAAGCGAATCAGGCGAAAAAAGTCCTGACTGTATCCACGGGGGTACGAGAGCGATGGGTTTCCCAATGAAACGGACATGAGACTGTCGGGTCACATGCCTTTAGAGAGATGCAACTACTCTCCCTGTTCATGGCAGATTCAACGGGATGGAGGGAGGAAACCCTGGCATGACGACCCGCCAAGGAGGGGTTGAAATGCCAGGTGAAGGAGAGGTGGAAAACGACCCTGCTGACCTTCACAGCCCCAGGTATGCCTCCCGGATCTGGTCGTCATGGAGGAGCTCGGATGCAGGTCCAGTCCGGGTAATTCTCCCGCTCTCGAGCACGTATGCCCTGTGCGAGATCTCAAGCGCCCTGCGCACGTTCTGCTCCACCAGCAGGATGGTGAGACCTTCCTGGTTGAGGCGCTGTACGGTCCCGAGGACCGTGTGCACCAGTTTCGGGGAGAGCCCGAGTGACGGCTCATCAAGGACGATCATCTCGGGATCCGCCACCAGGCAGCGGGCGATGGCGAGCATCTGCTGCTCTCCCCCGCTCAGCGTTCCGGCATTCTGGTCTTCCCTCTCCCGAAGGATTGGGAAGAGTTCGAGGACATGTTCGAGCGTGCTCGCATCATCCCGGACATATCCCCCCAGTTCCAGGTTCTCTCTCACCGTCATCCTCGGGAAGAGCTCACGTTTCTCAGGCACCAGGGCGAGTCGGCGGCGGACAATCTCATAGGTGGGCAGTCCCAGGATATTTTCCCCTCTCAGTTCAATCCGCCCGGTTGGGGAGGTGTTGAGACCGAATACGGTGGAGACCAGGGTGCTTTTCCCGGCGCCGTTTGAGCCTATAAGCGTGACTATCTCTCCCCTGGAGACATGCAGCGAGACATCCCACAATACCTGGAGGTGGGAATAGGATACATTCAGGTTCTCTATGCTGATCACGGATTTCTACCCCGGTTAAAAGTGATAGCGCTCGCCGAGATATGAATCTATAACCTGCTCGTTGACTGCTATCTCTTCCGGAGTTCCCTCGGCGATCTTCTCGCCATGGTCGAGCACCACGATCCGGTCAGAGACTCCCATTATGATGCGCATTACATGCTCGATCATCAGGATGGTCAGACCGTCGCTCCTTATCTCCTGGATGAGACGCATCGCCTCCTTCCCCTCGCTCGGTGTGAGACCGGTGGTGAGCTCGTCGAGGAGGAGGAGTTTTGGATGGGATGCAAGCGCCCTGGCGAGCTGGGACCTGCGCAGTTCGATGGTATTGAGGCTGCTGATGGGGCTGTCAAGCTTTCCTTCCGGGAACCCGACCCTGCAGAGGCATTCTTCTGCCTCGGAGTGCGCCTCCTTCACCGAGGGTCGGCGACCGTTCCCGTAAAGGGCGCTTATCATGACCCCTTCCCTGGCGGTCAGCCCGGGGAATGAGCGGGGGTGCTGGAAGGTCTTGGAGATTCCCTTCTTGCAGACGGCATCCAGGGAGAGACGGGTTATATCCTCATCTCTGAATATGATCCCCCCTGCATCGGGGCGGTAGATGCCAGAGATCAGGTTCAGGAGAGTGGTCTTCCCTGCCCCGTTCGGGCCGACAAGGCCCAGGATCTCCCCTTTATAGAGCGAGAGATCCACCCTGTTCACCGCCGTGAGACCGCCGAAGGATTTTGTCACTCCATGGACCCTGAGCATACCATGCACCCTGCTAACAAATAGCATGATATATGTTAGCATAGAACATATTAAACATATCTTTCGGGGTGAAATGAAGAGATGAGATCATACTATCTTGTAGCGGCACTCCTCCTGGCGCTGGTGCTCTGTGCAGCCTGTACAGAACAGCAGCCGGTATCACAGGAGACATTGAAGATCGGGGTGGTGGCCTCCATGACCGGCCCGGCCAGCACCACCGGAAAGGACATCTGGCAGTCTGCGGTCCTCGCGGCCGATGAGATAAACGCAAAAGGCGGGGTGGAGGTAAAAGACCTCAATGCCAGGATTCCCATCACCCTCGTCCTGGGAGATGATGAATCCACGAGGGAAGGAGGGCAAAAAGCTGTCTCGAGGCTGATCACCCAGGACAAGGTGGATATCATGGTCGGTGGCTTCTCAAGTGCGGTGGTCTCTGCACACCAGTCCATCGTATCGGAGCATAAAATACCCTATATCATCACCGGTGCTTCCACTCCTACCATCACGCAGAGGACCGACATTGATACCGGGACCATGTACCATTACTGTCCCACAACCGATGATTATGGTGAGCAGACCACCCTTTTTGCCGATGACGTGATAAGAAAAGCAGTGAACACGCGATTCGGGTATCCCGATACCCGCCCGTTGCGCATGGCCCTGATCGTCCAGGACAGTCCCTATGGGAAAGGGGTGCAGAAGGCGGTGAAGGATACCATTGAGAGGCGCGGCCTCAACATCGAGGTGGTGGCAGAGGAGACCTTCAAGATGGGAGAGACCGATTTCCGGACCGTACTCACCTCTATCAAGGCCTCCACTCCGGACGTGGTCTATCCTGCTGCATTCCTGAACGAACAGATACCGATGGTCACCCAGGCACGCAGGGATGTGGGGTTGAACACCATATTCCTTGCCGTCGAATGCAACGATGACCCCGATTATTACTCAGGCCTTGGAAAATACGGTGAATATTCCGTCATCGAGACCAGGTTCAGCCCCTATGCCATACCAAAAGGCCCGATAGCGGATGATATGACCGCATTCCGGCAGAACTTCCAGAAACGGTGGGGTTCCTACCCGGGGATGATGGGTGCATCCACCTACGAGGGCATCTATATCGCTGCCCAGGCAGTGGAGAACGCGGGGACCAGGGATAAGGTAAAAGTGAACCAGGCAATAGGCGCCCTCTCGATGCCCCAGATGATAGAAGCCATGCAGAATGGGGTAATCGCATTTACCGACAACTACCGGGAGGCCAAGTTCGATCTCTATATGGAGCAGCTAGTGTGGAATGAGACTGCAGGAGAACTGCGACCCAAGATCGTGTGGCCGGACCACCTGAAGGAGACCGATTTCATCCTCCCTGACTGGTATGTATCGGGATCGGGGACTTCCACCTGATCTAAGTATGAAAATGCCTCAGGCATTTTCATTTTTGTATCTTTTTATATGAAAATAGCTGCGCCATTTTCATGAATGCATATGCGTGTGCCTCGAAGGGAATCATGTAGTTTTTTTCTAAAAGACTCAAGTAGTTTTTTCCATCCATCCCATTGTACGCCGGGAAGACTCAACGCAATGCCTGTCAGTCCCCAGGTCTCTTTACCCTGAACAATCCCTTGGGTATACGCATCTCGAACCGGGAACCCTCTCCTTGCACACCTGTCTCACGGATAGTGATGCCGGTCACCGCGAGGATCCCCCGGCTCAGGAACAGCCCGAGGCCCAGGTGTCTTCCAAACCCCTGCTCGAATATCAGTTCCTTCTGGTCATTTTGTATACCCACCCCGTCATCCTCGTAGATGAGAACCCCTGACTCCCCGTCCTCCTGGAAAGAGAGCCGGATTCGAGTCACTTTCTCTCCATGCTTGAGGGAATTGTCCACCAGATTGTATACGATCTTCTCAAACAGCGGATCAGAGTATATCTCAAGGTCACCGGTATCTACCTGTACCTCAACGGTCCCCTGGGCCATCTTCCGAACCACCCCTGCAGTGAGATCACGGATGTTGAACCAGACAGGGTTCGCAGGTGCTCCCGAGAGCTCATACTCCCGGGTGAATGCCAGCTGATCCTCGATAGTCGCGGAAGCTGAACTGATACGGTCGAGATACGGGATGGCAGGAGAGTGGGGAGGCAGGGTCTCCCTGGAGAGATCCGCAAAACCCCTGATCACCGTGACCTGGTTCAGGATATCGTGGCGGGTGATCCTGGAGAGGAGGGACAGTTTTTCATTTGCAATCCTTGCCCTCTCCACTGCAGCACGTTCTGCAATGATATGCTCTTCCAGGGCATCCAGCGTGTAGTCAATTCGTGAGGAGAGGCTGGTGAGTTCATCCTCGCCAATGAGATGGGTCCTCCCGGAGAAGTCCTGCCTGTCAGCGATCTCCTTCATCCTCCTCTCCAGGTAAGAGAGGCGGGAGAGAAAATTATGATCGATGAAATATATCACCGATAGGACGCTGACACACCCAATCGCGGCGATGAGATAAAAAAAGAGGATCATACTCTCCCGGGCAATCTGGTAGGTGGTTCTCGGGCTGTCTACCCTGAAAACTGCTGCAGGCATTCCATATATATCCTCCATCACGGCGAACGAAGCGATGGTACTGCCATCGCCCGGGATCATCACGTGGGTGGGCATCTCCTGTGAATTCAGTGTGGCAGGGAGGACAATTCCAGGGAACGTGGCATCTCCCACCGGAGAAACCGAAAGGTTTGTGGAGGTCAGATATGCGATTTTCCTGATCTCGGTGGCATCCAGGTAACGTCCGATGCAGAGGTGGCCCGTCATCGGCCCGGTTGAATCGCTCTGCAGTATGGGATTGATCGAGACCAGGAGCAATCCCTCAGGGAGCTGTATGATCCCCCGTATGCTGGCATTCTCTTCCCCTATTTCCGCCCCTAATGCGTCTAATTGAGACTTTGCAGGGTTTTTATGCAAGTCTTCGGGGATTTCCAGAGGCTGGAAGTCTTTAAAGTCATAGCCCTTTCCATAGAAGAGCTCCCCATCGAGATCATAATAGAGCATGAGATCCAGTTTGAGGCTTGTGAAAGTCGTATCCATCAGGTTATTCTCGATGTAATCCTCTCTCCGGTCCTTTGCAAAGAAGTAGGTCTCATCCCACTGCGCCCAGTCAAGGGCTGTCCCTTCAAGTGAGATGATCTCGTTCTCCACCGCACGTACAGGGCGAAGAACATTGTCCGAGGCTTCCCTTGACTCGATATGCTCAACTGCAGGGATCATCACCAGTTGTATGCCGCCATAGATTGCAAGGCCCATAGCAAGAATGAGAAGAACGAGGGTGTAGAGAACAATACTGCGTATCTGCATGTTTCCTGCCGACCCACATTGCCCTTCCGGTGATTCGGGAGAATATGAGCCAGTTTCGCCCAACTCCGGCCTCCGGAACAGGTGTCACCAGTGAGACAAGGTGTTCATACAGGTATCAACTCCGGAAGGCATCAAAATTACTATCAGCGCACCTGCTCAACTCTACATGTAATGAAGCTTTCAGCTGATCACCAATTCACTCTTCTCACCTGTATAGTTCTCCTGGTATTCTCTACAGGATGTATGGTCCCGTCCATCCCCACTACAACTCCCCAGGGAACACCAGTGGCCACCCAGGCTGCGGGAACCGGCGACACGGCATTCCTTTCTCTCTACGAATCATCCCAGTCAGATATCGCCACCCGACTGGAGAGGATGAACCGCTACTTCCAGGTGGGGGCAGCAACCAGAAATGTCCCCTACCTGCCGTCAGAGCTTCGATCTTCAGCCCTCGAATTAAAGAATGCTGCTGAAGCATACCATGCATCCATGATAAGAATAGAACCCTTCGCAGAGAAGGAGAACGAGATCCGAAGGAACGAGTACCTGAAATATCTCTCGGCCATCAGGAAAATTTCAGGAAATACCGCCGATGCTGCGGGAGCGGAGATGGACCAGCAGTTCGCCCTGGCCCAGAATTATGCTGAATCTGCCCGTGATGCCCTGAAGAACACGGAAGGGATCCCAGGGTCAGCGCATGAATATCTGCTGAAGACGACCAGGGTATCCCTTGATGATTACATCCAGAAGCTGCGGGAGAAGAGGGTGTGAACAATGATTTAACCGCGATTTTTCGCGTGATGACTCTTCCTGCACGGAGTACGGGGCCGGGGGAAAAGGTGAGGAGAAACGGGGTGCAGTATCCTGGCAGGGCATCTTATGGGACACCCTCAACAAAATGATTGATACGCCATGAAATCTTTGCCTGCGTCAATTCTTGCCTGTTTGCTTGTCCTGGCAGTCCTTTGGTCTGGATGCGCCACCCGGTCCATTGAACCAGGCCATGAGAACACCACCGGCACCCTGACACCTGTTTCAACACGGGTATATGAGGAGAACACATCAGATCTGTCCGGAATCACCTGGGAACTCGTCTCCTATGACAGCGGGAGACTGGCACAGGAGAGTGTGATACCGGAAAGTGTCATCACTGCCCGATTTGAACACGACGGCGTCGTGTACGGGACTTCAGGATGCAACCAGTATTTTGCACGGTATGAAGCCACATCCCCCCGACTCTCCATCGAGACACCCGCACATACCAGGGACGTGTGCATTACCCCCACAGGGGTGCTTTCCCAGGAGTCAGTCTACCTCGTTGACCTGGGAAAAGTGAGTTCCTACCGGGTCGAAGGTGTGATTCTCTCACTCTCTGACAGCAAGGGGAGAGCGGTGCTCATTTTCAGGAAGGGTATTATGCCCGTGGATGCAGGGCAGATCTCCTGGAAGACCTGGTACCTGACCTCCTACCGGGATGATCAGGACGTGATGGCCACCCTGCCTGAAGAGGTGCTCGTGACTGCGAGATTTTTTAGAGGTACCCTCTCTGGCATAGCAGGCTGCAACTCTTACAGGGCCTCTTACCAGGAGCACGGGGCTGCGATTGCTATTGGAGTCCCTGCTGCGACCGATATGAAATGTGGGAACGAGACTGTCATGGAACAGGAACAGAGCTTTTTCAGCGGCCTGAAAGGAGTGGCCGCCTATGTGACAGGGGAAGATTCACTCCTCCTAGTAGACAGCAGAGGGGAGGCACTCATGGAATTTTATTCCTTCAGGGAATGAGCGGCGTTCATGATCACCCGGGGTTCCGGGTAAGGGAAGACCGATCCACAGGGGAGATCATTACAAAAAAATTTTAAATGATGACCATCTATGTAACAATCATGAAAAAAATTGTTCTCTGCCTGATGGCGATTATGGTTGCAGTTGCTCTGCTTATCGCACCTTCTGCAGCGGCGATATTCTCCCCGAATAAAGTCAGCAACTTCCAGATCTCGTCGCAGAAATCACTCGCGAATGGTTTTAATCCGAACAATCCGAATTCGTTTTCATCATTCTTCTCCCCCTCGATGGTCACTGATTATGGGCCGCCGCCCTCTCCTTATCTCAACCTGCCCCCATCTATGGGTACAAGCGTGAATATGCAGAACCTCTTCATCCCCGGTGCCTGTCCTGGCGGGTGCTGCGGGTGCTGTTGCTGAATATCCGAATCTCTCTTTTTCCAACCCATTCAGCCAGACGTTTACACATTAGATGATGGTATGAATGAAAACAAGGATGATGCAATCGCAACAGGCCCGACGCATGAAAATGCCGGAGGCATTTTCTCAGCAAATCCATTTTTTCAGGTTCTTACACAGGATGTCTCATCGCCCATGTCTCCCTGGACAATACCGTCGCGAACAGAGACCCGAATACTATGTCATGGAGAAAAGATGCGATTCCTAGACATCTCAATATTTGATTCGACTCGTGCCTTCCTGACTGAATATTCGTTTGTCCCTCTTCGGGGAACCGGCGAAGATGGATGGGTATGAGAGACCTTTGTCATGTATATCACATACTCCCCATAAAAAAATTGTTTAAATGATTCTCTTACCCAATACAGTAAGGTGTCCAACCAAATGGCCGTTGCGGAGATGGGCCAAAGTTCATTCTTTTAATTTCAGAGGCGAGAGAAGCCATTGTAGAAGGATTCGTCGGATCTACTCCTGCAAGATTCGTTCTCGGAGCAGAGTAACTGAAGGAATTCCCAAAAGAACTGGATTTCGAGGGAGTCACAAACGCAGCAACGGTCGGTGCAACGAAAAGGGTTGCCACCAGCAGCATGGCCAATATTCCAATAACTTTCGTATTCATTTCAACAAATCTTGAATTTTGCCACTTAAATACTTTCAGGTTTTTCCCATCGAATCTTATCAATTTCACGAATGAAAATGGCTTTGCCATTTTCACAATGTATGTCCGAAATCCTGAAAGGAGTTCATAGTGTGTTGGTATGAAAACAAGACTGATGCAATCGCAACTGGTCCGACGCATGAACATGCCAGAGGCATTTTCTGTCAGGGAGTGGGATAAACCTGGATAGGGGCCCGGGGCATTACTCGAATGAAAATGCACCCTGCATTTTCATGGGAAACCGCATCCACGGTTTTCATCGGGGGGGTATGTGACCCGAAAATCTCATATGCGTTTTATTTAAGAGAGGAGATGCTGCCCATCACAACCAATTTTTCATGCATACTGGTCGGGGAGTTAGAGAGAAAAAATCCAAAATCGGCTGCATATCGAATAAGACCTGAAATTCACCCGGTAAAAATACCTCGCGGGTACAACGATGAAAAAGGGTGAGGATTTTTGTTCATTGATGGTATTCCACGAAGAGTTCATGCAGCCAGGAAGAAGGCGCCGTAGACAATGTAACAATAATATATTCCCACCACAATAAACACCGCCGCAACGGCCCCTCTTATCCATTTTTCCATCTTCTGCATCGTAGCCATCATCCTTGATACCCGGTTCACTCCACGTACAAGAACGAGAGATATGATGATGACTGGAAGTGCCGTGGCTATCGCAAAGACCGCAGGGACGAAGATCGCATCCCCGGTCTTCAATGCAATTGGGATGAGCATTCCGAAGAACAGGACCGCAGAGAATGGGCAGAGGGCAAGAGCAAAGACGATCCCCAGCAGGAATCCCCCGAGGTATCCCTTTTTGCCAAGATACATCTCGAGTTTCTGCAGCCAGCCGTGACCGCCCGGGAGCGGAATGTCGACAATCTCCAGCATCAGGATCCCCATGACAACGAGGAACGGCCCAATCAGTCTCGCCCCATATTCCTGGAGGAAAAACGAGATGGCCTGGATATTCAGTCCCGCATAGACAATCAGGGCAGTAAGCCCGATATAGGCCACCATCCTCTGTAGAGGGTCCCGACAAGGAGCGTATGCCGACTATCCCCTATCTTCTTTGAGATGAAGGCGATTGCGGTGATGTTTGTCGCGAGGGGACAGGGAGAAAATGTCATCATGAGCCCGATGAAGAAGGCTGCAACAAGAGGAATTCCGCTGGTCCCCAGGGTTTCCATGACGCCCATCAGGTCCATTTAGGAGAAGTCACCTGCCAGTCTCTTCTCTATGACCTCTTTCAGGTAGGTCATGTATTCGTTTTTGTCCCCGAGTTTATACCATACTTTCATATTCTGTTCCTTGTGGAACCCATCCTTGTCGTAAACGCCGATCCAGAGCGATGACCCGGTTGGCCCATATAGTTCCACCAGCGCCTTGTTATCCGGGAGATCCACGTTCACATGGCCAAATACCACTTTCCCGGATTGCATTTCCGGCGCGAAATAGGTAGTCACCGTCTCTTCTGCATATTCCCCGAGTACGATGCAGGAGTAGCACTGCCGGGTTGCATGGAAATGATAGACCTCAACCTTCTCTCCTGCTCCTGATACATTTTTCCCGGGATTCCTGCCTTGTTCAGCAGGGTTGGTGCATCCTGCGGCAAGGACGAATAGAAATACGAGCAGCAAGAGGTGGGATAGAATAACAACCCTTCTTTCATTCATCATATCTCACACTCTTCGCCATATCTTGTATCATCCTGATGTTGCTGATTATGACCTGGGACATATCTTCAATCTCGTCGTACCGCGGCTCTTCCATCCCGCGTTTGATGATCCCTGCTCTCGTGGCAATAATGTAGGCGTCAGGGATCTTCCCAATCATGTCCAACCTCTTCTTTGTGCAGCATTCCTCGCACCCGTCCAGCGTGACCAGGCATTCGCCGTTCTCTAGTTCCTTCTCCAACGGGCTTTTCAGGGAGGTGAGCCTGATGTGCCTTGTGACCAGGACCGGATTCCGGCACCGGATCGAATTTCCTGTCATGGTGGTAAGCTGCCCCGTATGGGATATCCCGGAGCAGGTAAGGAGAAGTACCGGCCGGTCTTCATCACTCATGCTGTGTGTCCCTGTCCCTGCAGAATTGTGAATCTCTCTATCAGTGATGCTAGACCTATATGCCAGGTCCTGTCAAGGGGGGTTGGTCTCCAACACCTTGAGAATAACCTGTTTCTGTATATGTGCGGGAATTGCCTCATACTGGTCATCACCGACCTCGACAGCCATGCATTCCGCCTCATCTCAGCTGGTGAGGCAGAGATACAGGAGCAGCAAGGTGTCTGTATCGGATGTGCTCCTGATAGGGAATCCTCCAGGGTAATGCCATCTTGCACAATTTGGTACGTTTGTTCAATGCTGGAATCGGGAAGAAGCGTCTCCTGGAACCGGACCGTGACTTTTGTTCCCCCGGAATATAGCGGGAAATTTTCCATCATTCTCGAATGGCAGCTCCGGTCAGACTGCACCATTCACATGTACCGGTCACATCATCTCCAATGTGTTTCCATTCAATCACGAGCGTATCGGTCATTCTGGGATAATCTCCCCGCATTCATTCCGGTTGCTTATTTTCTGCCTTTTCCTTCCCATGCCGCAGACACCGTGGTCTCCACATCTTCTTCGGTATAATTCCTTGAAGGCCCTTTCTCGATCCCGAGCCCGGTGATCACGATATGCTGGACCGGGGTCACTCCCTGTGCTGCAGCAATCTTCGCTGCGCAGATGACAGGGCATCCATCGATGACGACCACTTCATCTGCTTCAGCAATGCGTGTTTTCAGCCCGGCATCACCTGTTCCAAGGAGGGCAATGCAGGTGGCAGTCCCAAACCCCTCCTCGGTGAGCTGGACTGCTGCGGCATTTGAGATCTGGCCAACGTTCGCAACCCCTGCACAGGGAAAGATTATCCGCTTTTTACCGCCATTGACCGCAGAGGTGTCACCGCAGGCACATTCAGGTTCAGTTCTGGAAACCATACTCATCCCTTTAGAATCTCCTTCAACTCTTTCACATCAGCTACTCTGCCAGAGACCTTCAGTTCACCATCCACTATCAGCGCGGGGGTGAGCATCACACCACGGTCCATGATCGCGGTGATGTCTTCCACTTTCTGAATATCGGCAGTGATGCCGAGTTCCGCCACGGCATGTTCAACATTCTTTGCCAGTCTTTTGCACTTCATGCATCCGGTTCCGAGGATTTCGATCTTCATGGTGTTTGCTCCTTTTCAAACTCCCGCAGCAGGGCGCTACGGTATGTCTGTTCAGCCGTTCGTGGAACATAGTTGGAAACTTTAACCCATTCCGGGAGTTCTTCTGCTATTGAATCCTTCACTGTGTGGTGCAGCCTCTGCACTTCATCGATGATATCATCGAGCATTGCAAGCCCAACCACAATGCCGCCGACGTCTACCTGCCATATGCGCCGTAAAGATTCTGTAGCACAGCACGGTTTTCCGTTCCCGCTCATTCAATACTTCACCCTACCCCAGAAACAGCCCGTAGGCAAACCCTGCTAGGGCCGAGAAGATGATGACCAGCACCGCATACGTGACAGTCTTTTTTACCCCCATGATCCGGTAGAGGACGAGGAGGGAAGGGAGGCTGACACTGGGACCCGAGAGCAGGAGTGCGAGTGCCGGGCCTCCCGCCATCACCCCACTCGTATAACCGAATGTTGTCCCGATGACAGGTACTTCGAGGAGCGTGGGCATGTACAGGATGGTCCCCACAATTGAGGCGAGAAGCGTGGACAGGATCGAATTGGTCCCGAAGAACGGGCGGAACGTTTCGGGAGGGAGGAAGAATGCGAGCATCCCCAGGAAGAAGGTCCCAATGATCAGAATGGGGAAGATCTTCTTTGTCAGGTCCCATGTCTCGTACCCCCACTCGGTGACCTCGTCCCGATCGAAGAAGTAGACCAGAAGGTAGGCAACCACCAGGGTCATCGCGTAGATGATGGGAAACTTGATCAGCCAGTCGATCTGTGCCGTGCCAGTGATAAGGATTCCCACCAGGAGGACGAAGAAGAGGGGCACAATCCAGCGGGGCCGCTCTGCCTTCTCGCCCGCGGGGACCGAGGGCATGAGTTTCATTTTCTCCTTCGTCTCCGTATCGTAGGATCGGAAGAGTGTCGCCATCAGGAGACCGATCAGGATAGACATCACGATGGCAAAGACAGCCCTGGCGATGCCGAGGTCAAATCCCAGGACCTTCGCGGTATAAACGATGGCAAGGATGTTGATGGCCGGCCCTGCGTACAGGAAGGTGGTCGCAGGCCCGATCCCGCTTCCCCTCTTGAAGAGACCGGCAAACATGGGGAGTATAGTACATGAGCAGACGGCGAGCACCGTCCCCGAGACCGAAGCCAGTCCGTAGGCAATTGACTTTGGAGAATCCGGACTGAAATATTTCAGAATAGCCTCCTTCTTGATGAAGGTGGCAATCGCCCCCGCGATGAAGAACGCAGGGACCAGGCAGGTGATGACATGTTCCTGAAGGTATCCTGCAAGGGTCTCCCAGCCGAACAGGAGTGATCCGAGGATTGGATCAGTCATATAATCCTCCCCCCTGTTGCGTGTGAATGTCCACAAATCCTACAGGAGGAGTATCGATATGCTCTGGTCCAATGGATATTGTGTACAGGTCATCAGACAACCTTAGGATGTTCAGTTTTGTTCACCCCTTTCATTATTTCAAATACAATTGAAACAGTGGGAGCATATACCATATTAAGGTAGCGGATATGACAGACCCTGCCTTTTCCTTTTCCCTCATGAAGAGCGATTTTTTTCGATAATGCGGTATACAGTGGTCATTCCAGGAT
The DNA here is from genome assembly GCA_025453675.1 of Methanolinea sp. Lineage (GTDB taxonomy): Archaea > Halobacteriota > Methanomicrobia > Methanomicrobiales > Methanospirillaceae > Methanolinea_A. Next base: position 67,711 of record JALOPW010000017.1, read on the forward strand.
TTCTTCTCAGGAATGAGTGCTTCACGATTAATCGATATACTGTTGGATTTCCGGTGCCTTGGTGAGATCTTCAGCCGTCTGTGCGGGCAGATATGAATTACCCTGGTATATGGCCCAGCATCGAAAATAGGATACGATTCACTCTCTGATACTCTCTATATCGCGCGTTCGGTATGAGAGCGGAGCTATCGTCAGATATATCAGAATTTTTTGTTTATTCAGAAATTTTATATCTTGCGCGAACCAACATACACATCACATGGCGAAGAAAGAAGCATGTTGTCCCATGCCTGGTCCGGGCGGTCGTTGCAGCGTAGAGGCGATTGTGAGCATGGATGATAGGGGACAGATGGTAATTCCAAAGGAGCTAAGGATGAGGGCCGGGATCAACCCGGGCGACAAGCTCGCCGCGGTCAGCTGGGAGAAGGATGGGAAGGTCTGCTGTATCATGCTTATTTCGGTCGATCAGTTGTCAGAACCTGTGAAAACCGTGGTGGGACCCATGTTGAAAGAGACCCTGTAACGGAGGAGACCCATGACAAAAGAAAAAATACGGAAGAATGTACGGGAAGGGTATGCCAAAGTAGCCCTGCAGCAACGTTCGTGCTGCGGACCTTCCTCATCGTGTTGTGGATCTGCAGAGACCGTGGACACGATTGCGCAGAAGGTGGGATACAGCGATGAGGATCTTGCCGCGAGTCCCGAGGGGGCAAATCTCGGACTCGGGTGCGGAAACCCGGTCGCGATCGCATCCCTCGCTCCGGGAGAGACAGTGCTCGACCTGGGAGCGGGACCCGGCTTTGACTGCTTCCTTGCCGCCCGGAGGGTCGGGGAGACCGGGAAAGTCATTGGTGTGGATATGACGCCCGAGATGCTTACCAGGGCACGAGAGACAGCGCTGAAGGGAAATATCAGGAATGTCGAATTCCGCCTGGGAGAGATAGAGCACCTTCCGGTTGCAGACAACTCCGTTGACGTGATCCTCTCCAACTGTGTCATCAACCTGTCCCCTGACAAGCCGCAGGTCTTCCACGAGGCGTTCCGGGTCCTGAAACACGGCGGACGCCTGATGATCTCGGATACCGTTCTCCTAAAACCCCTTCCTGAATTTCTCCAGCAATCGGTAGCAGCCTACGTGGGATGCGTGTCCGGCGCTATGCGGAAGCAGGAATATATAGATACAGTCGAGGCGGCCGGTTTCAAGGATGTGCACATCGTGAAGGAGACCCCGTTCTTCCTTGACTGCATCCTGAATGATCCGATGGCCCAGGCGATTATCGGTGATACCAGGAGTTCGGATGAAATGCTGAAAGAGATCGAGGGTTCCCTCGCCAGTATCCAGATCACCGGGATAAAGTGACACTCTCACGCAGGGAGGTCGGAAGAGGATTCCAAAATAAAAAAAAATCACCTGTAGAATGAATTCGCAGATGCCAGCAACGGTTTTTAAATGCTCTACGGATTCCTGGTCACTGATCCACGGATTGTAATTTTTCCACAATTAACCGTGTATGATCTGCTTAATTTTTTCAAAAAAGAGTGATCCCCCTCAAATTACCATATACGGCAGTGTATATCTGATCATGACCAGTGCACAGGATAAGAAAGACCGCAGCTCCTATGTCCCACCCACCGTTCAGTCACCGGGCAAAATGAGAGGTTGCAGTCGCAATGCCCTTCACACGCCACCTCATCTATGTGGACAATGCAGGGGAAGGCAATATCCTGCTCCTTCCTTTCTTGAAGTACCGCTCCTGATCCGGCATGGGCATTCGCGTGTTCCGAACCTCGTGCAGTTCCGGGCAAGACCCCCAATCACCAGATGCTGAATACGACTGTCAGGATTGAGCATCCATTTAGGTTCTTCTGCGCAGCGGGCGACACATTCCCGAACCTCCTCCGCGAACGCGGACGTGTTCTTCTCCGGAATTGCAGGTGACATGAGATGAACTTTTCATGTGTTCTTCACCAGGGATATTCGCATGGCACAATGCCCAAATTGTATATAGGACCCGATGTTTTATATTTGTTTGAAATGTCCAGGCAGGTATCACGTCCCCGGATAGCACGAAAAGATATTGCGGATCTCTCAATTCCCCGTGAAATTGCCGATTCACTCTGTGCGTGTGGCGGATTGGAAGGGCTGATCGACCACCTCCCGCCCGATGATCTCTTTGAACGTATGCAGGGATGGTACCAGTCATGTGCCGACCCGGTCCGGCTGAAGATCCTCTCCCTCCTCATGATCCAGCCGCTCTGTGTCTGTGTCATCAAAGCGATGGTGAAGATGGCAGATTCAAAACTATCATATCACCTCACTATCCTGAAGAAAGCCGGGATGATCGAAGGGGAGCAGCAGGGGAATTATAGAATATATCAAATTACGCCGGAAGCCCGCTTGTTCATCGAAAGTGAACTCAAGCGGTATGGTTACGATCTTTCCTGAAAAAAAGTCCTGCGTATCTTTCTCTTATATCCATTTTTCGCCACCATGCCCATCTACATCCTCCTTGGCATCGTCCGCTTATGCAGGTACATGGTGCCGGCCGTGAATGCCATTGTAAAAATCGCAAGCGCTGCGATATCAGCCAGTACAGGGAAATAGTGTGCACCGGTGAACGAGTAGCGCACAAGGTCCGTAAAATAGGTGAGAGGGGAGCAGAACGCAAGCACCAGACCCCAGGAAGGCATCTGCTCCAGCGGGACGAAGATCCCCGAGATGAAGACCAGGGGGAACTTGAGTAGCGACGAGAGCATCATGATATTTGATGGTACATTTGTCGGCGGCACGGCAAGGAGCATCCCGATAGCGGAGAAGCAGCACGCGGCGAGCAGAATTACGGGAAAGAGTATGATACCGTGAAGGAGCGGGAGCCCGAGTCCAAGCCCGATAGCGACAGTCACCAGCGTGATAATGATGCCGAAGATGGTGGAGGCCATCATGTCGCCGAGCACGACCGCCTCGATGGTGATCGGGCACGAGGCAAGCCGCTCAAGGGTCTTTGCCTGCCCTTCCCATGGAAAGATGGCGGGAGAAACAGCAGTTGCGGTAAAGAAGAGGGTCATTCCGACCAGCCCGGATATGAGAAATGCAAGCGGCAGCTGCCTGCTCCCCATGAGGAAGGCAAGGAACAGGAAGACCGGCATGAAGACCCCGAAGATGAGCACGGGTCCCTTGAGGTAGTAGATACGGATATCTTTTCTGGTGATTGCCCATGCCCTCCGCATCTGCTCGGAATATCCTGCCGGGTTCATCAATCCTCACCCTGGGTGAGGCGAAGAAACGCCTCGTCAAGCGAGGGGGCAAGGGTATTGAGCGTGACAATCGCCACGCCGTTCTGTATCCCAAACGTCACCAGGGACCGGATAGCAGCGTCTTTGTCCTCTGCGGTGATCTGCCACTTGTCCCCGGTCCGGTTCACACTGATCACACCAGCGAGCCCCGCCAGGGCGTCCCCGGGCACTTCATGGTCAAAACTCACTTCGACCCGGTGCACACGGTCGATCGCCGCCTTGAGTCTCTCAGGGGCATCGATTGCGACCATCTTTCCGCTCCGGATGATGCCCACCCGGTGACAGAGTCGGTTCGCCTCCTCCATGTTGTGCGTGGTGAGGAAGATGGTGGTGCCTGCCCTGTTCAATTCTCGCAGCATGGAGAGGATCATCTGGGTGCTCTGCACATCAAGACCGCCGGTTGGTTCGTCGAGGAAGAGGAGCCCGGGTTCATGGAGAAGTGCCATTGCAAGAATGAGCCGCTGCTTCATCCCTTTTGAGAAGCCTTGCACCTTCTGATCCTTCCTCTCCAGGAGCCCCATGGTGGCAAGGAGGTCGGAGGCACGCTGGGCTGCCCTGACACGGGGAAGTCCATACAGATCTCCCATCAGCATCAGGTTCTGCCATGCGGTAAGATCGGCATACGCATTCGAGGTCTCCGGCACCACGCCAAAGCCCTGTTTTGCCAGCACCGGGCTACGGCAAATATCGTGACCAAGGACAAGGGCAAATCCCGCATCCGGGGGGATTACTCCAGTCAGCATCCGGGTCGTGGTGGTCTTTCCCGCACCATTCGGACCGAGGAATCCGAAGATTTCACCTTCGTGAACAGAGAAAGAGATATGATCCACCGCTATGGTAGTGCCGAACTTTTTCGTCAGGTTCTTGACCTCAATCGTATCCTGCATGAATCCTGCTCCTCACACATCGTCGCGTATACCGAGCATTACCATCCGCTGATCGCACCGGATTCCGCGGTCCTCACCCTTTCCTACCGCAATCATGTGCAGGGGTCGAACGGGATGTTCGATGCGTCCCACAGTAATGGCCCCCTCTCCCTGGAGAACCACAAATACCACTGCATAGGGTTCCGGGTGAGGCGGTATCACCTGACCGGTCTCAAGGCAGACCAGGACGATATTAGATCCTGCTGTCCTCATGAGATCCTTCTTTATTGGGCCCTGCAGCGAAAATTCCGCGATATCCCGAAGATCCATCAATCCACCAACGATTTTTAAGATGTTGAATATTTCCATCGTTGGTACCCTGGCTGAGATTATGGACCAATCTAAAAAATATGACGATCAGGGCTGTCCTTATCTCAGGACGTGGATTGGAACACGGTATGAAGAACAAAACAGGATGCGCCGACCGGGACTCGAACCCGGGTTTAGGCGTTGGCAACGCCTAGTGATAACCACTACACTATCGGCGCGATTTTTGCTCTACACAATATGAGGTAATCGCTAATAAGGATATCGAATTCCCATAAAATAGGGCGTGGTTCTCCCGTCTTCAGGGAAGAACCGGTAGTTCTTTTCCATGTCATCCATTTTACTCACGAACTGAATGCATGATCCCCTCTCTTCTTGCATAACGCTCTCTGAAGGCCGGGTGAATCCAGTTTCTGGGTTTCACGGAATTCGGGGGGGTTTAGGCACTCGCGTATTCATGGAACATTCATCGGAGAATCTTCCTGCATGCAATGGAAATTCCCACTCGATTCCAACACCTTAATGAAAACCCCACTCCACACCTATAGTGATGATCCCTCTCCTGGTTGACGTATCCGGAAAAACGGTGGTGATCTTCGGAGGAGGAGAGGTTGGTGCCCGGAAAGCTGCATATTTTGCACCCGATGCGAAAGTGGTGGTCTACAGCAGGTCGTTCTCTCCCGGGTTTTCCGGGCTCCGGGTGGAATGCAGAGAGACCAACCTGAGCATGGCTGACGAGAAAGGGTTGCATGCACTCCTGGACGGCGTATTCCTTGCCATTGCTGCAACTCCTGACCGGGACCTGAACAACCGGATTGGAGAACTGTGCCATGAGAAGGGGATCCTTTTCAATAATGCCGATGGTGAATCAGGAGACCTGCTGATTCCTTCAGTGATGAAGGGGGAAAGGTTCCTTCTGGCCATCAGCACACATGGCTCGAGCCCTGCAGTCTCCCGTTTCCTGCGTGAGTTCCTGGAGGGTGCACTGCCTGACCTTGATCGTATGATCGGCCTCCAGGAGAGGCTCCGCGCGTATCTGAAGGAGTGCCAGCCCGACCCGCAGAAGAGAAGAGACATCGTGTGGAAGGTGCTCAAGGATCAGGATGTATGGCTGGCACTTCGCGAAGGGGAGATAGCCGCATGGCCCCTCATCACCCGGAGGTACCTCCAATGAACAGCGCTTCCGAGT
>JALOPW010000018.1 GCA_025453675.1 Methanolinea sp.
CGCTGAGCCTCCTTGAACCGGGTAACATCGGCGTCCCGGAAGAGGTAGATCGACTGCTTGGGATCGCCGACGATGAAGAGGCATTCGGTCTCGGGAGTCGGTGTGCCGATGATCGAGAGGATAATATCAAACTGCGTGATATCGGTGTCCTGGAACTCGTCCACGAGGATATACCGGAACCTCGGCATGAAATGGGTGGCTACAAGCTCGCGTTGTTCCAGGAACAATCGCCTGGCACTCAGGATCAAATCTCCAAAATCAAGACCGCCCAGGGTTGCCTTTTCTTTCTCAACGAACTCTTTGTAACGATAAAAGACACGGGAGAGCTCGCGAAGGTACTGCAACGATCCTGTTATGAGGGGGTCAGACGGATCGACCGTCATGCGGAAAAGGGCACGCTTTCGCTCGAGAATATCAGTCAGGTTCCTTCTTGCTGATTTAAAGCTCGAAAGATCTGCCTCTTTCCAGACTTTCCTGCTCCCGACATTCCCCGGTCTTTTCTTAAGGATGGCCGAAGCGGCACAGCAGAAATCTTCGGTGCAGGTAAGGGAGGAGAGCTGTTCGAGCAACGGCCGGATCTCGCCGAGGAATACCGCCGCTTTATCGTCCGTGCCCTCGTACCGGGCCGCGAGGTCGAGGAGGGTACAGACCATGGAGCAGAATGACGGGTCGTTTAGGAGGTCCCGGATCTCGCTGTCCCGGAATGCATTGACTTCCTGCATCCATGATGAAACCACCTGATCCTCATTCTCATCGAGTGCTGCGAAAAACCGGTCGTATAACAATCGTTTATCATACATCGCCGAAAGCATCGTCCGAAGCGTATACTGGTCGGAGATGGACAGCACGTGGACGACCGCCTCGTTTATCGATCCGGGCTGGCTCGAGTGGACAAGCTCCTCAAATGCCCTCGCGTGTATGCGGGACTCCTGACGTTCGTCCAGCACAACGAAGCCTGGTTCGAGTCCGGCCTCGATCGGGAATTCCCGTAACACCTGCGCACAAAAGGAGTGAAACGTCTGGACCGGAGCGATCATGAAGTCCTCGGCAGCTTTCTCCCACATCCTTCCCTCCCGCTGTGAGAGTTCCTTCCGGATCCGTTCCCTCATTTCGGCAGCAGCCTTGTCGGTAAAAGTGAGAGCAAGGATCTCGGGTACACCTACACCCCGTGTCTCGAGAAGGTTGAGATATTTCTGTACGAGGACGTACGTCTTCCCGGTCCCGGCACCGGCTGTAACCACCATGCTCTGGTCGTGAGTGGTGATCGCCTCGTTCTGTCGTTTCGTTGCCGCCATCAGGTCACCTCCTCGCATTCGAATATGCGGTACGGGTCAAACCTGCAGATACGCCGGAACTCGCAATATGTATTCGGGCATTTCTCCTCGTGCGGAAGGGGAAATTCTCCCTTTCTGATCCGGTGAATGTAATCGAGGGCGAAATCACGGGAACGGCCGAGAGTCCCGGTTAAATCCGGTGAAACCTTCGGACGGGAGACGATCAGGGCCCTCCCGGTTTCATCGCACAGGAGCATCCGACTCTCTACTTCCTTCCGGATCTTGTAGTACCCGGCCGCCACTCCGCGTTTTCCCGATATCGATTCGAATGCAAGAAGATAAAGTGGAAGCTGCAGGGCTTTGCCGGCCTCGATATCCTTGAATCGGGGATTTTGTAACCCGGTCTTATAATCATAAATAAGAAAGAAGCCATCCTGGGAGAGATCGATCCTGTCAATCCTCCCCCTGATTTTCAGATGTTCGGATCCTTCGGATCCCGTAAGCTCGACCGCTTCCTTGACCGATGCCGGATCATCGGAATCCGCGATTTCCATTCCGAATGAGAATTCAAAACAGGAAGGGACAAGCGGGGACTCTTCCTCTTCTGATTCCCTGATTAAAAACCGCTCCAGATACCCCGGGCCGGTGTGACTGCCTCCTTTCATCTGAATGCAGGTGGCCTCCCATAGCGGGCTCCTGAATGCATACCTGGCGAGCTCTTCCCCGACAATCGCCTGCATAAGTTCTAAAGCCTCCGTCATTGAGGAAAGACCGACTTTCGAATGTCCACTACCAAGCCACCGGCGATAAAACGTAGAGAGGATATCGTGGATCGCGGTCCCCCGATCAGCGGCAGAAAGGTTGGGTTCGACCTCCGGAAGATCTTCGAGCCCGACGATGTTCCGGAGGAAAAACTGAAACGGACACTGAGCGTAGGTTTCAAGGCTCGTCGGGGAATAGACGTGCTCTGGGCCGTATCGTTCTAAAAGCGCCGCAGATATCTGTTCATCACCCGAAAGAATGCCATCATATGGCGAATCACAGAAGCCCGTCCGGTAATAACGTTCTATGTTGACCCTGTTAACAAGATAATCGAGGGGGTGCGAATTACCGGCCCATTCAACAGCCTGGCAGACGAGATCAGTACCGATGAGTTCCCCGGCACGGATGGCAGAACTGCTTTGGGAGTGAGAGATCCCCACCTCCGTGGAAATTTTCCATCCATCAGGACAGCATCTCTCCCTGACCCGTTCGAAAAACGCTGAGGTAAGCAGGGGTTTATCCCCATCGGCCAGGGGTGCAGTCAAATATACCTTCTGTGCCGACAGGAGTGCGGTGATGAAGAAATATTCCTCTTCATGGAGGATATCGGCGAGCGAACGGGTCCCCATCCTGATATTTTCCAGTGAATTCGTAAAAGGAAGGCGGGTGGTCAGTCGGGGAACCGCACCCTCGACCATCCCGCAGATGAAAAGGTACGGGAGGTGCTGGTGGGCGCATTCCCGGATACCCAGGACAGATACACCTTCAGCATCCGGCTCGACACCCCCATCCGACTCTTCAACGATGGTATTTACAATACGGAGGAACTCATCCGTACTCACTTTTCGGTCCTGGAAGAGCCAGGTGGAATGGGAAAGAGCATCCAGGCGCGTAAGGAAGGTATGAACGATTTGTTCCTCTTGTATCCTGCTCCCATTATCCGATGAAATATACGGCAAACCATAGGTTTCAAGAATTCTCCTGTACGTACGGATGAAATCCTGTACACTCTTTTTCCCCTCCAGCCCTTGTAAGGATTCAAAGAGATCCCGGATCCCGTCTCGCACCCGTTCGACCGAATGCAGGCTGATCCCATGACCTTTCTGGCCGGCTTCAGTCGATAGAGATGCAGAAAGCCGATCCATGCGTTCCAGCCAGGCTCTCCGGTCTCCTTCAACCAGGGCATGGCGCGATACAAGGTCGACTTCATCAGGATCCAGTCGCAGAGAACCCCCAGGTGCCCTTCCTGGCTGGAAGTACGGACTGTTTACCAGTCGTACGACATCCTCGCGGGTATAGCGGTTTGCGACAATACCGATGATCCCGGTCAGAAACCGGATAACAGAAAATTGCGACAATCGCGGAGAGATCTTTGCGTTCCAGGGAATCCCGAAATCCGAGAATACCTCGTCAATGATCCCAAGCTCCTGACGGAGTTCAGGAAATGCGACCGAAATATCGGAAAGAGGGACTCCTGTATCATGAATACGGCAGATCTCCGCAGCAATGCCCTGAAGTTCGGTGTAGTGTGAGGGAAATGTATCCAGCCTTATGGATCCACCCGCATCGATCGGTTCCGCTTGTGAAAAAATCCCGGTTAATTGCGATCGATAGGAGGGAGATGGATCAAACGATGTTATGGTATCAATATTCCCCGCCCATTCGAGGGGATCATTAAAGACATCCGGATCATAACCTGCCGGGATGAAGCACCGGAACGATTTAGATTTCTCCTGTAAAACCCGAAGCAGGTCCTGTTCAAGTGGCAATGGTTTGAGGACTCCGTACAGGAAAATATGGCCCGAAGCCTTGGAATCCGATACCGCCATGTGATCGATCGTCCATTCCATGATGGTATCGCTATCCACAAGGTCCAGGTCGCCCAGATGCCGCCGATATGCCGAAATGATCAGGTCGATTTGATCGCTTTTATCACTCTGAAGTTCGAGCAGGCATTCAGGAAATATAACTTTTCTCGTGGTGACGACGGACATAAAAGTCCTAAGGTCATCGAGTGTTCCCGGTAAAGGATGACTTCGTGAAAAAAACAACGGGAGCTGCTCTTTATTTTCCATGAGGGCCTGGGTGAGGAGTATTTTTGACTCTGCCTTTGAAAGATACCGGGTCGTCGTCCTGTTCTCTTCGAAATAATTCCTGCAATAACTCTCCAGCGTGCAGATCCGGGAGGGAATATACGGAATATTCTTTTCAGCGAGCACAACCCGGACATATTGTACGAGCCGCTCGGTGGGAAGGATGAACCAGGTATCAAAGGGTGAGTCAGACGAACAGGATTGGTACTGATCGATAAATGCCTCCAACCCATCGCCGGGGAGACCGCGAATAAATCTTACTTGAGCCATTGTTAGAGATTTCCGTGTCATGCATACGGATTAACAAGAATTCATTTTTCCGAATTTCATGAAATTTTACCATCTGCAGGAACAGATATTACTCGTCCATTAATCCCAAGATATGGGGTATCGTTGCAAGTTGAAACGATGATTTGACAGGAGTTGGTTGCAACTTCCTGTAAGATGAGAGATAATCGTTTCATTCTTAATGGATCCGCATTCACAAGGCGATCATCAATGACAACGAGATTTCGTTCATTTCTGCTTAAAATTACTCCTAAAGCCAATCGTAAAAGAACCACGATTTGTTCATAGGTCCCATAACTCAAACAATCAAGGGGAACGAGAGATTCAAAACGTTTGCTTTGAACAGCAGTAGGTAACAGCTCTTCATTCAACTCCAAGTTGCAATAAGTTTCATCAGTCAAATCGGTAAGCCATTTACTTACCAAATCGCTAACCGGCCCAGCGATAGCTTCTGATTGGTCTTTACGGAGGGTGATGAACATATCATGTAATAATTTGATTGAATCAGCTTCGAGTTTCAATCTCGTAGACCGACGTTGTTTTGCCTCCAGCAACGCTTCAGAATCTGAAATTTGAGAATAAAGCCCCTGTGCTGCAGATTCTTCAATTCTGGCCTTACGATCAATAATATCGCTTTCAATTTTTCGTATTTGTTCCTGAAGGGCAAATATCATCTGTTCTTTTTCTTTATAGAGTTTCTTTGGTATTTCCACGTCTTTTTCATAATTGGATATTATATTCTTAAGATCTGCGTCCAAGTTTTCATGTATCTCCTTGTTTTTATTGACCTGTAACTCAAGATCGGTTCGTGTTCCATATTTCTTTAATAGATCTATATTTTCAGATTCAAGACTGCTGATTTGAGAAGTAATTTTTACAACATCTCCACGTGCATCTGTTGCATTCTGGATTGAAGCAAGTCTTTTATCACGTGCATCCTTTTCATACTGTTGTTCGTTTTTAATATCCTGGATAAGTCGTTTCTTATTTGTCTCTAACCGATTGATTTTTTCATGAAGTTCCTTACTTGAGATATTTTTCCAGACTTCAGGAATAGACCGAACCAATAGTGATTCTTCCGTAATTTCACGATTCAATCGTGCAAGTTCATCTGAATTTTTACCATCTGCTTCATTTATCAACGTGTCTAAAATCTTTTTCCGTTGTTTAATATCTCTCTCCAAATCGACACGTTTCTGGTGTAAATCGGAAAGAGATTGTCTATCATCTACATTAAAGCGTAAATAAATAGCATCAATTTTTTTTCGCATCAATTGCGACTGACTATTCAATTCTTCAAGAGATGTTCCTCCTCCGCGGACGTGAATTAATCCCACTTTATCTATTGTAAATGTGGTTGGGGTGAGAATGAGGAATTCTTTATCGTGATCGACATGATTTGGGGAGGGATTAACCGATATTGAAGATCCTCCTTTTTCAAGATCGAACTTTACACGGATAGCGCTTGCCCTGGCCTCTGCTTCAGATATCTGAAGACTATTCCAGGTATCGTCAAATTCAGCCCACTCTTTTCTTGAAGGCGCAATTAATTCGGCGAGTTCTTCCTTAATTTTTTGATATTCTCCATCCGCCAATGAGATTCTGGATAAATATTCCAGAATAATATCCCTTTCTTTTTTAAGCTGAGAAATTTTCTCAAGGGCATGGTTCAAATGCAGTTCATCTTCGATTTCTTTCAGCATGGGTTCAAATTCATTCTTCCACTTTTGATGATGCGTATCTTCTGTACGTTTTTCTATTCGGGCATTTGATTCATGGGTCTCCGAGATATCTTTCGCTTCCTGCAATTCCTGGTTTAATGTAACTATTTTTTTATTGCGGCGAACGATAAGGTCCAAATCTTCAAAAAGTGCTTTATATGTTTGTTCTGCCTTGCTGACCTCATACTCTTTTCTTTGTCTTTGTTCTTCAATATGACTCGCATTTTCGAGTCCCCTTTGAAGTTGAAAAAGTTCATCTTGCGCAATTTTCAGATGCTGTTGTTTGACTTTTTTCCTTTCGAAAAATTCTTCAAGCTCGTAACGAAGAGTATCCACATTTGATGCTTTTTCATGGAGTTTATCGAGCATTTCCGTTATTTCAACAATTTCATTTTGAATCGCCGCTAATTCACTATTTGATTTTATTTTACCAGATTGGGGTGTAAAATAACTATCATAGAGGTCATTAATTTCGTTTTCAATTGCCTCTTCATCCGGGTGACTCGCAACAAATTCAATAATACCCGATAAATTCTGTTTAATGCCTTCTGCCCACATATGTTTTGGAAAGGACTCTTCTTTCTGCAGATACCACAAGGCCTGAGCTAATCCCCTGTTTTCGGGTTGCGCTGTGCGACTCGAAGCTGTCCCACTGAGAATGTTCCTGAGCTCAGAGTCTGCTTTATCGCCTTCGTGATCGAGATCCCACCGGCTATTTCTCTCAGTGAAGAATTCACAAATCGGTTGTTGGAGGAATCGTTTTTTGACCTTATATCGATGCCCGCTCTTATAGAAAATAAGTTCAACCTCGGGTCCAAGCGAACTATTCAATGGCTGAATCTTCCTGATTTCTTCCGCTTTTGATGAATAACGGTCAAACATAACACGCGTAAGCGCCTCAAATAACGTAGATTTGCCCGCTTCATTCCTTCCTACTACAAGATTGAATCCTTTGTCGAAAGAAAATGAATGAAGTTCACGATAACCTCTCCAATTCTTCAAGGAGAGCGTTTCGATAATCACTTTTTCCTCCTCCTTTCAAAAGTGAATAGCAAATTTCTCGCTTTTTGAACAACTAACCTGTCCTGACCCGCAAAAACATGACATGGTGGCTGAGGAATCTTCCCCTGTAGAATGTTTTGGAGAGATTCATCCATATCATGTAAGATGCCCTCTGGTAATCGTATAGCAGTGTTGTCATCGATTGGCATCTCCTCATCCTGATCCCATTCCAGATAAAATGCACCTTCATCCAACTCGGCACGAAATGATTCCAATTGTTGGATAAAATCTCCATCTTGTGATAAATAGAGATGAACATGGATTCGTAAAACCAAAGAAGCAAGTGGTCCGAGCATACGAATCGATTTTTCTAATTTTTCAATATCGGTAATATCTTTTATCTCGACAGAAAATTCAGCCCAATTCAATGAGCAGCACTTGATTTTTTCAATTGTCGGCGATATCCCAGGTGCAGAAATCTCAACAATTACGACATTTCCAGAGTCATGTTCATTATAACTCGTAGGTTCAAAAGAACCGGGATAAAGAGCACGATCGTATTGGAAAAAACTATGCCAATCTCCCAATGCGAGATAGTCCAGTCCTTTCTCTTTGGCACAACTTTTCGCGATAGGAAAATTGATCGAATCAGGTAGAATATCAAGAGATCCATGAGCTATCCCGATTCGAATTCTTTTATCATCAGGTAATCTCTTCGGTATCCATATCGTTGGGTCGATACTGCTGCGCTTTTGCTTCACTGGGCAGGGATATAACGTTATTCCATTATTCAGGTTATATTCCATTTCATCATTCAGTAGTATTATATGGGAACCAACTCTATGCCAACTCGTCCTGTCCCATATAGCTCCAGGAAGGAATGGATCATGGTTTCCTGGTAGAATAAAAACAGGGATTGGGGCAAATTGATTCAGGATATCAACAGTTTTTTTCACGACAATTTCATCAACATCATTGTGTTCGAAAGTATCCCCAGCAATAATAACGAAGTCTACATTATTTTTTTTCGCGAGATTGAGAACAGTTGATCCGGTTTCGTATCGTTTAATCCGAATCTCTTTTGACTTCTTGCCTGCATGTACTGCACGCATTCCCATTTGCCAGTCAGAGGTATGAAGAAACCGGACCAATTGCTATTCCTCTAAATACATAGTATTCGTTCCAAATATATTACTAAATTGGCAATTCTTATGTTTGGCGAATAGACCTAATAGGGTATATACTTCATCAAAAGACTGCCAAGATCGAGATCCAGACCCTCGACCGGGGCGAGGCGATCATCAGCACCATAGGTATCCCGTTCCCGGTGAGCACCCGGATTCACAAATTCGAGGACTACATCGGGGTGCTGAACAGGGAGAAGCCCTCGTCCCTCTCGGACGGCCTTGAGAAGGGGTTTTGACCGGAACGATGGCGAAAAACCCCAACGCGACCGTCGCAGGAGGCGGGGACCTCCGCCTCCCTGTAAGCGGAAGGCCATGATCCAGGCAGTGCTGGGGAAGAGATGAAGAGCCCCTCCGCTCCATCAGGTATCTTATAGTCAGGTTCCGCATATGAGTATGGTGATTTGGTGTCCAAACCGGCAATCGATGCAGTATTCGAGGCGATGTTCATCCTCACCGATATACGCGTGATGCTTCGCGAGACCGCCCCTGCCCATGTTCTCTCGCCTGCCCAGCGGGAGGAAGCCTTCGCACTGCTTGAAGGTCTCGAGGATAAGGTAAAGACTCTGCGCCGGGAGCTCCTGCCATGAAGTGCGCAGGTCCTATCGAGGTGCGGGACCTTGACGAGTCCTGCATCAATATCGACCCTATTCAGGTGGGTGGGCGGCTGACGCCTGAGGCCATGAAGGCTGTCATCGCCTATGGCGACGGGTACTCGATCTGCGACCACTGCCGGAAGCCCTTCCGCCTGGATTTCATCAAGACCCCACCGGTGGACGTCTTCTTCCGTGATCTCGCAGACTTCCTGCATATGGATGTCGCACGGGTGGTCCCCGGCGCCCGGCGTGGGTTCCAGGCAGTGGCTGATACCTACGTGCAGAAGGGGGACCCGGTGCTGATCACCGCCCTCTCCCATTATACGGAGGTCCTGGCGGTCGAGGGACGAGGAGGGATCCTCCGGGAGATCCCAAAGACCCCGGAGAATACCCTCACCGCTGATGCCGCGTCAGAGAAGATCGAGGCGGTGATCCGGGAGACGGGAAAGGCCCCCTCCCTCCTCTTCCTCGACCACGTTGACTACCAGTACGGGAACCTCCACCCGGTGAAGGAGATCACAAAGGTCGCCCACCAGTATGACATCCCGGTCCTCGTCAACGGGGCTTACACCGTGGGCATCATGGAGGTGGACGGCAGAGACATCGGGGCTGATTTCGTGGTGGGGTCAGGGCACAAGAGCATGGCCGCCCCGGCCCCGTCGGGGGTGCTTGCAGCCACCAGTGAGCGGGCAGCCGAAGTCTTTCGCACCACCTCGGTAAAGACGGACGTGACCTCCCGGACCTTCGGGATCAAGGAGGTGGAGATGATGGGCTGCACCCTGATGGGTGTCACGCTCGTCGGGATGATGGCATCGTTTCCCCGGGTGCGGGAGCGGGTGAAGCGCTGGGACCAGGAGCTCGCACACAGCAGCCTGGTGGTGGACGCATTAAAAAGCATCGAGGGCACCAGGATACGGAGCGAATACCCCAGGAAACACACGCTTACCAGGGTTGACACCACCGGGTCCTTTGACGAGGTGGCAAAGACTCACAAGAAGCGGGGATACTTCCTGTCGAGTGCCCTGAAAGCCAGGGGCATTGCAGGTACGATCCCCGGGGCGACAAAAGTCTGGAAGTTCAACACCTACGGGATGACCCGGGCGCAAGCCGGGTACGTGGCAGACTCCCTGGCAGAGATTGCCGTGGAGAACGGGCTCCGGGTTGGGTAAAGCCCCTCTTTTTTTCCGCTGAAAATTTCTTCTGCCAGGTAAGAGATTGCCAGGCTTCTCCCCGATGGCCCTCCTTTAGTCCCCGCACATCTCCAGGAAGACCTCCACCACCCGGTCGTTCCGCACCTCGGGGTGAAACATCACCCCGAAACGAGGGCGGTTCGGGTCGTGTATTGCCTGGACGCAGCCGCATGAGACCGCGAGTGTCTCCCATCCCGGGGGAGGGTCGCAGGAGAAGGAATGGAGTTCATATGCCTGGAACGAGGGTGGCGGGGGGAGAAGAGGATGCGGGACGGTGACATTGACCTCTGTCATCCCTATCTCGCATCCCTCCTTCACCGATCCGCCGAAGGTGAGGCAGAGGATTTGCATCCCTGCGCAGATGCCGAGCACAGGGACCATTGCTCCGTTGAGCCAGGCAAAACGGTCCACGTGCGCAATGAAGTGATTGTCCTTCAGGGCAGTCCCGCAGATGATGATGCCCTGGATATCCAATACCTCCTCATCGTCCATATCGTCATAGTGACGGTATATCCAGGACATCCCGCTCCTTTCGACGATGCGGACCACGGGAAGCACGAATTCATCCCGTGGGAGGGATCCAGACCTGTAGCCAGGGTCTACGAGGAGGATCATCGCTCCTCCAGGTGTGCCTGCTTCACGTCCAGCACCCCCCGGTAGTTCCGGTAATGTATCTCTGACTTCTCTATTACTATCCTCTTCTGGAAGAACGGGGCATCCAGCACCAGGGTCTCGTATTCTCCCCCTTCCCCGGTGAGGGTGATACGGTACTCCCGGACATATGCGTTGAGGTCTTTGACCGCCCTATGGTCCAGCTCCCTCCCCAGCCATGAGGCATCGAATGGGGCAGAGAAGACCCCGGATACGATCACCCGGAAGCCCGAGGTGAGCAGCCGTTCCATGTATGCATCGGGATCGGTATACCACAGGGGATTGAAGCACCAGAGATCCAGGTCCCGGCAGATGCGCTGGATACGTGAGGACTGGTAGACTGACATGAGGGCCCCGGTCACAACCCCCTCGATGCCATGGCGTTCAGCCGCAATCGAGATTGCCCCGGCCAGATCCACCAGCTCCTCCTCCTCTTTCCCTTCGGTGTGCACCGAGACGAGTGGCAGCCTGGCGGCCTCAGCCTGCAGGGGGACCAGGTGCAGGTTCGGGGTGTGGAACATGTAGCTCTCGGGATTTTTAGGCTTCATGGTGATGAGGCAGGCGACCTCTTCCTCCTGCATGGCACGATAACAGGCGTAGAGCGAGTCTTTCCCCCCGGAACAGAGTACCCCGAGTCTCAAGTGTCCCTCTCCTGTTCATAGTTCTTGCGGGAGAGCAGAAGAAGGTCACGGCATCAAGACCGCGATGCCTGGATGATTCGAAGAAGATGCATGCTCCTCCGGGTTCACGAGACGCATCAAACTCCAAATCCTCTTCATCTTCATGAACAAATAACTCCCCTGCCAGTCCTGCCAGGGAGAATGCCATACGGGAATGCCAGCCGATTCGGGGAATGTCACCCCCACCATGAGAAAGGTCATCCTTTTCATCGCGGTGATCAGCAGTTTCATCACCCCTTTCGACGGTTCTGCCGTCAATATCGCCCTTCCCACCATCGGTGAAGAGTTCTCTCTTGATGCCGTGACCCTCTCCTGGATCACCACCGCATACCTTCTCTCCATCGCCATCCTGCTGGTGCCGTTCGGGAAACTGGCCGACATGAAGGGGAGAAAACGGGTATTTCTTCTGGGCATCTCCCTCTTCACCCTGGCATCCTTCCTGGTGGCATTCTCTGCAAATGCGGGGATGCTGATCGGCCTTCGCCTCCTCCAGGGCGCAGGCTGCGCAATGATCTTCGGGACAAGCCTTGCCATCCTCTCCTCAGCCTATCCTCCGGGGGAACGAGGGAAGGCGCTGGGGATAACCATCGCTGCGGTCTACCTGGGCCTCTCGTTCGGCCCCTTCCTCGGGGGGTTCATGACCGAAATCATGGGCTGGCGGAGCATCTTCCTGGTCAATGTCCCCCTCGGCATCCTGTGCGTCCTCTTCTCGATCTGGAAAATCCCCATGGAATGGAGGGAGGCGGCCGGAGAGCGGTTCGACTTCACAGGGGCGGTCTTGTGGGCCGTCTCCCTCGTCGCCCTCATCTACGGCTTATCAATCCTTCCCGCCATGACGGGACTGGCCCTGATGGGTGGGGGGCTTGCAGCCATGGTTGCCTTTGTGCTCCTTGAACTGCGGGTCCCCTTCCCCGTGCTGAACATGCAGCTCTTCCTTGGGAACCGTGTCTTTGCCTTCTCGAACTTCGCCGCCCTGATCAACTACAGCGCCACGTATGCAGTGACCTTCCTCCTCTCGCTCTATCTCCAGATCGCAAAAGGCTTCTCTGCCGAGTATGCCGGGTTGATCCTGGTGGCCCAGCCCGCCATGCAGGCGCTCTTCTCCCCGCTTGCCGGAAAGCTCTCTGACCGGCTTGACCCGGGGGTTGTAGCCTCGGCCGGGATGGCACTCACGGTCGCTGGCCTCTTTCTCCTCACCTTTCTCAATGCAGACTCCACCCTCCCCTTCATCCTGGGCTGCCTCCTCTTTATGGGGGTGGGTTTCGGGATCTTCTCCTCCCCGAACACCAACGCCATCCTCGGCTCGGTAGACCGGGGATCCTACGGGGTTGCGTCAGGGATGGTAGGGACAATGAGGATCCTCGGGCAGATGCTCTCGATGGGTATTGCCATGACCATCTTTGCCATCATGATCGGAAAAGAGCACCTCGGGGATGGAAATATTCCGGCATTCATCCAGAGCGTTCATATTGCCTTCCTGCTCTTCTTCATCCTCTGCGTGATTGGAATGGTCTTTTCCATGATCAGGGGGAAGAACGAAGGCACCTGATCATCGCAATGGGAGCGTGTGTACCCCGTTCCCCTGCTTCAGCACCACCTCTTTTGAATGAAACACACATGTGACCCGACGGTATCATATGCGTTTCATAGGGAATTGCATTCGTGCATTTCAGACATTTCACCCGGGTCACACGATTATCGTGTTCATTTGCGGTTCCAACCGGTGATACGACTGCCTGAATGGGGTGGGAATTGGGTGTAGTGACAACCACTCACTTTGAAGTATTTTTTGCGTCTTCCTTCTCTGCTTCCTCACGTTTCATGACCTTGAGTTCGCAGGTGCGGTCTCCCGTGCACATGCTGCGCACAAATCGCAGGGTGAATTCCGGGTTCAGTGCCTCAACAGTTGCGATGGAGAAGGCGAGGCAGCGACTGAGCAGGTGATCGTTGCCGGCACGCATCTCCATCTCCCTTGCCATAAACGGGCAGCGCTTGACCATCAGGACCGCCCGGTTAGGATTGAGGGGGATTTCTTCAGTACGAAAGTCTGGTCCGAAGAAGACCTGGGAGATGATCCGCAGGGTGTTCATCAGGTCGCGGGCATCAGCGGTTGGCAGGTTGGCACTCCCTGCAAGGGCTTTCGCCTCCCTGGCCAGGTACATCCAT
Source organism: Methanolinea sp. (assembly GCA_025453675.1). Classification (GTDB taxonomy): domain Archaea; phylum Halobacteriota; class Methanomicrobia; order Methanomicrobiales; family Methanospirillaceae; genus Methanolinea_A. The sequence goes on from JALOPW010000018.1 coordinate 13,608, forward strand.
ATCTGCTGCTCGAGGGAGTCGTAGTGCTTCCCCACTGCATCGCGGAAGGTGATATCATACATCACGGGCAGGCTCGCGACCAGGCGGGACGCGACCTGCCACTTCAACTCGGGGGCGAGGGGATCCCGGACAGGCATATGGAGGTGTTGCCGGGCGTGCCTTATATGCCTTCCCGGTCCCCGGTGATCGATTCCGGGAACACACCCCCTTCCACGCTGGCCAGGTAATTCCGATAATTCTGCTCTACGCGGCGAGTTGAGGCATTTGCATAGCAATAGCGGCAGAGGTGCATACAGGTGGAATACTGGCCGATGTCCTTGCTGGCGATACACCCGCATGCTCCCCTCTGTCCGGGATCCTTGAGGTGCCGGAAGGGCATGTCGTTTTGACCAGCCTCCCGGGATCCACCTGCTGGGCCAAGGAAACGCATCAACTCCTGGTCAGCAGAAAATGCTTCCCTCATCAGGTCCCCATTGATGCACTGCCCTCTCCCGATACCATACTGCGAGAGATCACGCTCCTCCCCGCAGGCAGAGATCAAGAGCCCCCAGTCCGTGTTGATCTCCTGGAGGCCACCGCAGAACTGCGCCATCTCGTCTGTCGAGAATTCCCTCACTCCCGGGAAGCCTTCCCTGTCAAGGGTCTGACGGACCCTGGGGTACTTCGCGATATCCACGAAGCTGATCACCAGGCGCCGGGTAGAGCGGTGCAGGCGGGAGCCAATCCGCTCCACCCGTGAGAGGAGGTCGTCCACCCCCAGCGAATCAGAGAGGAGGAGCGGGTCGAAGCGCCAGACCACCCTCTCCTTCCCCACCTGGTCAGACAACTCAAGAAAGGTCCTCTCGCGTTCTCCCATGCCCGGGAGACGAGGTTCAAGGCCCTCCTCCTGGTAATCGTTCAGGGTATAAAGGAAATAACAGGCGATTCCGCTCTCTTCAATACGGGGGAGGTATTCCAGGAACGGACGGGGATTCTTGGACCAGAAAGCGATCACCCTTGTCCGGGCAAAAGATACGTATATTCGCTTTCCGTTCCATGGATTGACCCACACCGCGTATCCCCGGAAAAGTCGGTTCATGAACCATTCACCATAGAATGCCGGGATGTCCGTCGATCGGCTGGCTGAGATGATCACCGGAACAATAGCATCCCTGGTGACACCACTGTCATCAGCAATCTGTACCCTGTCCCAGCCCTTGAATCTCACCACGGAGTTTCCTCCCCCTGTGCATAGGCAGGAGAGGATAATGTAGTACCCTTACCCTGAAAACGGTGACTGTATCCCCCCTCTCGGGCAAGCTATATCAAAAATGAGGGTCAATCTCAATGACAGAATACAAAAATACCAGACGGGTGTATGGGACGGGCAATGGGAATCCGGTTTTTTCAGGGACAGAAGATCAAATACGAGCATGAGTTCCGGCAACTGCGGGAGATCGTAGAGATTCTCCGCAAGGAGTACCCAAAGGAGCCGGTCTACCTGCTCACCGGGGTTCTTGTTGCAAACGGACAGATTGACTGTGTCATCCTCACCAAGAACGGCCCTCTCATACTTGAGCTGAAGGCATTCCAGGGAGAGATCACCGGGATGGAGAACGGGAACTGGGTGGCAAAGACAAAAGACGGCGCAATCCCGCTCCCGAACCTCTTCCTCCAGGCCAAGATCCACCGCCAGGACTTCATTGACCGGCTGATCCCTACTTGCAGGGAGCATTTTCCCCAGATCGGGGAGACGAACCTCCGAAAAACCGGATCATGGCTCTATTTCTGCAAGGGGAGCACCTATCCCGAGGGGCAGATCGATTTCCGGAAGGTGAAATGGTTCCGTATTGTCACCGGGGAAGATCTCATTCAGAAGATGAGGTTCATGGACACCGGGTACACGCTGCGCATACAGGACATGGATGCTATCGTGGAGGCTCTGCGCCTCGAGGAGTACTCGTTTGAGGATGGCGCTCCGCTGGTCCCCGCCGCCCGGTCGAGGAAGAGGCCTCTCATCTCCCGCACCACCCTCATCATCCTGGTACTCATATTCGGGCTTTTTATTGTCGGGATTTTCATCGTTTTCACAGTTCCCGGGGCAAGAGTGGCAGCACAGAACGGCCTGCAGGGTGTCACCACCCTGGTGGGTGGCTGGATGCACACGGTGATACAGGAGACCGTGAAGGCAAATTCTACCCCTGATGACAGCCAGCAGGCGATCATTTACTTAAACCGCCTCCGCATCGCGGAAGGAGCACTCCCTATCGCCTATGACAGCCGGGCATATTCGCTCGCGCTCGCACGGGCACACGACATGGCCGATTTTCAATACCTCAACTACACCAATCCCGAAACCAGCTCTTCGGCACTGGCGCTGAAGCGGTGGCATGGATTCAGAGAGAACGAGACCGTACTGGAGACCCTCTACGGCCAGTGGACGGGATACACCCCTGGCATCGAGCGGCAGGCCATCGATTCCTGGATCTCGGATACCGGGAATCGCCAGCGTCTCTTCTTTGCCCAGAGTGCAGGCGGCATGGCCTGCGTTGGAGGCTACTGTTCCTACATCGGGGTGCGGCCAGCCCCGGTCGTGGTGAATGCGACCTCGAATAGCACCGGGAACGTATCGGCAGCGTGAGCCCCGCTTTTTTACCGGTCAACAATACGCCCGTTCAGGGCGGTATATACCTGCAGGCGATCGAGCACATCCCCGACATGGAAATCCATCTCTACCCTCTCCTCCGTGGCCCTGACATCCTCCAGTCGGGAGGCGGTGGCGGGCATCCTTGGTACCGCCGAGCATGAGAGGTCCCCGCAATCCCGGTTGAATGTCCCGATCTTCCTGGCCAGGTTCACCGCCTCCTGCTTGTCGAAGGCCAGCAGCGGCCGCAGCAGGGGGACAGTTGCCGCTTCCGAGACTACTGCCAGGTTTGCCATTGTCTGGGAGGCCACCTGCCCGAGGCTGTCACCGGTGCAGAGGGCCAGGTGCCCTTCACGCTTTGCAAGCCCGCTCCCGAGGCGCATCATGAACCGCTTGCACAGCACGCACCTGAGCCGGGGTTCTGCCTTCTCCACAAGGGTCCTGTAAAAATCCGCCGCATCTGCCAGAGAGAGGTTCATGGGGAACCCGGCAGACCAGGCAGAGAGGGTGCAGAGGTGCCGGAGTGTGGTGGAGAGGACGTCTTTTCCTGCATAGCTCCCAGAATGGACATGCAACAGGTCAACCTCGCAACCCCTCCTCATCATCAGCCACACTGCAACGGGAGAGTCGATGCCCGACGAGAGCAGCGCCAGGATGCGGCCCTGGGTTCCCCAGGGGAGTCCCCCTGGTGCGGGGATGCGGGTGTCGTAGACCAGCCCGCCGAATTCCCGGAGTTCTGCGAAGACCTCGTACTCCGGGTTGCCCAGGTCGACCCTGGCAGTGGGGATGGCGTCGAGGATGTCTGAACCCACTGCTGCACCGAGTTCCTGGCTGGTGATCCCATCCACCCCCTGACGGCGGGCCCTGACCGCAAAACGCGCTCCCGGGTGGAGCCCGGAGGAGGCCAGTCTGACTGAGGCCTCTCTCACTGCCGAGGGATCCGCAGGAGTCAGGATGCAGACCGATACGTCCACCACACCGAAGATGCGGGATACAACCGCTGCGATCTCCGCAGGACTTTCGCCGTGCAGGATGATCCTCCCCCTGTGCACATCGGCCCGGCAGGGGAGGCCGGCAGCATCGAGTGCCTTTGCGCAATTGCGGAGAAGCGTCCCGACGAAGTGTCGCTTGACCGGCTCGCTCTTGAGGAAGAGCTCCCCGTAGCGGAGCATGACCACCTTCTTGTCCTGGGGAGTCTCCGGAGGCATGATGATTCATAACTTATTCTCCGTGAAGGGTCTTAAAAAGGGGAGATGGAGTGGGGGAGTCACCGTGTGCCAGACTGAGTGCCCGGATTCTCTTGAAATGCCCTCTCCGTATACGTCATCGAAAAAGAGAGGAGCGAATACCGCATGTCACGGAAAAATGTTAAATCCACTGAAGGTAACGAGTAGTAAAATGCAGGGGAGTCCAGGAATGACGAAAAATCCCCCCTCCGGACTTCCCACTGCGGTTCATAAAATATTTCGTCTCTCCAAGTGAAGGAAGCGTGTTAAAGATGTATGAAAATGTGCTGGTTCCCTTCGACTTTTCCACAGATTCCCGATATGCGGTACAGTGCCTGAAACAGATCCCGGACCTCAGGCAGGTGATACTCCTCCATGTTGTCTATACGAAATACCCGCCACCACCAGGGGGCATGGTGGACCCTGCGGTAGATTATGCACGGTTGCGCCTGGAGGAGTTCAGGAGGACGATTGAATGGGAGGGGATACGGATAGGGACTCGTATCGAGGCGATCTCGGGGGGCGATATCTCGGATGTGGTGAACAGGGTCGCTGCAGAAGAGGGCACCTCCCTGGTCGTGATGGGCAGGAGAGGGATGGGTGTCATAGAAGCCCTGCTCCTGGGGAGTGTCGCATCTGATGTCCTCCGGCATGGGGATCGGGACCTCCTCCTTGTCCATGCGCCGGCGGTGACTGATGCCGGTTCAGAGACGCATACTTCTGTCTGTTCGGATCTCTTCTCCCACATCCTGGTCTGCACGGACTTTTCAGAACCGGATATTGTCACACTCTGCAGGGAAGAGCTCTCGTTTGCCTCCCGGATGACCCTCCTCCACGTGGTGACAACCGGGGACTCAGAGGAAGCAGTGCATCTCCATTCCAGCGATGCCTGGACCAGGCTCAAGGAATTGAGGGGCACAATCTCCCCCCTTGGCATCCCTGTCCGCGCCACTGTCTGCGAGGGAGATGCAGCAGATGAGATCATCAGGCATTCTCACGAGAACGGGATATCCTTGATCGTCATGAAATCTGCAGGGAGAAGGGGGTTCATTCGCAATTTCCTTGGCAGTACGACTGCCTACGTGTCAAGGAACGCCGATGAACCGATCCTGGTGATGAAACGGTTTCGCACTTGAAAAATGATGAATTTTTTGAGCGGAGGCGGAGAATGCGGCTCCCTTCTCTCCATCCGGCCCCCCTCATCCTGCATGGTAGCAGGACTTTGCATGGGGGGCAGGTCTAAGTCCAGGAGCATGTATTCTCTCCTCCAAAAGGTGCTGCAATGATCTCATGGGAACTCATCTTTGCGATCATCCCCGGCATCATCCTGTTCCTGTACGGCATCGAGCAGTTCTCGCATGAGATTCAGGTCGCCGCCGGAGAACACTTCAGAACCCTCATCCAGCGCCTCACCCGAACTCCGGTGCGAGGGACATTCGCCGGTGCCCTTGTGACGGCTGTGGTCCAGTCAAGCACCGCAACTACCGTGATCACGGTGGGGCTCGTGAATGCCGGCATCATCTCTTTTGCCGCGTCCCTTGGGATCATCATCGGGTCGAACATCGGCACTACCATCACCTCACAGCTGATCGCGCTCAACCTGACCGCATTTGCACCATTACTCATTCTGGCAGGTTTTCTCATCGGTATCATCGGCGGGAAGTACAAAGTATTCGGCCGCCCGATCTTCTACTTCGGGCTTGTCTTCTTCAGCATCTCCATGATATCCGGCATCATGGCGCCTTACCGGTATGACCCTCAGATGGTTTCAATCGTCTCCATGCTGGATAACCCTCTGCTTCAGATAGGGTTTGGATTCCTCGTCACTACTATCTTCCAGTCAAGCTCTGTCACGACAGGCCTCGTGATCGTGATGACCCAGAACGGGCTTCTCACCCCTGATATGGCAATCCCCATACTCCTCGGCGCAAACCTGGGGACCCCCACCACCTCGCTCCTCGTGGCATGGCGGATGAACACCTCCGCAAAGAGGGCAGCAGTGGCCCATTTCCTCTTCAACTTCCTGGGTGTGCTCCTCTTCCTCCCGTTCCTGACACCCTTCACCGGCCTTATTGAACACCTGGGAGGCGATCCCGCCCAGCAGGTGGCAAACGCCCACCTGATCTTCAATCTCACCTGCGGAGTAATTTTCCTGATCGCACTCAAACCCTTCTCCTCCCTGGTCCAGCGGGTCGTGCCGGGCGGGGATGACGATGTGGTCTTCCTTCCCCGCTTTCTGCAAAAACCCCTGCCAGGGGATACGGTGGCCGCAGTGCAGATGATCGAACAGGAGATCACCCACCTGATGGAGACCTCCCGGGAGATGCTGAAGGAGTGCCATGTCCTGATCGATACGCCGGAGGCACCCTTCCAGCGGGTCCGGCAGCTGCAGGAGTATGCCCATTACCTCGATGACCAGATCGCCGATGCGATCCTCGACCTTTCACGGCGAGACCTGGAGCGGGGGGATGCCGCCCACTACGCCGGGCTCCTCCAGGTCTCGAGCCATGGGCGGGTGCTCGCGGACGAGGCGGGTGATCTCTCCGGCATCCTCATCCAGAGCCGGGAGAGAGGGATACGCCTCCCTGATGATTCTGTGGCGGTCCTGAAGGATATCCTCTCATCCTGCGAGTGGAATGTGGGATCTCTCGCAGAATCGTTCCCTGATATCCCCGACTCCGTCAACGCGGCCATGAGATCCGCCGACGAGACGCTGAGAGTGGATATCACGAGGCATTACCACCAGCACATCATCCGCATTTCCACTGGAAAGAGTCCTGGCGGGAGCACGGTCTCCCGGATGCTCTTTCACATCGAGGGAATTGCCGCGACGATCCGGGAAATGCGAAAGTCCACACTCCTCCTCGGTGCAGTGTGAGGTGCACCGCATCCCGGGATGTGTGGAGTGCATCCCAACCGGGAGAGGGCAGGTGTGTAGATCTCTCCCATCCCCTCTCTCTCTTCTCAAATTCCCTTCAGGTGGTTCCAGGGGATGGTTCTCGCACTATTCCGATACACCTTTAACATTCCGGAGAATACCTGTATGACAATGGCGAAAAAGAAGGAAAAAGCGGCCAGTGCCGAAGAGCCGCTCAAATTGTTCTATATCTTCTACAATCAGGAGCGGTGGGATAACTGGATACACACCCTGCGGGAGTCGAGTTTCGAGGCCGATCCCAAGAGCGAGGAGATGCCGGAAGGCTACACCACCCTCTATAACTTCTCGATGGACATCACCCTCTCGGTCCTGAAGATTGTCAAGCTCTTCCAGAACGAGCGGTACACCAAGGAGGAGGCGCTCGAAAAGCTGAATGCGGTCGAGGCCATCGTGATGGGGGAGGCGCCCCAGGACGAACTGGAGGAGTACGTCGAATCCCTGCAGCTCTCTCTCCTGGTGCTCTTTGCCGGCTGCCGGAAGTACCTGGAGGGCGGGTACCAGACCGATATCAAGACGCTTGTTAAGGAGGGGAAGAAGACGGTCGAGAAGGACATGGAGAAAGCGCTTGATATTGCTGCCGATATCGGTGCCAGCGTGATCAACGGGGCCTCCTGCTGCGGGAAGTACGTCAAGGATGACATCGAGCAGCCCACCCTCTTTGACGAGTGGCTGATCGAGGTGGAGAGCATGGCCGAGGCTGTCTCATCGCTGAAGAATTTCGATGAAGAGGCCGGCGAGACGTGATCGCCCAGAAGGCCCGCTTCAGGCATGCCAGGAAACTGGAGCGCCTGGCGGGCTACAGGATCCCTGACCAGGCGTTTCACGGCGCCACCCTTGAGGCGGTCTCCTCCCGGCTCAACTTTGACCGGTTGGACCATACCCTCCACGAGCAGATGATCAACTTCGTGCATTCATTCCTGCGGTGCACCTGCCGCGAAACCCCCATGTGCGGCTGCCCCGAGAAGAAATTCTCCCGGGAGATCCTGGAACTCCGGGAGAACGGGCTTGACCACCGCCAGATCGCCCAATATCTACAGCAGGAGTACGGAATCGATATATACCCCGCCGATATCCTCTCTTTCCTTGAGGATTCCGTCCATGTCCTCGAGGCCATCCGGGATATCGCCCACCTGCAGGCGATGCCCGATCTCTGTAAAAGAGCGGATGCCCATATCGAGCTCCTGGAACGTTGAGCCCCGGATTCCCGTCATTCTTTTCTCAGAACCTTCATATGCGATGATCAGCTGATTGATCGATACCATGGGGACTCAGCAGGGAGAGGAGCATCCCTCCGTTCGCCGGATTCATGATGCTATCCGGGGTCAATTCTCACAAAACGAAGAATGCCCTCCTCTCTCCAGGGCCGATTGTATGACGGCGGAGTCTTCCCGATGACAAGAGCACTCTCGGTAGTATGGGCTCACCTCCCTGGAAAACGCCCTCCATGTGCCATCTGCAGCGATACCGGGCTCTCTTTCCTCGAGCTCCTCACCTCTGTCCGTCCCCTCCTGGAGCGGGATGACATCCCGGTCACCTGCAAGGAAAAATTGCTCGTTTCCGGTCCATCAGAGGAGGATGCCGGTTTCTCTCTCAACGGGCATTCTCTTGAAGAGTTGCTGCGGGAAAGCGACAGGTCCCAGTTCCTCTGCCACTCCTCGAAATGTCAGCCGTATAGGCCAACTGTGGAGATTACGCGGGACGATCGGGGAGTCAGGTGCATCAAAGCCCCCGAGCTGCTCTTCAGGAAGGCAATTCTCGCATCCATGGAGGACGCACCCACACGTATTGGCAGAGAGCCCTAAAAAAACTGGTAAGATTAATACTCCCCACCCGGGGGCTCCTTCTTCACTTCCGGTTTCTTTCCTTCGGGTGATGGGGGCTTCTCTCCCTGTCCTTTCACCATTGCGCGGTCCTGGAGCTGCTGCGAAAGTGCAATCACTCCCGATGTATCACCGAGCGTCATCGTGTCGAGGACAGATGAAGGGACGATCACCAGGGTGGCCTTCTCTTTCAGGCCCTCGTAGAGCATGTTCATGGCCCGGAGGTGCAGGGCGGTGGGATTGTTCTGGTAGGTGCGGGCCGCCTCCTCGAACTTCTCCGCCACCTGGCGCTCGGAGTCCCCGAGAATGACCCGGGCCTGGCGTTCACGCTCTGCCTGCGCCTGCATCGACATGGCGTCCTGGAGTTCGTTCGGGATCAGCACGTCCCTGATCTCCACCGATGAGACGTGAATACCCCAGTGCTCTGCCCTGCCCTCGATGATCCGCTGGAGTTCCTGGTCCAGCTTCTCCCGCCCTTCGAGCATCTCCGCGAGGTTCGACCTGCCGATCACCTCACGAAGCGCTGTCTGGGCAGCCCAGCTCACTGCGGTACGGTAGTCCTCGACCTCAAGCGCCGCCCTCTGGGGGTCCACCACCTTCCAGAAGAGCACTGCCTCCACGTCAACGGGAACGGTGTCCTTGGTGAGGGTCTTTTCAGCAGTGAACGAGGTGGTGATGATGCGGGTGTCGATCCAGTAGGCCACGGTTTCCGCCAGGGGGGTTATGAGAAAGACTCCCGGGCCATACAGCCCTTTATACTTCCCGAGCCTGAGTACAACCGCCTTCTCCCACTGGTTCGCAAGTTGGATGGCTGCGGCCAGGATGAGGGCGATCACCAGGGCGGCGAGTGCGATTCCAAGGTACATTACTTCGGTCGTGAGGGAATACAGGGTATAGGCTATCCAGAGACCAAGCAGGAGCAGTACCAGGAAGACTGCTGCCTGGAGGGGGTTTGGTTGTTTCATACATGAGCACTCTTCACTCTCATTCCATAATACTATAGATACGGGAAGGGCTGTGGTGAGAGCGGGTGAGATCTATTCGGTGTCTATCCCTGGCTTTTCCCGACTTTATGATGACGTGCTGCCATCCTCTTTTACCATGTCGAAGACGTACCGGGCAACACCGGGAGCCACATGCCCGCACCTCCTGGCATACTCCACGCGGAGGCCGGATTGGCGGTATTCCCTCACCAGCGCCGGGACCTGGGATGCCTGCTTGAAAGTGGAGAAGTGAAGATACCCCCCGGGGCGAACCAGCGGGAGGAGGGAGAAGAGCACCTGGTCGTACCCATAGGGCGCAGGAATGATGACCCTGTCAACATTGAAAGGGAGTGCAGGGAGGATCTTCTCCAGTTCACCCTGGTGGACGATAACCTGGGGTTTTACGCCATTCAGAATGATATTCTCCCTGAGAAAACGGCAGGACTCAGGGTTCTTCTCCACCGCAGTCACTCTGGCGCCCCGGCTGGCCGGGGGGATCACGAACGGCCCCACCCCCGCAAAGGGAACCAGCACCTCTTCATTTCGCATCACCTGCATCCATACCCTGTGCCGCTCGGATGCCAGCCTGCTGGTGTAGAACGTCCGTGCCACATCCAACCGGTAGCAGAACCCGTATTCCCTGCACATGGTGATGGTATGGTCACCAGTGAGCACCTCCACCTCCGCAATGCGGAGGTCTCCCCGGGGTATGATAACCCTGTTCACCACTGTTTGGACATTGCGGTGACGGGAGAGGGTCGCTCCTGCCACCAATCCCCGAATTCCTGGAGTCGGGGAGGGAGGAAGAGGATGACAACGTCGCCAATGACCTGGAACCCGGAAGGGATCTCCTGGATCAGGTCATCGGGAAGCACTCCCCGGAGGTCATCTTTCAGGGTCATTCCTCTTCATTCCTGATGTTCCTCATCACGAATAAATGCGCGGGAGAAGGTGCTATACCGCTCCGGGGTCCAACCTACGGTCATCAACCATTGAGTGCCCGGTCAGGTATGAACCGGGTGAAGAGAGATTGGCCCTACTTCCGTGATCTGCCCTTCCTGGGATACAGTGGCTGAAGGCAGGTCAAGGCCCTGGAGATGGACTTTAAACTGGTACGTGCTGGAGGTGAATTTCACCCAGGCTTCATTTCCGTTGCGACGGACAGTGAACAATCCCTGTGCCACCACCCTCTCTCGGCCAGAAGATACCTCTCTCTCAAAGTTGAGATAAAAAGAGCCTATCACTACCTCATCACCCGCCAGTGTGGTTCTTTCCAGGGTGTGCATATCCACTTCGTGGACGGCAATGTGAAATGGAGCGAGGAACTGCCTGAAGAAATCCGTGTGTACCGTAGGATCTGCGTGTGAAATGACCTGGTGTGTGAGGAGAAACTGGAGCAGGATCTCCCCCATCCGGGATTCGCACCGTCCATTCACCGGTGGGTCCCCCCTCTCCCGGATTGCCGTGCCTTGGTTGAAGGGGAATATGGAGACCGGAGTACACTCCGCTGAAGGGATGATAGTGTCTGGTTCTTTCTTACACGATAGGGGATGCATACTCTCTCCAAAGAATCCTGACTCCAGAGAGTGAATAGGATCCAGGAGAGCATATTTATCACGGGCTTTCATGTTCATCGCTGCGATGAATATTCATCATCATAATGAATGTGAATCCCATCGGCGACTCTTCTCCTCATGGAATATGCAGGATCGTATCACCACGAGATCACGAGGGAGAGTAAAAGAAACTTCTGGTTTGAACTTGCCGGGAAAACCTGGGAATTTTTCCTTTACAGTTCACTCTTTCTCGGGACGGCAGCCGTGGGGATGGCCTTTATCTCATGCCTGATCCAGGGCATGGCCTTCTCCCTTTCTATTGCCGCGACACTTGGCCTGGTCGTATTCTCTGTCTATAACCTGAACCGGAAGACAGATGAGGCCGAGGATGCCCTCAACCATGCTAGCCGATTTCTTATCACCAGCTCATACTCCCGCCCCCTCCTGGCACTGGCGATAGCCGCGTATGCAGCGGCGCTGTGCATCGCTGCATCTTTCGGTATTGCGGCACTGGCAGTCACCACCGTTCCACTTCTCTCTGGTATCCTTTACAGTTCTCCCCTCCTTCCCCCCGCCACAGGCTACCGCCGCCTCAAAGAGATCCCGGTGGGGAAGAACCTGGTAGTCTCATTCGCCTGGGGATTCGCCTTCTCCCTTGTCCCGGCTACCATGCACGGGAATGATCCCGGCCCGGCCTCCCTGGTGGCGTTTCTCTTCATATTCTCCTGGACATTCATCGCCTCGACCCTCCCTGACATCCGGGACCGTACTGGCGATGCCGAAATCGGCGTCCTCACCATACCTGTCCTGCTCGGTGTCCCCCGGACCCGCCTGGTGCTCACCGCCTTCAACCTCCTCTCCGGGATTCTCCTGCTCCTCGCGGGAACGAGGGTGCTCCCCCCGGCCATCATCGCAGTGATCGTCATCTCCCTGCTCTATTCACAGGTCTGCATTCTCTGCATTGCCAGCACCCGCCATGACGACTTCCTGTGCGATGTCATCTCTGACGGGCAATTCCTTGTTATCGCCATTGTGGGGTATATCCTGATCTCAGGATACGAGAATATATGCACCGGGTTGATGTGCTGATGAGTTCATGCTCCTTTCCCGGGACTTCCTGATCGAATAACATATTTCCCGGTTGGTGATATGTGTACCTCATATGGATACTCTGGAGATCTATGATCAGCATGCCCGGCTGATCCACTCCATCTATAACTCCCGTCTCAAGATACAGGTACTGCTGACCCTGCTCCAGGGGAAGGCTTCACTTTCCCGCCTGAGAGGTGTCACAGGGAGCACTTCGCAGGCCATTATTCCAAAGATCAGGAGCCTTGAATCCCTCGCCCTCGTGGAGGCAGAGGGATATGAATACCGTCTCAGTGCACTCGGCCGGGTGGTTGCCGCAGAGGTGAGGACCTACATCACCCTTATGGGGGGGATCGGCTCGCACCAGCAGTTCTGGGCTTCGCATGATCTCTCGGGACTACCCCCCAAATTCCTGGCCAGGATCGGCGAACTCCAGGTATCAGAGGTCCAGTATGATACGACCGTGGATATGTTCTCTGTCTACACGCATTACCTGACCATCCTTGAGGAGGCGGCCTATATCCACGGCATCTCGTCTGTCGCGAGTCCTGGGCTGGCCCAGTTCCTCACGGATAAAGTCCGGGAAGGGGTGACTGTCGAGCTGGTGGTGAACGAGGAGGTGATCGGGATCCTGAAACAGGAGCCCTATGCCAGCAATTTGAAAGAACTCTCATCATCCTCCAATTTCAGGGTATGGGTTACAGGGGAGAGCCTGAGGGTGGGGCTCACCGTCACTGACAGGAACCTCTCCCTCGGCCTGTTCAAAAAAGACAGCAATCTCTACGACAGTTCATCCGACCTCTTCAGTGCCGACCCCGAGGCGGTCGGATGGGGCGAAGACCTGTTCATCCATTTCCGTAAACGTGCATCCTCCCTCGATATTTCCGATGCCTTTTAGGAGTCCGGACCGCTCCCGATACCGGCATTGCACCTCTTTTCATCCCCATGGAATCCAGATCAAGGCGCTTGCCAGGTAATAGAGCCCGAAAATCAGGAGGAAAAGGCCACATCCCCGCAGGATCCAGGCATATACCCGCTCGTCAAAAATCCTTCTCCCCTGGTGGATGCTCGCTGAGACCAGGGTGTACCACCCAAAGTCGGCCGACCAGTGACCGAGGAGGAAGGCGATGGCAAAGAAGAACGCCTGGCTTGCGGCTGCCAGGACCAGGGCACTGCCAACTGTGAACCACCACATCCAGAAGTAGGGATTCGAGATGCTGGTGATCGCTCCTGCCAGGCAGGGTGTCATCACGGCCGGTTCTGCCTGTCCCTCCGGGATGGAACCTCCAGCACCCCGTAGTGTCATGAGCCCAAAGATGACCAGCGCAATACCCCCGATAGCGGCAATGGCGGGCGCATACTCCTGTATCGAAGTCACCGAGCCAATCCCGAGAATGAGGATGAAAAATATTGCTGCCTCAACGAGCGCGTGCCCTGCACAGACCCTGGGGCCGGCGCTCCACCCGCCCCGGGCCGAGGAGTTGATGGTTGCCAGCAGCATGGGCCCGGGGACAAGCGCCCCGGTCAGCCCGATGATAAGCCCGAGGAGGAATGTCTGGAGCATGAATACAGGTTCCTGCCAAGTGTTGGTGTTGATGGGTAATGGGTTGTGCGGTGTCCCCGGGAGGAGCCGTGCGGTACTCTCATTCATCGATCCTGCAAGTCCTCCTGCGGATTCCGGATCGAAGCATCCTTGCCTCAAGGTGCCCTATCCTCATTCATGCACTGTTTCGTGCAGGAAGGGGTGCTTCATCTCTCCTTCCTCTCGACGAAGAGGGATCTGCAGGCTCATCCGGGCCCGGGCACTCCTGTGGTGGTGATCTCCCCTGTCGCCTGATATCTCCTCCTCTCCGGAATCCGCGATGGCGTCTCTTGCCAATCGGATCAGCACCTGCCGGCGCTGCGATCTCTGTGCCTCGCGGGCAAGGACGGTACCAGGTGAAGGGCCTGTCCCCTGCCTCATCATGCTGATCGGAGAGGGACCCGGGCGAAAGGAGGACGAGAGCGGGAGGCCGTTTGTCGGTCGGGCAGGGGCTATCCTCTCGGGGCTTCTCCGGGATATCGGGCTCTCGAGGGAGGAGGTGTTCATCACCAGCGTCGTAAAGTGCCGTCCGCCGGGGAACCGTGCCCCGAAGAGGGAGGAGATCGCCTCCTGCATCCCCTATCTCGATCAGCAGATAGCCCTCCTTTCGCCCCTTATCCTGGTCCCGATGGGGCGGATTGCCGTCTCTGCGATCTTCGGGAGGTATGGCATCCCTTTCCCCTCGTTCAAGGAGGTCAGGGGGAGGAGATATCCGGTCCGTGACAGGGAGGGTGGACCGGAGATGGTCATTCTCCCTGTCTACCACCCTGCGGTGATCACCCACAATCCCCCGGCCAGGTCAGCCCTCGAAGAGGATTTCCGGAGGCTCGCGGAGTGTCTCGATGGCCTCCAGGGGAAGGACAGGTGAACTGTGAGGCATACTGTTGATTGCCGCCCGGGGAGGCAGTTTTGAAAAGTGGAGACTCATTCCCCTGCTTCAGGGTGAGAGGGAAAAACCAAAGATCGTCCAGACCTTAAAAAATGGGATTTATTTCATCCCAAGAGCGTTCAGGGCAATTTCGCCGCGGACTTTTTGGCCAGGTCGTAGACGAGGTTCTCATCTGTATCTGTTCCGATGACCATGATGATCTCGTACAGGTCCCCCTTCCCGAAGATGACCAGGTACCCCTTGATCGGGGCCTCTGCCGGGGGGAACTCGAACCGGTAGGCTGCACTTGCATCTCCAAGAGCAGGACCTGAGAGTGCGGTGAGGTTGCCGGCAGCAATCTCGGGGATCTGGTCTTTGAACACTCCCTCAATCGTCTCGGAAGTCGCATTCAGGGAGTAGCGTGAGATCGCCTGGTCAACCATCGTTGAGTTATTCGCATCCCCTGTAGCAATCGAGAGTGCGTATCCCTGCAGGTAACAGAGATCATTCACAGGACAACTCTCCACGCCGGGGAGCATCTCGCCCTCGTAAACGAGAGAGTATCCCTCGGGAAAATCGGTGGGGTCCAGGATCAATCCCTTCAGGGTGGAGAGAGAGGGAACGCTTTCGGGAGAGACCCCTTGAGTGCCGGCGGGACCCGGCCCGGATGTCGTCGGCTGTGGGGTTGCCATGGAGGCGGGGGCAGTCGAGGTGCACCCTGCACCATAGGCCAGGACCGCTGCGAGTGAGAGGAGTAAAAGGAGTACATATGCTGTTTTCATGAAAATCTTCTTTTAATAGACCAGTGTATGCAGGAATAAACCTTTTTATCGATTTGTGACATTCACGCGGAGAGATATGAGGGGGCTTTCGCAAGATGCATGCTCCACTGTGGCAAGCCGGAGGCACCTGGATGGTCTGTCCGGAAGATCCCATGGTCGGAGTCCGGGACCGAACCGCCCCTTCCAGGTGGGCACATGCCCGCCCTTGAAGGGTGCCTCATGCACAGGTGTTGAAGAGAAAAAAAATTCCAGGATACAGGCAAAAGGGAAAAAAAAGATGATTCTGCCGATCAGCAGGGTCGGTCAGGCTTTCCCGAAGTACGCCTTCACATTCGCCTGGAAGAGGTACCAGAGGATGATCCCGGAGATGATGATGCCGACAATCGCACTCCACCCGCTGGTGAAGAGGCTCACGATACCCATCACCAGGCTGATGATGGTGATGATGACTCCCACCGTCCAGACCCATCCCCATGCCTTGAAGCACCCGACTCCAAGGATGATCTCGATAATCCCGACGATTATCAGTATAAATCCAAACACAAGCCCGATTATGCCTCCGATGGGTCCTGCAAGCACTGCCCCGAGCGCGGCAAGGCCAAGCCCGCCGAGTAATAAGACCAGCCCTCCGATAATCCAGAGGATGCCGATAATCGTGACACCAAGTGGTCGTTCTGCCATAGGTGAGGCTTCACGATGCAAGGTAATAAACGTTTGGCTGAACGCAGGGGATCCGTCCATTTCCTGCGCTGAAAAGGGAAAGTATGAGAATATTTGCCCTATGATGCCACGCGGGACAATAGAGAATCAGTCGGATATCCCCCCAGAGGGACACACCTATTCACTATAGAGACCCCCCGCTTATTTATGTGTCAAGACAGCCCCTGTTGATCACACCCCCCCATTTTTTACAGCGTGTCAGGTATCCCTGGAAAGGACCACAAAGGCAATCACCGGGATCGCGTAGAGGACTGTGATCGGGATCTCCCCGAAAGAGACATCCAACCAGTCAAGGAGGAGCCCGGCAACCGCGGTGATGGGGAGGAGCATCAGCCGGATCGAGAGGTTGCTGACGATCCCTGGCGCTGTTTTCGGGAGAAGCAACCTTTCAAACCGGGATGCATGCCGCCAGAGGATGACCATCATCACCCCGGAGATGAGGATATTTGCATGGAAGAGCACCGCGTAGGGGATATTGACATCCGAGTACGTCCACAGGAGAGAGGTCAGGGGGATGAAGACGAGGGAGAGGAGGTATCCGAACGAGAGGTATACAAACCCCCGGTCAAGGACCCGCATGTGGCGCAGCATCTCGAAGAAGAGGATATAAAAAATGACCATCATCACGAAGGTGAAGACGAACACGATCCCGTCGCTCGTGACCTGGTCGATGTACTGGATCAGGAAGGGGAGGTCATCCCCGGGGATGTATCGCGGGAGCGGGAAATTGTTCTTTACGATGAGGGTCATTACAAAGGCAAAGATGCCGTTGACAAGGATCTCGAACATGTCCTGCGGGACAGGGCCCGGGCAGCACTGGCAGGCATTACCGTTCCTGTCGGGAGGCCTCTCTAGAGAAATGCCCGGGATCATCTCTCCTCCCCCCGTGGAACCATCTCTCTCCCGCGGGAGTAAATCGTCGTCAGGGCATAGGCGAGCAACGTGACCAGGTAAATGCCCTGGGTGTGGGGAAGGTCCATGTTGGCGAGGAGAATCCCCATGATCGCGGTGGCCGGGAGGTACAGGATCTTCAGGGTAGTACACTCCATCTGCACCCGGCTCATCCCCGGCCGCCTGATCGAGGGTTCACGGAAGATATGCCACCATTCGAGAGCGAGCAGGACCCCGACAGCCAGCATATTCACGTGGAAGAGGACGTGGAATATGGACTTCCCCGGGAAGATCACGTTCATATGGCTGGAGACAGGGATGAAGATCAGCATCATCATCAGGGCCATGTGAAGGTAGAGGTAGAGGCGGTCGATCCGTGCCAGCTGGTGGAAGAGGTGGAACATGACCACCCAGATGATGGCGATGATCAGGAACGCATTCAGGAAGCTGAAAATATCCGGGAGCTGGATATATCCGAATTCATCCGCCGTGACGTGTGCCAGGTAATCCTGGAACGAGGGCATCCTGATATTCCTGAAAAGGAGGAGAAGGGTGAAGGCAGAGATGGCATTCGTCAGCCTGCCGATGTTGACCTTTGTGATCGGCCCTTCGCCAGGTGTCGCATTATCCATATGGAAAGAGAAGGTTACTGCCCCTTGCATCTTAAGTATCGCTGTTCAATCTCTCTTCCAATTCAAATATTTTGGACCATCAGGGATATTCCTCCCGGGAGACCGGCGAAGAATGCCTCCCCGTCCACCATGAATTGATGGTAGGGGATATATGCCGCACATTCAAATCCGCATCGCTCACAGACCCGCTTCGAGGCCGGCCCGGTGCAATCCGCAACGACCATCGAGAACCCGTTCGCTTTCGCCAGGGCAAGCGTGCACCGTATCAGCCGGGTGACGAGGCCCTGCCCCCGGTATTCCCGCCTGGCACCCCCCTGGAATATGTGGAGCACGGTTCCTGGCGCGACATCATGAAGATCCGGGCAACGGGATTCCAGCTCCTCGATGATCGCCATGCTCTCCCGGAAGAATGAGAGCAGCCTGGCCATCCCCGGTCCTGCCGCGTTCCAGTCGGTGGTCAGGTCACTTGAGAGAACAAATGCAATCACCTCACCGGTCATCCTGTCGGTTGCAATATAACTCAAACCCAGATCTGCACAGGAATGGAGGTATTCCCGGGCATGGGGAAAGAACTCTTCCGGTCCGATTTTGTGATGACGGGTCATGGGTTCATCGTTCAGGAAGACATCGGTATAGAGTTCAGCCGTGGCATCGGCCATCTGGGGAGAGAGGATCTGATACATACCCGGATTTTGATCCTTTTTAAGAGGTTTTATGGAGAAATCGTTGCTCTTACATGAATGCAAGGGGGCTCTCATGGTATATCACCAGGAGTGCACCCCTGAAGCAGAATTGTATCCTTCCCCGGGCTCTGCTCCCTGGGGATATAGTGGTAACCCCGGTACCCGATCCCTGATTCACTCTTGCTCCACTCCATCCTTCTCCTCCCCATCCTTCTCCTCCCCGAAGATCCGGTCCACGCCAAGTATGGTGTTCACCCATGCAAGGTCATCGCTGTACTGGACCATGATGAGTACCATCAGGGTGAGCGGGACGGCAAAGACCATCCCTGCGATCCCAAGCAGCCAGCCCCAGAAGATGACCGAGAGGATCACGACGAGCGCTGGGATCTCATAGGTCCGTGCGGCGAAGTACGAGAAGACCGGGTTCTCGACCACCAGGTTCAGGATGCATACGATCGCGATCACGGCCGCCGCCCCCCACACCCCAAACTGGAGCCAGGCAAAGAAGATAGCCGGGATCGCAGCGATAATCAGGCCGATATACGGGATGTAGGCGAGGACAAACGTCAGCACTCCCCAGAGGAGTGCGGCATGGACTCCAATGGCATAGAGCGCCCCCCCAAAGAGTGCCCCGTGGACCAGGTTCGTCTCGGTCCTGACCACGACAAAGTCAATCATGTACCGGCTCATCCGCGAGAGGTGGGCGGTCTTCTCACCGGTCATGCCCGGCAGGCGGGCGAGCCGCTCTGCCAGGCGCGGGGCCTCGAGCATCATGAAGAAGGTGGTAACCGCGATGAAAAAGAGGTAGAGGAGGAGCTCAGAGAGGTTCATTGCAGAGGAGAGGACCAGGCTGACGATGGACGCGAGATCAGGCGTGGAGGAAACGATTTCAGCCGGAAGCCCGGCCTTCCCGAGAATCCCTGCGATCTCTGCGATCCTTGAATTGAGCTCCGCCTGGTAGAGGGGAAGGTCCCGCATGAGGACCCCGAACGAATAGGCCGAGATACCGATAAGCGCCAGGACGGCGGCGATGGCAACAAGGGTGAGGATGGTGACCGAGAGGATGTCGGGGATGCCACTCTTTCTCATCCGGTCCATCGCGGGGCACGCGATCAGGGTGAGAATGAGAGAGATGACGACGATGGTGAAGATATATGCGCAGAATTTGAGCCCGATGATCACGATGAAGAAGAACCCTGCGAGCATCAGTGCGCGGGAACCGCGGGGCCATCCTGTCGGCAGCATTGAAGGATTGTATCTCTCTCCTCCCTCTCAAATGTTTCCTGTCGGTTGCCGGAGTGGAGGGGAATGCCGGGTGCAGCAACCATCGGGAATAGTCAGTTGCAGCTTCCTGAAAGCCCCGGGAATCCATGTGTGGAGAGTATATCAGGAAAACCACGCGTGATGACCCGCGCTCTCTCTTCCGGCTTGCGTTGAAGGAACAGAACCCCGTGAATCATACATTACGGCATGGCAGGGAAGCAGGGCGGAAGATTTTCTATGACTTACACTTCGATGGTGAGGTCATCTGTCGCCGCAAGGAGTCCCGGGCATTCGCTGGCATAGGTATTCTGAATATCAAACCGCTCCTCAAGGGTGGTATACAGATGGGCGGCGAAATGGATCAGGGCGAGTCTCTTTCCATTGGCTTCTCTCGCAATGCGGATTGCCTGTTCGGGGTTCAAATGCGGCCATTGGGGGCTCTCTTCCCCTGGTTTTAACCCGCACTCGGTGATCAGGAGGTCTGCATCCCTGGCGAGTCGTACTGCATTGTCGCAGACGCCGGTATCGGTGCAGAAGGTGACGGTCTTCCCATCGAGGGTGACCCGGTACCCAAAACAGGGTACAGGGTGGACGAGGGGGCGGCACTCGACCTGGAAGGGGAGGTGGTGCGTCCCTTCGGCAAGTTCAATGAATTTTACCGGGTAGGGGAGTTGTTCGAATGGCACGGTGAACGGTTCCCTCACCAGGGACCGGAGCACTCCGGCGATCCCTGCCTGCCCGCAGATATGGAGAGGTTGCCTGAACCTGAATTTCATGAGGGTATGCAGCCCGGCAACGTGGTCCATGTGGAAATGGCTGATGAACAGGAACACCGGTCTCTCCTGGCTGATATAGTGATCGGCCTTCGCGAGGCCATTGCCAGCATCAAAAATGATATCGTAATGGTCGGACTGGACAAGCACTGAGCAGGTGTTTCCTGTGAGGGTATCATACCACCCGTTGGTCCCAAGAAAGGTAACCTTCATCTCGTACATGGTTGGACTGGCACAAAAAAAAGAGAGTACCTGTGCCTCTGCTCCTACCCTGTACACTTTTTATGAGGAAATCGGTCCAAAGGCCCCGCTCACGAGGTTCCGGTCAAACCCGCCCGGCACCTCCCCTGTCCTGGCATAGGTATACAGGACTACCACGAAGATCCCCTGCATCGCCGAGGCAAGTATAGCGAGGATGGCCACCAGCACGATGAAGAGCGCGAGCGCTCCCATAAAGAGGAGCATGACCCCTGAGAAGAGGCTTGCGATGACCAGCAGCAGGCCGAGGATGCCGACCGCGAGGAAGACGAGGGTGATGGAGACGCTCCCGACCACGCTCTCCCCCCAGGTCTTCTTAAAGAGGGACCATGACTCCTTGATCGCGTCGAACACCCCCTTCTCCTCAAAGACGAGCACGGGGACGACGAACAGGGTCACGAGGCTCCATGCCCCGCCCACGAGCGCCGTGGCAATACTTCCTGCAGCGCCGGCCCTGTCCTCGATCATGCGCAGGATGAGCCCCACGGTCGCTGCAACCACCGCCCAGGCGAGGATGGACCCCAGGTGCCGGGTTGCCGCGGAGAGCCCCTCCCCGACCGTCATCTCCCTCCCCTGCAGCCTTGCATATACGCAGCTGATCAGGCCGACATTGAAGAAGATGACGACGAAGTAGCTGATAAGGTAAAAGAGGAAGAGGAGTACGATCCCGGCGACGGAATTCGTGGTGAGCGAGAGTGCGCCCCCGGAAAAGATCAACGGGAGGATGAAGGATGCGATCACGATAAGGGTCACGATTCCGGAGAGGATGGGGAACGTGAGGAGTTTCCTGTCACTCATGAGGATTCGCCAGCTGGCCTTCACCATCGCGATGCTTCGGTGTATGCGGTCAAACATGGTATGTGGTGTGAAGAGGGAGAATATGAAGATATTTCTGTAAAGGGATTTTCCCTGGTTGGAAAAAGGAATTTGAGCTACAGACCCGAACAAACCCTGATAACCTGCTGGTTTCAGGATCCGGTTTATACTATCAGGACTGCAAGTGCCCTGGTGATGAATTTCACAGGGTAACATCCTGGTCTTGTCGGATTTTTCTGCAGATCCTTTGGTGAGGAACGATCTCACTTCTAGGTTCATAAAAAAATTTTTGAATTTTTGTGGAATTCACCATAATAAAAAAAGGGTATAGGGTCATTGTTACCACCAATCTCGCTCATAAATCACGACGAAGAATTAAGAAAAATCCAGTTAATAAAATCCGGGGGAAAAAAGTGCGGGTTGTCGGTCTCACTTCTCATACGCGATTGACCCTGCGGCCCCCGAAGGGCGCCCCGGAGGCGATTCAAAAACTATTCACATTGGCCTTGAAAACGAAATTATCATCTGATATTCAAAAAACAACATGGACACCCGCCTCAATGTAACGCGATAATATTCACAGTTTGACAAAAAGGTCGGTGGCTAGATTGTCACTATACCCTAAAAAAAAAAAGAAAAAATTCATTATTTCCAAATGTAAGTATTTCGACTAGATTTCCTGGAACAGGGGTTCTATCTAATAATAACACTATCCAGGAAAAAGGTGGAATCGCCATATGAAGAATGATAAGGGAAATGTTCGATATTTAGCTGTCCTGATTATTATTTTGTGTCTTTTCTTCCTGATTCCAGCTGATGCGGTCACGGTTACTGATGTAAAGATGGGATTGATTTCGGAGGATCATGTGAAGGATCTAGCACAGGCAGCTCTTATCGAGTTCGTTCTATCAGGGAGTCCGGAACCGAACGCAGATGGATGGGAGGGGGCATCCATACACCCCGAACCCCTCATCATCTATGATCTTAATGGAGAACCCCTTTTTTACCAGTTTGATGTGGTTGAACATGAGGTCCCGGTGGGAACTATCAAGATCGGTGCGAGCAGGGTCCTCCCTTCATCTATCATGACCATAGGTTTCAAGCCCCGATATTGGGATTCTCAACAATTGAATAAAAACGCCATGGAATATTTCTCCAAGGAATGTCCGGAATGTACATTGGTGTCCACAATTCCTGTATGTTATAGTTATCCAAAAATCGGGCAGAAGGTTGTATTCCAGAACCCGAATAATACCGTTTTAAATGAGGTGATCCTTGATGCAGCTACTGGGGAGTATGTTGAGCGCAATACGGCCTGGTCGTATTATAATGGGGTTTCAGAATCGGATTTGAAAAAGAACCGTGACCAGTGGATACGGGAGGAGTTGATCCATGGACAAATTCTCAGCGAGGCCCGCAGTTTTGCGATTGGAGCAGCACTCTCTGATCAAAATGAAAAACTCCAAAAACTAGGAGAGTCACTGGTCAGAGTCCCAGAATACCGTTCCTGGATCGATCCGAGGTTTGTTCCTTCCGGATCGGCCGATACAGCCGGGAAACAGGGTTCAAAATATCTACCCCTCAATCTTCATCCACAGGAGTCAAGTTATTTTTGTACTGTCGGAATAGGTATACTGCAGGAAAGCTCCTGGTACTGATTCCTTTCTTCCGAAAGGATCTGTATCGAGGGTCTCATCGAACATATCATACTTATAACTGAACCCTGCATCAATTGTATGATTCCCGAGCGAAGGATTCCACTGGTAGAGGAGGCTGGAATAGAAAGTGTTCTGTGTTCCGTCGTACTGCCTGTACCCGTAATATGAATTCTGACTGTGGTAGGTGTAATTATTGATCCAGCCAACCGACATGCTCCTGTCTTTTATAAACATCGCACCGGTTTTTGAAAACAGATCAAATCTCTTTGTA
>JALOPW010000019.1 GCA_025453675.1 Methanolinea sp.
CTCAAGGATCAGGATGTATGGCTGGCACTTCGCGAAGGGGAGATAGCCGCATGGCCCCTCATCACCCGGAGGTACCTCCAATGAACAGCGCTTCCGAGTACCTCTTCACCCCCCTTGCTATCGCAGGGATCAGCCATCATACCGCCACGGTGGACGTGCTGGAGCAGGTACGGTTTCCGGACGAGCAGGTGTTCCTCGACAAGGCCCGGGACCGGTTCCGGGGCGTGATGCTCCTCCAGACCTGCAACCGCGTGGAGATATTTGTGCATGGGGAAGCCGAGACGCTCGCTGCGTTCCTGCAGGAGGAAGGAAAAGAGCAGTTCTCCATCTGCACCGGGGTGGAGGCCATGCGCCATCTCCTGGAGCTCGCCTGCGGGATAGACTCCATGATCGTGGGCGAAGACCAGATCCTGGGCCAGCTCAAGAAGTCTCTGCTGCTGTCCAGGGAGTCGGGATGCGCAAGCCCTGTCCTGGAACTCTGCGTGAACAAGGCGGTGCATGCCGGTGTGGAGGCCCGGAGGAGAACCCAAATCAACAGGGGGGCCGTCTCCATCGGATCAGCTGCCGTGCAGCTTGCAGAGGAGCAGCTCGGCACGCTCCAGGGCAAGCACATACTCGTGATCGGGTCCGGAGAAATGGGCATGCTGGTTGCACAGGCTCTTGCAGCAAAGGAACTGACGGCCATTTACGTGGCCAACCGCACCTATTCCCGGGCCGAGATTCTGGCAAAGAAGATAGGGGGCAGGGCGGTGCGGCTGGATGACCTCGCCCGCTATATGGTCCAGTCGGACGTGGTCATCTCCTGTACCTCCGCACCTCACCCGGTTATCCACTGCCGCGACCTTCGTGAGGTGATGAAAACACGGTGCTGGCCTCATGACAATACGCCGCGGCCGCTCATCCTGATCGATATTGCGCAACCAAGGGACGTGGAAGAGGGGGCGGAGAATGTTACCGGGATCTCACTCTTCTCGATAGACAACCTGCGGCGCATCAACGAGATGACCATGAATTCAAGGAGATCCGAGGCTGAAAGGGCCAGGGAGTACCTGGAAGGAGAACTCCTCCAATTCATCCGGCTCCTGAACAGCCGAGCCGCCGACGACACCCTGGCCATCCTGCACACCTGGGCGGAAGCCATCCGCACGAGGGAGAGGGACAGGGCCCTCTCACGGATGGGGTCCGGAGATGAACGGGCCAGGGAGATCATGGACGATCTCTCCCGGGTGCTCGTAAAGAAGATACTCTCGGATGTGACCGTCTCCATCCGCCACTGCGCTGAGCAGGGTGACCTCAAATCCGCCGAATCGCTGGTGTCTGCTATCACCAGAGGTGAGAATCTGTGTTTCCGCAACGAAGAATGAGAAGACTCCGGGGACGGCTGATCCAGCCACTCCTCAGGGAGCAGGTACTGCAGAAGACTGACCTCGTGGCCCCTCTGTTTGTCGACCAGACTGCACATTCACAAAGACCCATCGCGTCGATGCCCGGCCAGTACCGCTACCCGCCAGGGGATGTGGGAAAGATCTGCCAGGGCCTGTGGGATGCCGGGATCAGGGCAGTGCTCCTCTTCGGGATCCCGAATGAGAAGGATGCCCTGGCCTCGGGTGCGTATGATCAGGAGGGGGTGGTGCAGCAGGCAATCAGGTCTGTCCGGAAGGCCGTCCCTGGGATGGTGATCATCACGGATGTCTGTGCCTGCGAGTATACCGATCATGGGCACTGCGGAATAATGGGGGAGACCCGTTGCGGCCCCGATCTCTTGAACGACCTCTCCCTGGACCTCATGGACCGCATCGCAGTGAGCCATGCCCTGAGCGGGGCAGATATCGTGGCGCCCTCCTGCATGCTCGATGGGGTGGTGCAGTCCATCCGGCAGGCCCTCGACCAGGAGGGTTACTCCGATGTGGCGATCATGTCCTACTCCACCAAGTTCGCAAGCGCCCTCTATGGCCCCTTCAGGGAAGCCGCAGACTCGGGGTTCCAGTTCGGTGACCGGACCACCTACCAGGTGCACCCGGGGAATGCCCGGGAGGCCATCATGGAGTCGATGCTTGACCTGGACGAAGGTGCGGATATCCTGATGGTGAAGCCAGCAGGATTTTATTTGGACATCCTGGCGGAGATCCGTACCCTGGGCATCCCGGTCGCCGCCTACCAGGTCAGCGGGGAGTATGCCATGATCAAGGCAGCCGCCGAGAAGGGATGGATACGGGAGAAGGACGTGGTGATGGAGAGCCTCACCTGCATCAAGCGGGCAGGAGCGGACCTGATCATCACCTATTTTGCACACGATGTGGCGGGATGGCTGGATGAAGAGCAGTGAGTATTTTCAAGAGGCCAGGATGCTGATACCGGGAGGGGTGAGCAGCCCGGTGCGGGCGATCGCGCCATACCCTTTCTACACGAGATCTGCATCAGGCCCGCATCTCAGGACCGTCGACGGGGATGAATTGATCGATTGCTGTATGGCCTATGGTCCCCTGATGCTCGGGCATGCTCATCCTGTGATCAAGGCTGCCATACTGGACCAGCTTGAGAGAGGATGGCTCTATGGAACCCCTGCACCGCTTGAGCCTGCCTTCGCCTCCCTTGTCACCGGTGACCACCCCGGGATGGACATGATCAGGTTCGTTTCCAGCGGTTCTGAGGCTACCATGGCCGCAATCCGCCTTGCCCGAGGATTTACCGGCAATAAGGAGATCATAAAGGTGGAGGGGGGGTTCCACGGCGCACATGACGGCGTGCTGGTCAAAGCCGGATCTGGGGCGACCACTCTCGGTATCCCCGACTCTGCAGGTGTGCTCCCTGAGGTCGCAGCCAGAACCCGCCAGGTTCCATACAATGACCTGGAGGCGCTGGAAGTAACTCTCTCCAGGAACCGGGATGTGGCCGCGTTCATCCTGGAGCCGGTGATGGGAAATATCGGCCCGATACTTCCAAAACCGGGGTACCTTGCCGGGGTGCGGGAGATCACGCGAGCCCATGATGTCCTCCTCATCTTCGACGAGGTAATCACCGGATACAGGCTGGGGATTGGGGGGGCCCAGGTTCATTACGGGGTCAGGCCCGATCTTTCCACCCTGGGAAAGATCATCGGAGGCGGCCTTCCCATCGGCGCATTCGGGGGAAGGAGAGAGATCATGGAGATGGTCGCTCCCGCCGGACCGGTCTACAATGCCGGGACCTTCTCCGGAAACCCTCTCTCACTCTCTGCAGGGGTGGCCATGGTGAAATGGCTTCACCAGAACCGGGGGATATACCGCACACTCGAAGGAAAGACCAGGGAAGTCGCAGAAGCCACCGAAGGGGTCAGGTGTGGCTCTGCGGTCACCCTTGGCTCGATGTTCAAGTTCTTCTTCCGCGACTACCCCCCTGAGAACTATATCGAGGCAAAAGAGTGTGATACCGCAGCATTCCGGATTTTCTGGGATAAGATGCTCAAACGCGGCATATTCCTCCCTCCCTCCCAGTTTGAGACCAACTTCCTCTCCGCAGCCCATAGCGAGAAGGAGGTAGACACCATCTGCACGGCGTACAGGGCATGCCTCTCCTGATCGGGACCAGGGGAAGTGCGCTTGCACTCGCCCAGGCAGAGAAGGTAATCTCCCTCCTTGAGGGGCAGGGGATCGCAAGCGAGAAGGTGATCGTCACCACCCAGGGAGATACTGCGACAGGGGTGCCACTCCACGAGATCGGCGGCCAGGGGGTTTTCGTCCGTGCGCTTGACGATGCCATTCTGGAGGGCGAGATCGATGCCGCTGTCCACAGCATGAAGGATATCCCTGCAAAGAGGCCGGAAGGCCTGGTCACGAGCGCGATACTGCCACGTGATTCTCCGGCAGACTTCCTGGTTCACACCCGGCCTGTTCCCGAGATCCAGGTGATTGGAACATCCAGCACACGAAGGAGGGCACAACTGCTCATGCATCACCCTGCCTGGAAGGTCGAGCCATTGCGGGGCAACGTGGACACGAGGCTCCGGAAGCTGCGTGA
Organism: Methanolinea sp.; assembly: GCA_025453675.1. Classification (GTDB taxonomy): domain Archaea; phylum Halobacteriota; class Methanomicrobia; order Methanomicrobiales; family Methanospirillaceae; genus Methanolinea_A. The sequence continues at coordinate 3,997 of JALOPW010000019.1, forward strand.
AGGGCAATATGATGCCGTGGTGCTGGCCGAGGCCGGACTGCAGAGGCTGAATCTCAAGGTCCCCGGAACACGGCTCCCGCCGGAGATGTATATCCCCTCTCCCAACCAGGGGACCATCGCCGTCGTGAGCCGGGAAGGGGACGTTTCCTCCCTCCTTTCCAGGGCGCTTGATCACTCCGGCACACGGAGGGACGTGCATCTCGAGCGGATAGTAATGGAAGAGGTGGGCGGCGGGTGTTTCACCCCGCAGGGGGTGTATTGCAGGGACGGGCATCTCCTGGCCGAGATCCTCTCCCTCGACGGTCGCAGGGCAGTCAGGAGGGAGACGGACCTTGCCTCCCCCGATGAGGCCCGTGCATTCGGGCACTCTCTCCGGGAAGAGGCACTCGCACTGATCCAGGAGGCATACATGAGACTGGGGCTGAAAGAATGAATGGAAAAGTGTTCCTGGTGGGATCAGGGCCGGGGGGCCTCGGACTCCTGACCCTGCGGGCCCGCCAGGTGATAGACCAGGCTGACGTAATACTCTATGACCAGCTCCCGGGAGAGGAGATACTGGCCACACTCCCCGAAAGGGCAGAGAAGATCGACTGCGGGAAGTATGGCGGGAAGCATACCCTTGAACAGGATGCGATCGAGTCCCTGATGGTGGCCCGGGCCAGGGAGGGGAAACGGGTGGTGCGGCTGAAGGGCGGCGATCCCTTCCTCTTCGGGAGGGGCGGCGAAGAGATGGAGGTGCTCCGCGAGCAGGGGATCCCGGTGGAGCTGGTTTCAGGAGTTACCAGCGCCCTTGCGGTCCCGGGGGCGGTGGGAATCCCGCTCACCCACCGTAAATACGCCTCCCAGGTAACTATCCTCACGGGGCACGAGGAGCCGGGGAAGGCCGAGTCAGGCCTCGACTGGGAGAACCTGGCCAGGAACCCCGGCACCCTGGTCATTCTCATGGGAGTCAGGAATATCCCTGACATCACCAGGAGCCTGGTTGCACATGGCAAGAGCCCGGAGACGCCGGTGGCAATCATCGAGCGGGGCCTGCGCCCGGATCAGCGGGTGACCACCGGGACCCTGCAGACGATCGCAGGGATATCCCGGGAGCGAAAGGTCCGTCCTCCTGCCATCATCGTCATCGGGGACGTCGTCCGGCTCTACAGGGAAGACGACCCCGGCTTGGTCCCATTGTGAGAGGACCGGTTGGCTTTCTAATGAAAATAACTTCGCTATTTTCATAATTTATGTCCGAAATCCTGAAAGGAGTTCATTGTTGTTAGTATGAAAATGGCTTCGCCATTTTCATGAAAGCGTATGCGTGTATCTCGAAGAGAATCATGTGGTTTTTTTAGGTGAGGGATATCCTGGCCACACTTCAATATTGCAACCATCGTCAGTTGGTTTGACGAAGGCTTTTTTAAAAAAAATATTTTCCATCGACTGTATTTCGACCGATATTTACAGATAATGACCAATCTCCTCACGAAATCTACGATGCAGAGGATTGCCGATTTCTCCAGCATGTAAACCATAAAATTAAAATAATTAAATGTATACAAACTATTGTGTCTACAACATCTGTTTACAGTATTCGCATTGACTCCCGGATCAGGAAGATGATTGATGAGCTGGATGATCCCTCGTGGCAGGACGAGATCCGTGCACTCATCGAGCGGCTGGCTCGGGAGAAAAGAAAAGCCCAGCTCCTTGAAAGAGCGCGGAAACTGCATAAGGAGATGAAGGAGGGCCCAACCGCCGCCGGTGTCATCCGGGAGGACCGCGATGCACGGTAGCGTGGTGCTGGATTCCAGTATCATCGCGGCGATCTTTTTCCCGGAAAAAATATCCATGAAAGCAATCGAAGTCGCAGAGGGCAATGATGGCACGACCGTCGATCTTGCATATGCGGAGGTTGCGAATGTCGCCTGGAAACGGACAATTCATTCCAACAGCAATGCAGAAACTGTGAAAACGGCATTGACCGACAGCCAGGCATTCATCAAGGAGACCTGCCGGGTTATCCCTGCACAGGATCTGGTCGCCGAAGCGTTCGAACTGTCATGCGCCCACAGGGTCACCGTCTACGATGCCCTTTTTCTTGCCGCGGCAGCGCGGTGCGGAATTCCTCTCGTGACTGCGGATGTAAAACTTTATTCAGCTGCCAGGGAGGATGTTTCAATCCAATTGATCAGGTGAATCGGAAAGGCTGGGTGCCCTTTATCCCTCCACAATCCCGCAGCAGCAAGCCTCGAGCCTGCTGCTGCTTTCCACAATCACCCCCAATTCCCCCATTTTTTTTAAAAAAAACAAGCATTAATACTCCTCGAGGACGCATCTGGTAGGTGATTGTGGATGAGCCTTTCCGGCGGACCAACCAAGGATGAGATCCTGGCCATTGCCCTCTTCAAACTGGACCTGCGTCCCGGCGACCAGTTCATGGATATCGGGTGCGGGACCGGGAAGGTCTCCATCCATGCTGCACGACGGGTCAGGAGAGTGTTTTCTATCGATATCCGGGAAGATGCCATCACCTGTGCACGCAGGGAAGCAGAGGATGCGGGAGTGAGCAATATCGAGTTCATCCAGGGAAACGCGGCAGAGGTGATCCCGGGACTTGCACGTCCTGACTGCGCTTTCCTGGGGGGATCACGGGACCTCTCCCTCGTCCTGTCCCTGCTTGCAGAGCGGGAGGTGCGCACCATTGTGGTCAACGCGGTGAAACTGGACACCATTGTCAACGCCATCTCCCTCATGCAGGAACTGGGAATATTCCGGGAAGCGGTCCATGTGCAGGTCTCCCATGCCAGCCCCCTGGGAACAGGCTTCATGTGGAAACCTGCCAACCCTGTGGCCATCATTGTCGGGGGTGTTGCCGGATGCTCATAGGACTGGGGCTTGGTCCTGGCGATTCCGAGCTCCTCACCCTGAAGGCTGTCCGCCTGCTCAAAGAGGCGGATGCCGTCTTTGTGCCCGGGAGGCTGGCCCATAGCCTGGTGGCGCCTTACCGGGACGCGGAGATCCTGGACTTCCCGATGACCAATGACGAGGGACGTATCAGGGCCTGTATGGAGAGGAATGCGGACAGGATTGCGGAGGTTGCCACCTCAGGTACAGCCGTCCTCGCGCTCATCGGCGACCCGAACTTCTTCTCCACCTTCACCCGGCTCTGTGAGGTAATGGGGGAGCGCTACCCGGGGATCGTCTGCCGGACCGAGCCGGGCATCAGTGCTATCACCGCATTTGCGGCCGCTGCAGGGGTTTCCCTCTCCGAAGGCTTCATGGTCACGGACAAGGGTGAACCCCGCTGCCGCATACTCCTCAAAGTGCGCAGGCCGAAAGATACTGCCAGGGAGCTTCGGAAAGAGGGGTTCGACACCTTCGTCCTGGTGGAACGGATGTACCTGCCGGACATGTGCATATACCGTGACGGTGATCTGCCCGAGACCTGCGATTACCTGAGCATCCTCTACGCGGGGCGGTGAGATGACGAAGGTGTTCTTTGTCGGGGCTGGGCCTGGCGACCCGGAACTTATCACCGTAAAGGGACAGAGGCTCCTGGAGCAGGCCGATATCCTCATCTACACCGGATCGCTGGTGAACCGGGAACTGGTAGAGAGATCTCCTGCGCGGGTCAAGCTGGACAGCCACGGGATGAAACTCGAGGAGATGGTGGATGCAATGACGAAGCACGCTCGCGATGGCGCCCTGGTGGTCAGGCTGCATTCCGGGGACCCGTCCCTCTACGGAGCCATCGTGGAGCAGATGCAGGGGCTCTCCAGGGCAGGGGTTGACTACGAGGTAGTCCCAGGAGTCTCGTCCCTCTTTGCGGCCGCAGCAGCTCTCCGGACCCAGCTCACCCTCGGGGGAGTCGCTGAGAGCGTGATCGTAACCCGCCCCGCAGGTGCCACGCTCAAGGAGGACGACATCCCGTCACTCTCCGTTCATAAGGCCACCATGGTATTCTTTCTCGGGACGGGGCACCTGGAAGATATCACCTCACGCGTCAGGTGTTCCCCCGAGACCCCAGCAGCGGTTGTTTACCATGCCAGCTGGCCTGACCAGCAGGTGGTGCGGGGGACCGTGGCCGATATCGCGGCCCGGGCGAGAGACGCGGGCATCGAGAGGACAGCACTCCTGATCATCGGCGGGGTTCTGGATCCCATGCATTCCGGTCACCACAGGTCGCAACTCTACTCATGAGCGGAACGGTTATCGCCCTGGAACGGTTCGAGGAAGCGGGGAAGAAGATTGCGGAGTTCCTGCAGGCCGACCTCTCGATCTATTCGGACCAGGCATTCCCTGTTGCCTTCACCCGCCCGGGACCAATCGTGGCGGTGATGTCCACCGGGATCGCCGTCCGATCCATCGCCACCCTCCTGAAAGACAAATGGTCGGATCCCGCGGTGGTGGTGGTGGACCCCGGCCTCACCTTTGCCATTCCCCTGGTGGGGGGGCACCACGGGGCCAACGAGCTGGCAAGGGATCTGGAAGAGCTCGGGCTCATCCCGGTGATCACGACTGCCACGGAGCGGGCCGGGAAGGCGGCAGCCGAAGTGGTGGCAGGGCAGCAGGGATGCCGGGTCCTGAACCGGGATTCCACCGTTGCAGTCAATGCAGCCCTCCTGGATGGAGATGTCCCGGTCTACACCGTGGCTGGCCCTGCCATGGTCATCGCGGGTCCGGGAGTCACCCTGATGTGCAAAGAGGGTGAATTTTCAGTGGGCCTGGGATGCCGCAGAGGTACTTCCGGAAAGGCGGTCGAGGAGGCCCTCCGAAAGGCCCTGGTGGTCTCAGGCATCTCCGAAGGCGAGGTGAGTGTTTATGCCACCACTAAGAAGAAAGCCCATGAACCAGGGATTATCGAGGGCGTGAGGGCGCTTGGAGGAACGCTCATCTTCCTTGACGATGCAGTCCTGTCAAGGCACCCCCCTGAATCTCCCTCCCGGGCAGGGGCGGTGGGCCTTGCAGGGGTGGCCGAGCCATCGGCACTGGCCACCTCAAGAAAGAAGGAGCTGGTGATGAGAAAGACCATATTTGGTGAGGTGACCGTTGCCATCGCAAGATGAGAGGCAGGGGATTCTCTATATCGTGGGTTCGGGCCCCGGATCACCGGAACAAATGACCGGAAAAGCCCTCCAGGCAATCAGGGATGCAGAGTACATCCTTGGGAATGACTCGTACCTCACCCCCGTCTCCACTCTCCTGGAGGGAAAGAAGGTGATCCGGAGCAGCATGGGGAAGGAGGTGGAAAGAGCGAAGGAAGCGGTCTCGCTGGCCCGGGAACACGTGGTAGCAATGGTAAGCGGGGGAGACCCTGGTGTGTATGGAATGGCCAGTATCGTGCTGGAAGTCGCAGAGCATGCCGGTTCGACCGCCCGGATCGAGGTGATACCGGGGGTCACCGCGGCGACAGCAGCCGCATCCCGGCTCGGGTCCCCCCTCTCGGGGGACTTTGCCGTCGTGAGCCTGTCTGACCTCCTCACCCCTATCGAGGTGATCGAGGAGCGGCTTGCGCACGCCTTCGCCATGGGGATCCCGGTGGTACTCTACAACCCCCGGAGCAGGGGCCGCCCCCACAATTTTGCCAGGGCCATGGAGATTGCATCTTCTTACCGGGGCCCCGCCACCCCACTCGGGCTCGTGAAAAACGCGTACCGGGAAGGGGAAGTGGTGGTGGTCACGACGCTCGGGGAAGTTGCCGGGATCGAAGACCAGGTGGACATGCACAGCGCGGTGATCATAGGGGGCAGCGAGAGCAGAATATGGAAGGTGGGAGAGAATGTCAGAGGAATCATCACCCCGAGAGGATACCACAGAAAGTACCTATACTGACCTGGGAGCCACGACAAAAGAGGCCTACCAGATATCGGAGACGAGCAGGAGACTGGCCCGGAAGACCATCGGAGATAAGGATTATGAGGACCGGGTTCGACAGCGCTGCTCCGTCGCCGTAGGGGATTTTTCCATGGCACCGCTCCTCCGGTTTGTTCAGGAGCCTGTCAAAGCCGGACTTCGTGCCCTGGAGCGGCAAGCCCCCCTGATCACCGATATCCGCATGGTGCAGGTGGGGATCCAGAAGAACGGGCATAAGAGCGAGGTCATCTGCGCCCTTGATTATGCCGGATCCGCATCTGAAATCGGGATCACCCGGTCCAGGGCAGGTATACTGGCGCTTGCAGGAAGGGTCGAGGGTGCGGTGGTGGTGATAGGAAACGCACCATCTGCCCTTCTCTCCCTCTGTGACCTCATCCGGGAAGGCCACACTCCTGCCCTGGTGGTGGGTACCCCCGTGGGTTTTGTGAATGCAGCCGAGTCAAAAGAACTCTTGAGGACGCTTCCTGTTCCCTCCATCTCAAACGAGGGCACCCGGGGAGGGACCCCCGTTGCTGTTGCAGCCATCAACGAGATCATCACCATCTATGCAGAACTCCACTCCTCCTAGCCCCGACGGGATAAGCATCACTGACCCGGTGACGGGGTTTGATTACCCCCGGGAATGGGTCAGCGCCTGCCGGGATCCCCAATTGAGAGATCTGACAATATCCGGGCTTGGAGTGCTCACGTCCGGCGGCCAGGTACTGAAAAGAGGCTTTACCACCGGAACCACGGCAGCTGCAGCATGCAAGGCTGCAATACTCTCCCTCCGCAGACCTGTGAAGGCTGTGCAGATCCGCATCCCCTGCGGCCTCCTGGTAACCGTTCAAGTCCGGGGCAGGAACGGGTGTGCGGAAGCCGAAAAATATGCAGGGGATTACCCCGGGGATGCCACTGCAGGGGTGTTGTTCAGGGCGGAGGCAATACCTGCAGATAGCGGGATCGTCCTGGTGGCGGGTGCTGGGATCGGGAGATTTATTCGCGACACCCCCAGGTATCCGGCAGGAGAACCTGCCATCAGCCACACTGCCCTGCAAAGCATTATGGATGCAATCACCGGGGCACTGGAGGAGACCAGCATTCCCGGCGTGCAGGTGACCCTCTCCATACCGGAAGGGGTGGCAGTCGCAGAAAACACACTGAACCCGAAAGTGGGTGTGCTGGGGGGCATATCGGTGCTTGGGACGACCGGCCTTGTGGAACCCTGGGACGATCACTTCACCGAGTCGATGCTCGAGAAGGTCGGAAGGGCCGAACACCTGGTAATCACCACCGGGAGGCTCGGCCTTCGCTACTCGCGGCTCCTCTTCCCCGGCTATGAGGTGGTGCTTGCCGGTGCCCGGATACGGGAGGCAATGGACCGGGCCAGGGGCGAAGTCATCCTCTGCGGCCTCCCGGGCCTGGTGATGAAATTCCTGGCCCCGGATATCCTGGAGGGGACCGGTTGCCTCACGGTCGATGAGCTCTCCGGCAAGCCGGGGTTTGATCAGAGGATCTCATCACTCTTTCAGAAAGCGAGGTCTGATTGTCCCCGTCTGCGGGTTGTCATCGTCTCCCGGGACGGGAGAGTGCTGGGGGACAGCGGATGAGGATTGTCGGCGTGGGGTGCGGCCCCGGGATGCTCACCATGGAAGCAGCCCGGACTATATCCGGAGCCTCCCTGGTGTACGGGTCCCGGAGGGCCATTGACCTGGCAAGGGAGCATATCCCGGAAGGGTGCACCGTCCGGGAGATCGATGACTACCGGTCACTCCGGGCCCTCCCGGGAGACGCCGTTGTCCTCTCCACAGGGGACCCCATGCTTGCGGGTCTTGGGTACCTGGAAGGAGAGGTGATCCCCGGAATCTCCTCCCTCCAGGTCGTCCTGGCCCGCCTGCACATCCCTATGGCCAGGGTCTCGGTAGTGGTGGCCCATGGACGCAATCACCGCGAAGCCATACTGGAGGCTGTTGCCGAGGTTGGCCGGGGCAGGGCAGTCTTTCTCCTGGCAGACCCTGAATTTGATATCCATACCTGCGCTGCACAGTTTTTACCGGCCCCACCCGGCCTTACCATCACCCTCTGCGAGCAGCTGGGTTATCCTGACGAACGGCTGGTAACGGGAACGCCCGATGCCCCCCCCCTCCCTCTCCGTGATCTCTTTGTGCTCCTGATTGACCCTGGTGTCAGGAGAAAAACCGCCTGAATCTTTTCGAATGAAACGCACATGAGACCGTCGGGTCACATTCCCCCCCTGATGAAAACCGCGGATGCGGTTTTCATACCAAAATCACTTCGTGATTTTCATGAATTATGCTCGACCGCACGGCGGTCATATGCGGTGAATATGAAAATGGCGGAGCTACACTCACCTGCAGGGCGCTTCCACCCAGAAATTCCAGTCCTGGCTGAAGAGGGAATATATCCATCCTCTTCCTACCTCTTTACAGGCAATTCGTCAAGAGGGAATTTTTCATGGAGAAGAATGTGAAAAAGCAGATCAGCCTTATATGTTTCGCAGCCGGTTTCGTACTCCTCCTCATCCAGGATCTCAAGGGGTTCTCCACCATCAACCTGGGGTTCTCCTGGCCCTGGGCTGTGATGTTCTATTGCGGCCTGCTGCTCCTGATAATCGGGTATTACCTGCGGGGATAGCAGAAATGCCCGTGAGGGAAAAAGGAGATGAGGTTAGAGAAGCCTGGCCACCCCTCTTTCCCTCTTCAGGAATCCCTCCTTTTCCAGTGTGCCGAGGATCCTGGCGATCCTCTCCTGGTCAAGGTCCAGCCTGGCTGGGATCTCGGACTCCCCCACGCGGTTCTCCCTTACCAGGAGGGCGAGGATCCTTCCTCTGACCATCCGGTCTGACCCTTCGAAAGGGGGCTGCTTCCGGTAATGTGCGCTGCGCCTGTTGGGATTTGGGATTTGTTTCTTCAGCGTACTCCCGAAATCCATCAGTGCATAGTACCAGTCCCTGGGGTTCTCCCGGTCACAGGTCGCCGCCACAAGGGGCTGGATCTCCCTGTCCCTCACCTCGGTCTGCCCCGGGAAGAAGCAGTGGATGAAGACCCGGCGGATATTCGTCTCGATCACCAGTGACGGCCTGTTGTAGGCAAATGCCACCAGGGAAGCAGCAGTCGCCTTTCCTATCCCGGGAAGAGAGGTCAGTGTGCCCTCGTCCATAGGGAGTTGCCCTCCGTAGTCATCCACCACTCTACCTGCAATCTGGTACAGGGCCTTTGCCCTCCGGTTGTACCCGAGCCCCTGCCATTCTTTGAGTACGTCCGAGAGATCCGCCCCGGCCAGCGATACAAAGTCCGGGAACCTGGCCAGGAACCGTTCGTATCGCCCGCAGACCCTCTCTACCTGCGTCTGCTGGAGCATCATCTCGGAGACCAGGATAGCATACGGGTCATGAGTATTCCTCCAGGGGAGATCCCTCCGGTGGACCCGGTAAAACCGGTACACCCTCTCCCTGAATTCCTGGATTTCGTGGAGGGAAAGCACACCTCCTGCTTCAGTCTCCTCCGGCAGGACCATGCTCCTCCGCAAGTGTTTCCATCCGATCCAGGTAGCGGTTGATCTGAAATTTCCGCTTCAGGCCTGCGGCATTCATGTAGCGCACCTTTCCAAAGACCGGCCGTTCGCCCCAGGCACGGTCATGCTTCCCGAAGCACCAGGCTACCCCTGTATAGCCGTTTGGATCCCTCCCATCCAGTTCGTAGCGGTTGTTGAGGGAAAGCGCGGTCCGGAACGCCTGCTCCGGGGTCTCTGACCACTCCAGGATCTTCTTTCCCCAGTACATGCGCATGTACCCGTGCATCTTCCCGGTGATGAGAAGTTCCTGTTGCGCCGCATTCCAATAGGGGTCATCGGTGCGGGCCTCTTCGAACTCGGACCGGGAGTAAATATGCTCCCGGGGATCTTCCGCATGCTCCTCAAGCGTCCGCCTGGCCCAGTCCGGCAATCCCCCGTACGTGTCGTAAAAAGGGTTATAGGTCACGAAGTTCATGGAGAGTTCCCGCCGTATTATCAACTCCTCCAGGTACTCCTCTGTCCCCGCCTGCCCCGATTCAAGAACCCTCTGCACAATGAACACCGGAGATATCTGTCCAAAATGCAGGTAAGGGCTCATCCCTGAGAGGACTGATATGCCGGGATCGCTGTGCAGGGCAGGGTAGCGGGCAAGACCCCCGGTGATGAATTCATCAAGTCGCTGCAGCGCCTCATCCTCCCCTCCCCTGTACAGAGGTGACGGCCCGGGGAACCTCTCCTGCACTCCAAGAATGATGTCCCCTGCCTCCTGATAGGGAATCCCGCCGCCATCAAGCGAGGGAGAGCGATACTGCACCCGTCCACTCTCCAGGGGTTTTAGAAAACGCATCATCTGGCGGTGTATCTTCATCCTGATAGTCCCTGCTGACCACTCCTCCTTCCCGGATGCCGCCTCCACCGGCACTACCACGTTATCCTCCACCTGGACCAGCGGGCATCCGATTACCTGTGCCACTCTTTCCCTCCATTGCCTGTGCAGGGCCAGGTATCCCCGGTCGGTTACGACAAGGGCTGCATCTGTTGCTGAGTCTGCCAGCTTTTCGGCAGGTGTTCCCCGGAGGAGCATGAATGGAATACCCCGCTCCTCGAGTTTCTTTCCGACCGCACAGAGACCCTCGGCCATGAACGAAAAGTGACGAAGATTTGCCTCGGGGTAGGAGGTATCAACACAGAAACAGGCAAGGACAGGAACGCCAATGGCATTGGCCCTCTCAATAGCGTACTCCAGGGCCAGGTTTCCACGCGACCGCTGGGAGGACTGCATCCAGTAAAGGACATACCTCCCCGCCCGCACGGGATGCGAGTTAAGAGTGCGGATACGTTCCCCGGGGATCATGCATAGGGACGTGGTTGTCCGACCTACATGAGGTCTTCCCTCCCGGCATTTCGGTGGAGGGACTGTAATGCTCAGGGAAAGACCAGGTTCAATGAAACGCACATGGGACTGTCTGGTCACATGCCCCTGTGATGAAAACCGCGGATGCGGTTTTCATATCATACTCGCGCGAGTGACTGGCAGGAAAAAAAATTAAATTCTGAGGTTTATCGGGGAGAAAAGCCCCAACCTCGAGTACTGGAACGTCAGCGTGTTCTCCCTGGTTCCCACCAACAAATCTGATCTCCAGGTGTTTCCCTGCGTAGCCGAGAAGGTGTTTTGGAACTTCCACTCCTGCTTTTGAGGGAGCCCACCGTTATAGGTGATCATCTTCAGGCTCGCAGATTCATTCACCACGGCCTGTCCAGAGATACTGGTGCTGCTGGATATCCATGGCCCGGCCAGGCCCTCGGCTGAGACTGCTGCGGGAACCATGATCCCGCACAGCATCAGGCAGAGTACCAGGAATACAGGCGCGTGTCTTCTGTCTGGCATTATTGTCCTCCGTGTGGCGTGGCGGCGCACAACGGATCATGTTCGCAGGACTATCTGTTATTCTCCCCTATATGCTTTCTTCCGGTTTCCTGGAAAAAATTCCCGAGAAAAATGATTCACGTCCTTAAAAAAAGGCCATCAAGATCCCGCTTTTTGAAGGTGACCATGGTAGGCCTCCCGTGCGGGCAGCTGAAGGGGTGTGTGGTGCGGCGGAGCTGTGCGATCAGTGTCCTGCATTGTTCCGGTGTGAGGGGGGTTCCTCCCTTTATCGCCCCCCTGCAGGCTATCACCTTCATGATCCGGTCCCTGCAGGAAGGCCCGGGGCGAATCTCACCGGAGAGGAGGGAAGATATGACCTCCCGCACCCCCTCGTGCTCTACATGCTTGCCAAGAAGCACCGGGATGGCACGGACAGAGAAGGTTTCCTTCCCGAACTCCTCCACGAGGAACCCCACCCCTTCAAGGACAGGCAGGAGCGCCGGGAGTATTGAAGTTTCGCGCGGAGAGAGGTGCAGGGTGACGGGGACAATCAGTTCCTGGCACTCAGGCTCCCTCTCTCCTGCGTTTTGAACCTGCTCATAGAGGATCCTTTCATGGGCTGCGTGCTGATCGATGAGGATAAGATCCTCGCCTCCCCTCGGGCAGGCCAGGATGTAGGTGTTATCGAGCTGCCCGAGGATCTCCAGTTCCGGTACCGGGGATCCTTCCCCTTCTCCTGCGGGAAGGGCAAGTTCCGTCTGGCGAAGGCGGCGCTCAGTATCGGCGAGGATGTACCGTGCAGGTTCTGCCACCCTGGCAGAAGCTGTCTCATCCATCCGGTACCTTATGGGCTTGCTCGCGGGGAATATGGTTGCCTGGGTTGACTGCCTGGCAGGATCCCGCGCCTCAAATGTGAGATCACGCCCTTGGAGAGCCATCTCCACCGCGCGGGAGATCTCCTCCCGCACCTCTTTCTCCCTGCTGATGCGGACTTCTCTCTTGGTGGGATGCACATTCACATCCACGAGGGTGGGGTCAATGGTGATCAGGAGGATTGCCATCGGGAACCTGTCCGAAGAGAGGAGGGTTCCATACCCCTCCTTCACCGCCAGGGAGAGGGCCTTTGACTGCACCGGGCGGTGGTTGATGCCAATAAAGACCTGGTAGGGGTTTTGCCTGGAGAGTGAGGGATGGGAGATCTCCCCCTTGACGCGTATGTATGAACCCGAAAAGTCCACCGGGATGAGCGCGCCGGCAACATCAGTCCCAAAAAGGTGAAGCGCAGCGTCATGCACAGAGCCCCCCGGACCGGACATCAGCACCTTGCGGTTGTGGAGGACCCGGAAAGAGACTTCCGGGTGGGAGAGAATGATGCGTTCCAGTATGCCGGTAATATACGCCATCTCTGCGGGTAGCGAGCGCATGAACTTCTTCCTCGCAGGAGTGTTAAAGAAGATCTCCTCCACCTCGACGCTGGTCCCCTCGGGAGACCCACAGTCCCCCCGCTCAATCACCCGCCCACCCTCATTGACAATCCGCACCCCGCATATTGGGGAGCCCCTCTTCCGGGTGGTGAGAGTCAGCCTGGAGACCGCGGCGATGCTCGCGAGCGCCTCCCCACGGAAACCCAGGGAGTGGACCACCGAGAGGTCGGGGAGGGCACGGATCTTGCTCGTAGCATGCCGGACACACGCAAGATCTGCATCCTCATGGGTCATCCCTGATCCATTGTCAGTGATCCTGATGCCGGTGATACTCCCCTGACGGGAGGTGATCTCCACCTCTATCCTGCCGGCCCCTGCATCGAGCGCGTTCTCGACGAGCTCTTTTACCACCGATGCCGGGCGCTCTACCACCTCCCCCGCAGAGATGCGGGATATGGTCTCCGGGTCGAGTATCCTGATCTCTCCCTGGCGGCTCTCCTGTTCCATTTTTCACTGCCCCCCGTCCCGTGCCCTCTTCTGGAGGTCGTACAGGAGAGAGAGGGCTGAAAGCGGGGTCATATCGTCGAGATTCATGTTCTTTAAAGTCTCCATGACCGGGTGGGATGAGGACTCCACCTCTGGCATGTCAGGAAGGAGCATCTGGGTGTATCGCTTCATCCTGACACCCTGGGCGCGGCACCCGGTATCGGCCTGCTCCTCCAGCAGTTCCCTGGCCCTGTCAGTTACCCTGCGGGGGACGCCTGCAAGCGTGGCCACATGTATCCCGTAGCTCTTGTCGGTAGCCCCGGGGATGATCTTTCGCAGGAAGACCACCTCCCTGCCGGTCTCCTTCACCGCGAAATGGAAGTTCTTCACCCGGCCTAACTCCCCCTCCACGGTGACCAGATCGTGGAAATGCGTGGCAAAGAGGGTGCGGGGCCCTCCGGACTTTTTGCCATGCAGGTACTCAAGGACCGCCCTCGCGATGCAGAGCCCGTCAAGGGTGCTCGTGCCCCTCCCTATCTCGTCGAGGATCACGAGGCTCCTTTCTGTGACATTGTTGAGGATGTTCGCAAGCTCGAGCATCTCCACGAGGAACGTGCTCTGGCCGCTGGCAAGGTCGTCAAATGCCCCTACCCGGGTAAAGACCCTGTCAACCACCCCGATACGGGCATAGGCTGCCGGCACAAAACTCCCTGCCTGTGCCATGATGGTCACCAGGGCTGCAGCCCGCATGTAGGTCGATTTGCCGGCCATGTTGGCCCCGGTGATGACCAGGATCTGGTCTCTTCCGCTCGAGATATCCAGGTCATTGGGGACATACTTCCCTGGCATGCCTTCCTCGACCACGGGGTGCCGCCCTTCCCGCACCAGGAGGTGAGTTGAATCGTCCACCACCGGCCGGCAATAATGGCCGGACTCTGCCACGCCTGCGAGGGCGGAAGCCACGTCTAGGAGAGAGAGCCCCCTCGCGATGGACTGCATTGCGGGTACTGCCCCGTTCAGCCGGTCCAGGAGTCCGCGATAGACCTCCTGTTCGAGGGATATCTGCCGTTCATCCGCAGAAGAGATGATCGCTTCTTTCTCTTTTAATTCGGGTATGGTGAAGCGTTCCCCCGTGGACGTGGTCTGCTTCCTCTGGTACTCGGGAGGAACCAGGGGGAGGTTTGGGCGGGTGACCTCGATATAGTAACCAAAGACCGAGTTGTAGGCTACCTTCAAGGACTTGATCCCCGTCCTCTCCCGCTCCTGCTGCTGCAGTTCCAGGATCCAGTCCTTACCGGAGGTGGAGATTCCCCGGAGCGCATCCAGTTCCGGGGAGTACCCCTCCCGGATCACCCCCCCGTTTCGCACCACTGCGGGAGGGTCATCCACGATCGCGACCCGGATGACTTCCCCGACCCAGTTGAGGTCGCAGAGCATCCCGCATGCATCCCTGATGAATGCGGGCAGATCATCCTGTGATTGACATGTGAGTATCGCTCTGATCTGCGGGATGGTGCTGAGTGCGTGCTCCAGGCCCTTCAGGTCCCTGGGACCTGCATTTCCGAAGGCGATGCGACCTGCGATCCGACCGATATCTGCGCAGCGTTGCAGCGCGCGGGTAACTTCCATTCTCACAGCGGCGTGGTGAAGAAAATATTCCACCGCGTCCAGGCGGACGTTGATGGCATCGACTTTTACAAGGGGTTCGCAGAGCCACTGGCGCAGGAGCCGGCTGCCCATGGGAGTTGCGGTGCGGTCCAGGACAGAGAGGAGTGTGCTTCCTCTCCCCCGGTCTCTGATCCCCTTGACTATCTCCAGGTTCCGGAGGGTTATTGCATCCAGGAGGCAGGAATCGCCAGAGTGACGCACCGAGAGGGTGGTGACCTGGGTGAGATCCGATCTCTGGGTCTCTTTTGCATAGAGAAGCGCCGCCCCCGCAGCCTGCACCGCACAAGGGATGTGAGAGATCCCGTACCCCTCCAGGCTGGTAACCCCAAAATGCCTGCAGAGGGCATCACTCCCCTTTTCAGGGGAGAATAAGTACTCCCGGCCTCGGGTTACCACAAGACCGTTCCTGGAGAGGAGGTCGACCAGCTCGGGGGATGCATCCCCGGGGATCAGGTACTCTGCCGGGGTATACCTCGCGATCTCATCCTGGACACCGGAAAACACGGGTTCCAGGGGGAGGACCACCACAAAGAACTCACCGGTGGTGATGTCGAGGAACGCCAGGCCCACCTGTTCTGCCTTCTGGTCCCCTGATATCGCGAGGAGATAGCGTGCAGCAGGCGATGGGAGCAGTGCCTCTTCCATCACCATCCCGGGGGTGACCACCCTGACCACCTCCCGCTTCACGATTCCCCTGGCATTCTTCGAGTCCTCGACCTGATCACAGACTGCCACCCTGTAGCCCTTCTCGATCAGCCTCGCAATATACCCCTCGACCGCGTGGCAGGGAACCCCTGCCAGGGGGATACGGTTTCCACCCCTGTCCCTGGAGCGGGAGGTGAGGACGATGTCAAGTTCCCGGGATACCGTCCGGGCATCCTCGCCGAACGTCTCGTAAAAATCCCCGATATGAAAAAGAAGGATCTCTTCTGGATGTTTGGATTTGATCTTCTGGTACTGGGCCATGGCTGGAGACAGCCGCGCATCCGCCTCGACTTCACCAGACCGGGATCTCTTCTCCATCACCCATACTCTCCTCCTGCCGAAAAGTTATGTCTAACGATCACACCTTCAAGCTCCTGGAACCCGGCATTCAGCTGGTATCCTCTCGTAAGAATATTCAAGTTGAGAATACACCCATATCACCGGTATGAAACGTGTCCTCTCCATTGATACGGTCTTTTTCTCACTGGCCCTGGTGGCACTCCTCCTCTCGGCAGGCTGCACATCGCGGAGCGGCAGTGAAGATTCTTCCCTTCAGGGTGGCAGAGATGGTCTGCCCGCCACACTGCCTGGCATCCCTGCGACAGCCCCGACCATGCCACCTGCACTCTACCAGGACATCGATGAGGTGAAAGATACTCTGTACTCGCTCTCCCAGGAATGGGAGTCAACCGGGCTCACCTGCAGCAGCAATTCCTGTTCCGGAGGATTCGTGGACACAGCAGGGAACACGCTGGCCATCAGGGCGACACTGTATCCTGATATGGACACCGCTCATTCCGCATACGAGGCTGAAAAAGAAAAAGGAAGCGACTACCGGCAGTTCACTCCGCCACAGGGCGGGGATGAGGCGTATGCCTGGCAGTACCGGAACACCGCAGAGATCGGGATGCGAAAGAGCAACCTGGTCATCATATTTGAGTACGTGGCGACTGCAGGTGTCGTCTCAGTCACCCAGGTAAAAGAGGTTACCGCCGGCATCACCGCCGGACTATGAAGGAGGAACACGAGAATGCTTCTTCAGAGGGATGGTCCCGGCATCTGTGTGGAGGGTTGCCTGTGAACGAATCCGGCCCGCGTAAGAGTGTAAAGTTCCCCTCATCAAACCGACTTATTCACGAGGTCTCCCCCTACCTTCAGCAGCACGCTCACAATCCCGTGGACTGGTATCCCTGGGGAGGGGAGGCGTTTGACCGTGCGCGGGGGGAGGGAAAGCCCATCTTCCTCTCCATCGGGTATTCCACCTGCCACTGGTGCCACGTGATGGAACGCGAGTCGTTCTCGGACCAGGAGGTTGCAGCACTGCTCAATGCCCATTTCATCAGCATAAAAGTGGACCGCGAGGAGAGGCCGGACATCGATCACCTGTACATGAATGCCAGCATCGCCCTCACCGGGTCGGGCGGCTGGCCACTCACCGTGGTTCTCACCCCGGGCCTCCACCCGTTCTACGCGGCTGCCTACCTCCCAAAAGAAGGCAGGCGGGGGATGCCAGGCCTGATGGAGATCCTCCCGAGACTTGCTGAGTACTGGAGGGACAACCGGGAGAAGGCAGTGGAGTCAGCCGGCCTCCTGGCAAAGGCCATCACCACAGGTCAGGAGACCCGTCCGGGGAACCGGGTCAGGAAGAGCGCCGCTGACCGGATGCTCCGGGATCTCCTCCTCCAGTATGACAGTCTGAACGGGGGATTTGGTCCCGCGCCGAAGTTTCCCATGCCCCACCTCCACCTCTTCCTGCTCCGTTACTGGAGATGGACCGGGAACCAGAAGGCACGGGAAATGGCTGAAAAGACGCTCCTCTCAATGGCCAGGGGTGGCATCTATGACCATCTCGGGAATGGGTTTCACCGCTACTCCACCGATGCCAGGTGGCTCGTCCCACACTTCGAGAAGATGCTCTATGACCAGGCCCTGGCCGGAATGGCCTACATCGAGGCCCATCTTGCCACCGGGAACGGGGAGTTCGGGGAGGTTGCGCGCGGGTGCATGCAGTATGTCTGCACGGGCCTTTCTGCACCCGGGGGGGGCTTCTTCTCTGCAGAAGATGCCGACAGCGAGGGTGAAGAGGGAAAGTACTACCTCTGGACCAGGGACGAGATGGCTGCTCTCCTGGATCACGATGTTGCCCGGGTGGCATTCCTGGTATTTCCGGTCAGTAAGAATGGGAATTTCCTTGATCCCTTCACCGGGGGGTATTCAGGGCAGAATATCCTTCACATGACCCATACGGCAGAAGAGGCCGCCCGGGCACTGCACATGGACATCAACGAAGTCCGGGAGTGCATGGCCAGGATACGGGCAACCCTCCTTGAAGCGCGGGAGCAGCGGGTCAGGCCGTTCCGGGATGAGAAAGTGCTGGCAGACTGGAATGGCCTTGCCATCGCATCACTTGCAAAGGTCGCGAGAGGGCTCGGATCGGGTGAATTCCTGGATGCAGCAGAGAAGGCAGCATGCTTCATCCTCTCCCATATGCGCATGGAGGACGGCGGGCTGTACCATCGTTTCAGGGATGGAGTTGCCGGCGTTCCTGCCACTTCAGCCGATTATGCAGGCATGATTTTCGGTCTCCTGGAATTGTTCATCGCCTCCCGGGATCCCCGGCACCTGGAATCGGCACTCTCGCTCGAAGAATATCATAAGACCCATTTCTGGGACCGGAAGATGGGGGGATACTTCACTCCTGCGGAATCTGCGAAAGAGCTCTTCTCCAGGCAGAAGGAGTTCACTGACGGGGCCATCCCCTCCCCGAACTCACTCTCTTTCTCCAACCTGGTCCGCCTGGGGTACCTCAACGACATGGGTGACTTTTCCGCGCGGGCAGAGATACTCTCCCGGATTTACTCTCCACTGGTGGAGCGGAGCCCCACGTCGTGCGGGATGTTCATGGCCGGGTATACGCTCTCATCCGGACCTGCGACCCAGGTGATAGTGACAGGGAAGCGAGGCGACCATGTATTCCAGGAGATGAACGCCCTTCTCGATCGCTCTTATCTCCCTTTCACCCTGCCGATGTTCAGGGATACAGAGGACCCAGAGGATCTGCTCTCCCGGATCGCCCCCTCCACGAAGGAATACCTTCCCTTGGGAGATGCGACCACCGCCTATGTCTGCACCAGGAACTCATGCCAGAATCCTGCCCATACCCCAAGAGAGCTCGCAGCCCTCCTGGGAATAAAAGAGATGACTCCTCAATAGACGAGACCTGGAAAAAAACTACACGATTCTCTTCGAGACACACGCAGACGCATTCATGAAAATGGCGCAGCCATTTTCATATTCACCTTATATGTGCCCTTTTTCCGGACAACAGGCATAATTCATGAATACAAGAATGATACATTCCACAACAGTCCCGACGCATGAAAATGCCGGAGGCATTTTCATAGGAAATCGCGAATGTGATTTGGGCATGAAAACCGCATCCGAGGTTTTCATCAGGGGGGGGCATGTGACCCGACGGTCTCATGTGCGTTTCATCAGAAAAAAGAGGGGTGGATGAGGTAATCAGAGGTTTTTCAAGGCCACCATGTCCATGACCCCGGTCAGCTTCCATACGAGGGATCGCTCTTCCTTGGCAATGGCCTCGGGGGGATCCTGCGGGGAATGCCCGAGTGCCGCAAGGATGTTTGTGGAGAGGTGCCGCTCCATAATCAGGTCTACGAACTCCTGTCGGACCAGCTTCTTCTCTATCGAGTCGGTCACCTCTTCGAGGTATCCCTG
Source organism: Methanolinea sp. (assembly GCA_025453675.1). Taxonomy (GTDB): domain Archaea; phylum Halobacteriota; class Methanomicrobia; order Methanomicrobiales; family Methanospirillaceae; genus Methanolinea_A. The sequence continues at coordinate 23,260 of JALOPW010000019.1, forward strand.
CATGCTGACGAAGGTGTAACTCGAGAGGTCGCGAGTGTACTTTTCCACCTCCACTGCCACGTAGGGGCTCTTTCGGAAATACTCAAGCTTCTTTCCATACTTGGTGGAGAGGAAATAGAGGAACTTTCCATCGAAGACATAGAGAAAAGGTGCAATATAGGGATACTTCTCCCCCTGGAAGGCTATCCGGCAGACATAGCCCTTCTCTATCAGGGTATCATATTCCTTCTTCTCCATCCGGGGGATCTTCACTATCTCCATAGGTACCGCATTCAGAATTGCGATCCCTCTCACTTATATTTTGTGTAATCATCATCACCCAAAAACCAAGGAGGATGGTTATTTTTTTCAACCAGGAACCCTGCAGCCCTCCCATGCCGTAAATCCGGCAAGAATGTTGACCACCGGAAGGAGCAGCCCAAGAAGCACAGGTTTTCTGCCAGGCAACCCCAAAAAGCACATTCCCTCTTTTCAGGATGTACACCATGTATGCGACAACCCCGATCAACTGGTGGAGAAGAACAATACTTCCATAAGGAACAAAAGAGACCTGATCATGCAGTGAGAAGAATGCAAGGGGAACGTCCGGTCCAGGCCCTGCTCTTTGACATGGACAATACGCTCTTTGACCTGGTTGGAGCAAAGCGTGCAGCCTGCAGGGTGATTATCGGGAAGATAGGGGTTGGATCGCCCGATCACCTCTTCTCCTATTTTCTCCGCCGCATCCGGGGTTTCGAGGATCCGGAGAATATCCGTGATTTCCTTCACGATGAAGGAGTCTTCTCTGAGGAGACGTTCGCCTGGTGTAGCGCTGCCTACCGGGAGCAGAAGCTCTCTCATATCGAGCCTTACCCAGGAGTGCAGGAGACCCTGCAGAAGCTTGCGGAGGAGGAATACCCGATGGTTCTGGTCACCGATGCCCACCACCGCGATGCCCTCCCAAGGCTCGAGAAGACGGGTCTTTGTAACCTGTTTGACCATATCGTCACCTATGACATGACCCGGGAAAAAAAGCCGAGCCCCATTCCCTTCCTCTACGCCCTCCAGAGGGTCAATACCGGGCCAGGGGAGGCCATGATCATCGGGGACAGCCCCCGGAGGGACATCGCGCCGGGGCGTGAACTGGGGATGATCACCGTGTATGCCCGTTACGGAGACCGGTTTTCGTCAGCCAGGGAGGACGGGGGAGCGCATTTCCTCATCGATGAATTCCGGGAGCTCCTCCCACTTCTGGAGGGCCTGCGAGAACATGTGAGAGGGGGGAGATCACCGTGTGCGGCAGGTTCACTCTCACCCTGACGGTCGGATTCGGTGAGCGGTTCGGGGTGGAGGAATCTGTCCTGGATCTCACTCCGCGCTACAATATTGCCCCCTCCCAGCAGGTCCCGGTCATCCACACAATTCCCCGGGGAGAGAGGGTTGCTGTGCCCATGACCTGGGGATTGGTCCCCTCCTGGACCCGGGACCTGACCGGAGCCCGTCCACTGATCAATGCCAGGGCCGATACACTGATGGAACGCCCCTCCTTCAGGGGACCACTGGCAAGGCACCGCTGTATCATCCCGGCGACAGGTTTTTACGAGTGGCAGAAATCCGGGACCCAGAGACTACCCTACTACATCCGGAGGAAAGACCAGGGTTTCCTGGCATTCGCCGGCCTCTATGACATCCTCAAGGGGAGGGATCCCCCGCTCTGGACATTCACCATCATCACGACGGAGCCCAGTCCCCTGGTGGCGCGCTACCATGATCGCATGCCAGCAATCCTTGCACGGGAGGAGGAAGAGCGCTGGCTGGCACCCGGCCCTATCCCCGGAAGCGAACTCGTATCCCTGCTCGCACCCTGTCCCGATGACCTGCTGGAGGCCTTCCCCGTCTCCAAAGCGGTGAACGATCCATCCAGGGAAGGCCCGGATCTCATCCGGAGGGCAGGAGATCGTACACTCGGGGTGTGATACTCTTCTCGTGTCCTCATTCACTATCAAGGCACTCTTTTACTTTCGACCTGACATGATCCTCCAGTCCAGGCACTGTCCGCACATCCCGGATCTCGTCCATTCCATCAATGAGAACGGGCGATAGCGGTGTAATGTCAACAAGAGAGAAGAATGCCTTGATCACCCCGGACACACACCTGAAATTCTGTATTCCCTTCCGGCCGGCCACCGCCATCAGCAACCCCCTCTTGGGGGGGGAATGCCCACCGAGAGTGATCTCTCCATGCAGGGCCTGGAAACGGTCGAGGAGGGCTTTTAAGCCCGCCGGCACTGTGTTGGTATACACGGGGGAGCAGATGACCACCAGGCGGCTCTTCGCCACATCGTCGATGAGAGCGGTCATCTCATCCTGGAATACGCAGGTCCCGGTGTTGTAGCACTGGTAACACCCGATGCAGGGATGGATATCCATATCATGGGGATAGATGACCATGGTCTCTACCCCCGCATTGCGTGCCTCCTCTGCTGCCCATGAGGCCAGGATGCCGCAGTTACCGCCCGGGCGAGGGCTCCCCTGGATGACCACCACGCCACCTCCAGGAACATGCTCAACGGGCGCGGGGTTGACGGGGTGAGATGCGAGGAAAGTATCCATACCGGCACTCAATTGCTCCTCCCAGCGAGCGACTGTATCCTCGGCTACCTGCCCAGGATCTCCTCGCCAACCCTTATTTCCATGGTACACCTCACCATATTCGGGTAGTACCGGGAGAGATCCTCCTCCCGTATCATAATGCGGTATGCCGTTGTGCCTGCCAGCACCCGGTGTTCGCGGACGATAATTCCGGCCGGCTCCATAGGTGAGAGATAGGAGCGTCCTCCGGATATACGTTCCAGTCACCCGTGATACCTTTATGGGGACTACGCGGAAAAGTTTTCCTCTGGTTACGCACCATGTCCGAATCACTGGAACAGGAGTTGCGAAAACTGACCGGCATGACGATTGAGAGAGGTGCGGAAGCCCGTGTCATCTCTTCCCGGGATGTCGTAGTCTCAGACTGGGTCCGTTTCAAGTGCCGCTACGGGTGTAAAGGATACGGGAAGCATATGAGCTGCCCTCCCTATACCCCGACTCCGGAAGAGACCAGGAGGATGGTCCGTGAATATGAGACGGGGCTGCTCCTCAAGTTCGAGGGAATCCCCGGACACCGGGATCTCTCACCGGACCAGATACCAAAAGACTTCCACCCCTTCTTCCGGGACCTTATCCTCTGGGTGAACGGGACGGTCCATTTCCTGGAAAAAACTGCATTCTATGACGATTTTTACAAGGCATTCGGTTTTGGAGCCTACCCGTGCATCTACTGCGAACACGAGCACTGCGTGGCTGAAGAGCATCCGGGCGTGGTGGACGAGAGCATCAGGAGGATGTGCCGGCATATGGACCTGGTCCGCCCCAGCATGGAAGCTGCCGGTATTGATGTCTTTGCCACTGCCAGGAACGCGGGCTGGGAGCTGCACACGGTGCCCTGCAGGGATATGGAATACGGTATGGTGGAGCACGGGAATATCACCTCAATAGGTCTTGTACTGCTCGAATAAAGGTAAATGCTCCCTGTTTAAACAAAAAATGTCTCCGGCATCAATGATGAAAAATGGATCGTGCTTTTCTTCCCCCAGGGATATACCGAAGGTTCGTGGGTGTGTTGGTATGAAAACCGCATCCGCAGTTTTCATCAGGGGGGGGATGTGACCAGAAGGTATCATGTGTGTTTTATTGTGCATATGTGTCACGGTGAGACCCATGTGGTTTACCGAATGAAAATGGCTTCGCCTTTACCCAGATTTATATCCGAAATCCTGAAAGGAGTTCATACTGTGTTGGTATGAAAACCGCATCCACGGTTTTCATCGGGGGGGCATGTGACCCGACAGTCTCATGTGCGTTGTAATACAGGTACATTGGTGAAGGCCCACCAGGGTTGAAAGGAATGCGGGTCAGGGGTCACACACATCCTCACTCATCCCAGTTGATCCCGGTCCCTGCTTCCCGCATAATAAGATTCATCCCCTGGATTTCCGAATGATTCTAAGATTTTCAATCACTCTCTCCCGGTTCCCTCATGAAGAAATCGCAGAAGACCTGGATCTGGCTCTCTCTTGCCATAAGTTCCGTGGTGATCTTCGCGGTCTGTGCCGCGACCTTCAATGTCGAGACACTCTTTGCTATACTCCGTATCAACATCTTCTTCCTCCTTGCAGCCCTCGCGCTCCGGGTGCTCTCGCTCGGTTTCTGGGCCCTCCGACTGAAGGTGATGACCGGGTCGCTCGGGTACCGGGTGGAGATCCCTTATCTCTTCAACCTGGTGCTGGTGAACCTCTTTGCAGGGGCCATCACCCCCGGCCAGGCAGGTGGCGACCCTGTCAGGGTCCACGGCCTCTATAAGGCATCGGTAAAGGTTGGGGATGCCACCGCGGTGGTGATCATGGAGCGGGTCCTCGACGGAGTGGTCCTGGTGGCCATGGGTACCCTGGCCATTCTTATCCTTGGCCCCATATGGGAGCAACTGGGGACTGGCCTCGCATTGGCCATGTTCCTCGGCTTTCTCTTCATCGTTGTAGTCATTCTCCTGATTTACTACTCGATGAAGAGGCCAGAACCCGCAAAGCGGCTGATCAAGCGCATCCTGACCTGGATAGAGCGTCATTTCCCCGGGAAGACGATCCGGAAGATGGTCGACCGTGCAGACGAGGAGATGGAGACCTTCGTCTGCGGGGTCCGATCTTTTACCGGGAGTGGCCGGGGACTCCTGCTTGGACTTCTGTGGACAGCGGGGTTCTGGATATCTGAGTTCCTTGTGGCCTCCGTCCTCCTCATCGCGCTGGGCCAGCCTCCCTTCATCGCCGAATCCTACCTCTTCCAGCTGGTCATCGCGGTGATCATGATGATCCCCCTCACCCCCGGTTCATCGGGGATGGCCGAGATCTCCGCTGCTTCCCTCTATGCACTGATCGTCCCTTCCTCCCTCCTCGGGGTATTCATACTCCTCTGGAGGGGCCTCTTCTTCTACTTCAATATCGTGGTGGGGTTCGTGGCCGGCCTCAATGCGTATCGGAACGAGCTGATCACGGAGGATTGAAGAGAGCATCAATCCTTGAAAAAACGCAGATTCTCGGATTGTTGCGGGAGAATCCCCACATCCATGTATTTGTCAGGGATAAGAAGGAGCCCCGGTTGTGAGGGGGGGGTTTCCCTCCCCGTACCTCACATCCTCTTTCGCAGTATAGGGTGCCTGCCGCGCTTCACCTTTGCGAGAGAATGAATCCAATAATTATGTGTTTTCCAATTGCAATAATGCAAAATTATAAATAAATTGAATAGACATTTCAAACCGCACTTTCTCTCTTTCCAAGGCCCGCATCCCTGCAGGATATAGCTTTTATTGGTCGCATCCTGCAGCGGAACTTCACCGATAAAGGGCCTTATCCAGGGGGGGAAGATCCCGCAGGAGCAGATGATGAAGAATCCACGGTACATTACCTCAATCGAAGATCTTCCGGGTATTCCGGGGGATGAGAAGATGAGACTCGCGGAGGTGACGAAGAAATTCGCCTTCCGTACCAATGAATACTATGCCTCCCTCATCAACTGGGACGACCCAGGTGACCCCATACGGAGGATCATCATCCCAGACCCCCGGGAACTCGAGGATTGGGGGGCACTCGATCCATCCAGGGAGCAGGATTACACCGTCGCTCCCGGTGTCCAGCACAAATACCGCGAGACGGCGCTCTTTCTCACCAGTGATGTATGCGGGGGATTCTGCCGGTTCTGCTTCAGAAAGAGACTCTTCATGAACAGGGCGGATGAGATAGCCCGTGACTTCTCGGAGGGGATCGGGTACGTGCGCGAGCATCCGGAGATCACCAATGTCCTTCTTACCGGAGGAGATCCGCTGCTTATGGCTACCAGCAGACTTGAACGCATCATCTCGAGGATCAGGGAGATCGACCATGTGCAGATCATCCGACTGGGAAGCAAGATGGCAGCGTTCAATCCCTACCGTATCCTCAACGACCCGGATCTCCCCAGGATGATCAGAACCCACAGCACGATCGAGAAACGGATATACCTGATGGCACACTTCAACCATGCAAGGGAACTAACTCCGCAGGCCATTGATGCTCTCGAAGTCCTCAGGGCTGCCGGTGCCATCGTGGTCAACCAGACCCCACTCCTGCGTGGGATCAACAGTGACCCCTCTACCCTGACAGATCTCTTCAAGAGACTCTCCTTCATCGGGGTCCCCCCTTATTACGTGTTCCAGTGCCGCCCCACCCTTGGAAATCACCTCTTTGAAATGCCTGTCGAGGAGTCCTACCTCATATTCGAGAAGGCCAGGGCGTCCTGTTCAGGACTGGCCAAGAGGGCCAGGTTCGTGATATCCCATGCCACCGGAAAGATCGAGGTGGTGGGAAAGACCGAAAATGCCACCTACTTCAAATACCACCAGGCTGCTGATCCACGGGACGTGGGGCGGTTCCTCGCATTCAGGAGCAATCCGGAGGCTTTCTGGTTTGATGACTACATCGAACTGCTGGAGGATTCGCGGGTCTTCCCTGATGAGGATGAACATTTCCCGGCATTCCCCACGGGCCGGAAGACACCGGACGACACCCAGGTCATCGGGTAGGAAGGGTGGCCTCCTGCAGGAACATGTTCCTGCAGGTCAGATTGGAAAAATCCCTACTTCCCCTTCCTGAAAAAACCCTGGGGGTCCCGCCAGTTGAGAATCATTCCCACGCGTTTTTTTGGAAATACTCCCTCTTTGACCGATTTTATCTCTTCCACAGTGAAGAAGGCATTCGGCTGATGCTCATGGATAAGTCCAATCAATTCAGACAGATCCTCCCTCCTGCTGATGGTGAGGATCACCTTCACCGGCCCGCTGGAACCTTCAGCGTCCATGGTGGTAACCCCGAAATTCCTGCCTCTCATGGCTTCTACAATCTTGCTTTCATCGCGGTTCGTGATGATGCGGACCACCACGTTCCCGAGGGAGAGCCGCTCTTCGACAGCCATCCCGATAAATGTCCCTGCAGCAAATCCCCCTCCATATGCGATGTAGGAAGCCACGTTCCCCACGTTCTGCATCACCTGACCGATGGCCAGGAGCCAGATGATCACCTCGAAGAATCCTATAACGGGGGCAATGTACTTGAATCCCTTGGCGATGAAGATGACCCGGAGCGTTCCCAGGCTCACGTCACAGATCCTCGCAGAGAAGATGAGCAGGGGCAGGATCATCCAGGCATAGATATCCCCGGAGAGTGAGAATTCCAGCATTCAGGAGTCCCCTCCAGGTATTGAGAGTGAGCCGAAAAGCACGTATTCTGCCATTTCAGGAGCGTAAATCAACACATGAGACATTCTACACTATGCTTGAAGGTATTACATGTAGCCCTAGATAATCCTGATGAGGAGTGAAATCAGTAAATAAAGATTCCAGGAGGATATTACACCCATCCCCGCATCTTCATGGCATCCACCACCCTGGCAACGGCGATGGAGTATGCCGCCTGCCTGAGAGGGGCATTGTTCTGGAGTGCCAGTGTATAGACCGCGCGATAGGCATCAATCATCTTCTTCTCGAGCTTCCTGTGCACTTTTTGTTCATCCCACTGGTCCATATTGAAATTTTGTACCATCTCGAAGTACGAGACGATCACCCCCCCGCCATTGGTCAGGAAATCCGGGAGCACTTGGATGCCCCTTTCAAAAAGTGACTTGTCTGCCTCGTTATCAACAGGGCCATTTGCGAATTCTGCCACGAGACTGGCGCGAATCTTCTGGACGTTCGACCTGTTGATCACGTTCTCCAGCGCGGCAGGGATGAGGATGTCAACCGGGAGCTCCAGGAGCTCTTCATTCGTGATGTTCGTAGCGCCGGGAAATTTCTGCACCGATTCCATCCCTGACTTGTGCACCATCAGGTCCCTGACCGGGAGCCCGTCCGGGTTGTAAATCCCCCCTCTGCTGTCGCTCACCGCCACAACTCTTACCCCGAAGACCTCCTGGCCCAGGAGCGCCGCAAAGGAGCCTACGTTCCCAAATCCCTGTATGGCGACCCGTGCCCCGGAGAGGTTCATCCCCATATCCCGGGCAGCTTCACGGACTACGTACCACCCTCCCCGGGCAGTGGCGTCCAGCCTCCCCTCTGATCCGCCCAGCCCGACCGGTTTTCCTGTAAAAGAACCGAAAGTGGTCTTTCCGGCAATTTTTGAGTACTCGTCCATCATCCAGGCCATGATCGCGGGGGTAGTATACACATCAGGTGCGGGGATGTCCCGGTCGGGCCCGAGATACGGGAACATCACCTGCACGTAAGATCGGCTCAGCCGCTCCAACTCGGTGGTGGAGAGCTCCTTTGGGTTGCAGACGATCCCCCCCTTTGCACCTCCCAGGGGGAGGTTGTGAAGGGAGCACTTCCAGGTCATCAAAGAGGCAAGTCCACGGATGGTGTCGATGGTCTCTTCAGGGTGAAACCTGATCCCCCCCTTGGTGGGGCCAAGTGCATCATTATACTGCACACGAAATCCCTGGAATGCCCGTATCTTCCCATCATCCATCCTGACCGGGATGGAGACGTGAATCTCCCTCCGCGGCATCTTCAGGACCGCTTCCACGTTCTCAGAGAGGACAAGATCTGTCGAACAGGAGCAGAGATGCCGTTTCACCATCTCGAAGAGATTCTGTTCAGCCATTCGGTCACCCCCTCACAAGACATCCGTTGATCCTGGTGAATACAATGTGGCGAAGATGCTCCTTCCTGGCAGGATCAGCATACTCCCGCCCGGCCAGATATTGACTGATGATCATGCTCTCTTCTCCAGGACCTTCCGAATCGTAGCACTCCGGTCTTTTTCATTGCCGCGAGCGGCCGAGAACCGTTTCTCAAGGGTTGGCCTTATGGTGCGGTACATTGTCCCAAGCCCGACAGGGGCATCCTCATTGTAATCCCATTCCCTTGCTTTCCGGCAGGCTGCCTCAAAGTCACCCTCGTCATGGTCCTTTATCTCGTATACTCGTGCATCATAGTATTCCGAGAGGTTGAAATATGACGCACAGACCTGCAGCACATCGATAAAGGCAAAACCGGGATGATGTATCCCGTCCATTATGGTCTTCTGCAGCAGGTCCATCCTGCGGGTGCATCCCCTGGCAACATAGGTGGCACCGGATGCCAGCATGATCTCCAGGGGATTGAAGGGTTCTTCCACTGTCCCTCCGGGGGTTGACCTGCCTTTGAACCCCAGGGGGGAGGTTGGAGTGTACTGCCCGGTGGTAAGACCGTAGACCCGGTTGTTATGGACGATGAGGGTGATGTCCGTGTTCCTCTTTGCAGCGAAGATGAGGTGGTCCAGCCCCTCTGCATAGCAGTCCCCGTCCCCGGCACACACGAGGACGACCAGGTCTGGATTGGCCATCTTCATCGCGGTGGCGACGGGAAGCGTCCTCCCGTGGATGGAGTAGAAACTATTGATGTTGAGATAGTCAGCCATCTTGGCATGACACCCGATACCGGTGACCAGCACTATCCGGTCCAGGTTCACACCTTCCTTCTCCAGGGCCTGGATGATATTCTTGAGGGCGAACTGGATGACGAAGTTCCCGCACCCCGGGCACCAGGTATTCTGCGCCCCGGTGACAAGGTTCCTCCCGGTCATGAGAGCACCCCCCGGACACGTGCCTCCAGTTCCTCCAGGGCAAAGGGCCTCCCGTCATACCGGTGGATATGGGCATCCACCCTGATCCCGTACCTTGCGAGCAGCATGGCGAGTTGACCCTCCGAATTCTCCTCAACGGCGATCAGCCTTTTGACTCCCTTCAGGGCGTCCTTCACCTCTCTATCCGGGAGAGGCGAAAGCAGGATGGGCTGCACCAGTAAAAGCCCCATACCGGCCGCAACCTCGCGGCATACTCCAACCGTGGAGCCCCAGCAGATGAGGGCCACATCCGAGCCCGCCTCTCCCCCGATCTCCACCGGGCGGAGCCGGGCCATCTCTTCCTCAAGTGCAGCCCCCTTCCTCTGCCTCTTTTCTGACATCAGGGAGGCAAGGTCTGCTTTCTCCGTGGTGATACCGGCCTGGTCATGGGTATAGCCGTTCACCTTGATCACCGTCTCCCTGGCGGGCGGAAAGAGCATCCCAGATACCCCGTCCGCGCTCAGCTCGTATCTGAGATACCCGGGTCCAGGTATCCCTGGCGGGTTCGCAGGTATCAGGGGTATCGTTGCATCCGGATTATTGAAGCTGTAGAACCCTTCGCAGAGTGTCTTGTCACAGAGGATGATGGCCGGGGTCTGGTATTTCCAGGCGAGCTGGAGCAGGAGAGAAGACCATAGAAAGGCCTGCTCTGCATCGCCAGGGGCCGCCACCAGGCGTGGGAACTCCCCCTGCCCGGCGTGCAGCGCAAAATGCAGGTCAGACTGGGCGGTGTAGGTGGGCAACCCGGTGCTTGGTCCGGTCCGCTGCCCCAGCACCACCACGACCGGGATCTCGCTCATGCCTGAAAGGGAGAGCCCCTCGGTCATCAGGCAGAACCCCCCGCCGGATGTCCCTACCGCAGTTTTCTTCCCTGCGTATCCCAACCCGAGAGCCATCAATATTACCGCGATCTCATTTTCAGGATGGAATACCAGGAGGTCGTGCGTCTCTGCCACCTCGGCCATGAAGTGGAGGATATTTGATGTAGGGGTCATAGGGTATGCCACATAGGCATCCAGCCCACCATGCAGGAGGCCAAGGCCGATAGCCTCGTTCCCGGAGATAACGGGGAGCGGAAGAGACCCGAGAGGTTCTATCCTGCAGCACTCCCTGGCCTCATCAAAGCCCCTGCGGGCAATGTTAAGATTTTTAGCGAGTGCTTTGGGAATCTGGCGCTCAAATACCGCTTCGAGCACCTCCCACTCTATCCCTGCAGCCCGCGCAAATGCACCGATGAGGCACGAATTTCCCATTACAGCCGGAGCCTGCTCCGCTTTCAGGATCTCCGGGATATTCACACCGATACCCTCTGCCCTGACCCTTGAACTGTCGTAGAGTATCTCCGTATCCTCCCTGCACAGGTCTTTATGGAAGTCCACGGAATCCTGGTTCAGGGCAAGGATGAAGTCAACCCGGTCCCGATGCGTCCCAATCCTGTCCCTGGACGCCCTCACGATGGCAAAATTGTGACCCCCTTTGATAAGGGAAGGGTAATCAAAATACATGTAGACCCGGTACCCCATCCGGTTGAAGAGATGGGCCACCACCATACCGGCGCTGTTGATCCCATCACCGGCCTTTCCTCCGATGAGAACTGATATCTCCTTCATCAACTCTCGCACCCCGCACAACATTCTCTTGATGGGGCAGATATAAGTTCTTTCTCTCGAATAATCTGAAAATAAGGAGTTATTTCTTCCCGGAAGACCGTATCCGGGCTGCTTCGGCAGGATTCTCGGTTTGAAGCAGGTATGTGCCGTAGCAGGGCTTGGTATAGGGGAAGGTGATTATGTCCCCGTCAAGACCGATGGTGATGGGGGGCACCCCGATTATTGGCTTCTCAAATATCTTGAAACCCGGGTGAACGGTCACCTGCTCCCTGCAATGCTTCCTTACGTAATCTCTGCATTCTGCAAAAGACGCCCCCTGGAGGATTATCTCGTACTTCAGAGATTCGATACAACCCATGGAAGCACCTCGTCGATCTTCTTCTTCAGCGGCATTGGATTGTGCACTGCCTTTGCGCCTATCTTCTCGCAGGGGAAGTCGATGGTATCCCCCACCTCCCGGAAATGCTCCCCGTAGAGGATGGCTGCCACTTTCTTCCCCGTGATTGACTGGACAGTGGCTGCATAGGAGACCCCTGCATCATTATGCACGAAGACCAGGTAATACCCATAACTCCTCTTCCCTTCCGCCATGTCCGAGATGCAGGTATCCAGGTCCACCATCTCTCCTGCATAGTGGTGGAGGGGGTCTGAAACCTCCACCAGCATGCGGGCGGCCTGGTTGCCTGCAACCACTGGGACCACGCCGAGCTTTCGCAACCCGTACATCAGATACAGGGCAATCCCGGTCTGAACCGGGACCTGCGGACACCCGAGCACCAGAAGCGCGTCCTTCTTCTCCGTTCCTGCGGTGACGATGATGAACCCTCCTCACTTACTCGTTAAGACCACTCATACCTATTTCACTTCCCATTCCGGCCGCGCCGCCGCTGCCGGGTATCTATCCAGATCCTTCACTCTCTCCGGGTGCGTGTAGACGGTGAACCGGTCACCGCGGGAGAAGCAGATGAGTGTTATCCCGGCCTTCCTGGCAGTCTCGATCCCCTGCTCCGTGGATGCCGCCCGGGATATGACCACAGGTATCCCGGCATGCGCCGCCTTGGTGACCATGTCCCGGGGCTGCCTGCCGGTGCATCCCAGGATGCACCTTGAGCGGTCGATACCCCTGATCACTGCATGCCCAACCACCTTATCTACCGTATTATGCCTTCCCACGTCGCTTGACTTCACCAGCAGTTCCTTCTCATGGAAGAGCACGGAGCAGTGAACCCCACCCGTCCGCCTCCATGTCTCGGTCTCGATCTCCCCCGTGATGCGGTATATATCCCTTATATCCAGTGCGAGAGAAGAGACAACGGGATGGAACGGCCTCCTGACTCCCACCGCACCGGTGGAGATGATCTCCTGAAGGAACTCTCCCGTGATGGGGGCATCCACGCGTATCCCGCTTCCCCTGACAGTGACCCCGTCTACCCTGCCGCACAGTCCCTGGCAGATCACGAAACCGGCACCGAGCTCCTCAAGCTGTTCATTGCTGGCCACCATGCCGGAAAAATACGTCCCGTTCAGGTAGAGGGAGAACCGGTTCTCCCGGACCACGGTATCCTCTATCTCCGCCGAACTGCCATCCCGTACCTGTATTCCCCTGATAGTGACAGTATTCATGGACGGGTCTCCTCTTCCACCCATGACAGGTAAGGGGGATATCCGGACACCACCGGAAGGACGATCATCTCCGGTAAGTCGTAAGAATGCACCCCCCTGATTGCGGCCAGGGCTTCATCCACCCTCTCCCGGGTCGTCTTTATAAGAAGGAGGACCTCGGAATCCTGGCAGAACCTGCCATCCCATTTATAATACGACATGACATCGGTGATATTCACGCAGGCCGCCAGCCTCTTCTCCACCAGGTTGCGGGCGATCTCCGTCCCCTCTTCTCTCCTGGCCGTGGTGAGGATGACCCGCACCCGTTGTGCATCTTCCGCAGCTGTCTTCTCCTCTTCTCTCATGGTTGAGTGTATCCCTCATCATCCAGTTGCATGCGTATGTTCTTATCTACCCGGGCGCGGGATATAAGATTATTGCTGCAATACAGCCATTCCAGGGTAATTTCCCAGATCTGAAACCATGAACGGCTCTTTTAGAGAATCTCCCGAGGTGATCTTTAATGAATGAGCAGGCCTAATACTCCTCAACATGTACGCGGAAAGAATGGGGATGCTCCCCCCCTACCTGTTCGCCCGGATCGACGCGCTGAAGGCGAAGAAGATCCAGGGTGGGGTGGATGTCATCGACCTGGGGGTGGGTGACCCTGACCTGCCCACCCCCGCCCACGTAGTAGAAGAGCTCTGCAGGGCGGCAAGGGATCCTGCATATCATCACTATCCCTCCTATGCAGGAATGCCGGACTACAGGGCTGCGGTCGCAGGCTGGTACCGGCGCCGCTTCGGGGTGGAGCTGAATCCCTCCACCCAGGTGCTGGCCCTGATGGGTTCAAAGGACGGCATTGCGCATGTTCCCGAGGCATTTGTCAATCCCGGAGACTACGTGCTCGCGCCGAGCCCCGGTTACCCTGTGTACCGCACCTCAACCCTCTTTGCCGAGGGGAGAGTCTACGAGATGCCACTTGCGGCAGAGAACCACTTCATCCCGGTGCTCGAGGATATTCCCAAAAAGGTTGCGGGTGCCGCAAAGATTCTGTTCCTCAACTATCCGAACAATCCCACCTCGGCCGTGACCGTCCCGGGTTTCTTCGAGAGTGCTGTTGAATTTGCCCGCGAACACGGCATCATCATCATCCATGACAATGCATACTCGGAGATCTCGTACGACGGATACCGTGCTCCCTCGTTCCTCGAGACAGAGGGGGCCATGGAGGTCGCCATCGAGATGCACTCCCTCTCCAAGACCTACAACATGACCGGGTGGCGGGTAGGCATGGCGGTCGGGAACGAGGAGATACTCTCCGGGCTCGGGAGGGTGAAGACCAACGTGGATTCAGGGGTCTTTGACGCGGTCCAGATGGCGGCAATCTCTGCCCTCACGGGGCCGGACGACTGCGTCCAGGAGGCCTGCCGTATCTACCAGGAGAGGAGGGACGTGCTGGTAGAAGGACTCCGGGGGCTTGGGTTCTCCGTGGAGGCACCCCGGGCCACGTTCTACGTCTGGATGCCGGTCGAAGACTGCATGTCATTTGCCACCAGGATGCTTGACGAGGCTGGGATCGTGGTCACCCCTGGTATCGGCTTCGGGTCGGGAGGCGACGGGTATGTGCGGTTCGCACTCACCCGCTCCACCGACCGCATCCGGGTAGCCCTTGAGAGGATGGAGGCGATCGGACTGTGAACCTGCCCTCCCACCTGGGAGTCCGGGACGGCCACCTCACCATCGGCGGACTGGACTGCCTCCCCCTGGCCGAACGTTTCGGTACTCCTCTCTACGTCACCGATCAGGATCGCATCGTCACACAGTTCCGCCGGTACCGGGAAGCACTCACCTCGCGCTACCCGCGGGTGCAGGTGCTCTACGCGGCAAAGGCAAATGGGAACCTTGCCATCCTCAAAGCCCTGGCCGGGGAGGGTGCGGGGGCAGATGTGTTCTCCTCCGGGGAACTGCACCTGGCCCTCACCGCCGGCATGCCACCCGAAAAGCTCCTCTTCAACGGGAGTTCCAAGAGCCAGAGGGATCTCCGGCTGGCCGTGGAGAAAGATATCACGGTCTCGGTCGACTCCCTTGACGAACTCCACCAGCTGGACCTGGCTGCCCGCAGCATGGGAAAGACTGCGAAGATTGCGTTTCGCGTCAACCCTGCCCTTGATATTCCCACCCACCCCAAGATCGCCACCGGGCTTGCCACCAGCAAATTCGGGATTGCCCATCACCTCATTCCCGGGGCTTACAAAGAAGCACTGCGATGCACTCATATCCAGCCCGTCGGTCTTCACTGCCACATCGGTTCCCAGATCCTTGACCTCGAACCGTTCAGGAAGGCCGCCGGTGTAATGATGCGCATCGCTGCCGACCTGGTTGCTATGGGGATCGAGCTCGAGTTCATCGACCTTGGAGGGGGGCTGGGAATTCCTTACCGGCATGGAACCGAGGTCGCACCCACGCCGGACGAGTATGCGTCTGTCGTTGTCCCTGTGGTGAATAGCGGGGTTGAGGCGCTCGGCATCACCCCGGAGCTGTGGATCGAGCCCGGCCGAACACTCGTGGCGGACTCGACAATCCTCCTTTCACGGGTAAACTCCGTCAAGAAGGCCCACAAGAACTTCGTGAACGTGGATGCAGGGTTCAACCTCCTTATCCGCCCGGCAATGTACGACTCCTACCACGAGGTCGTGTCTGCACAGAACATGGATCACATCCCGGAGGAGACCTACACCATCACCGGCCCCATATGCGAGACCGGGGACATCCTTGCTTCAGACCGGTGTCTCCCCCTGCTCAAAGCCGGCGATCTCATTGCCATTCTTGATACAGGGGCATACGGGTTCGCCATGTCCTCGCAGTATAACAGCAGGCCCAGGTGCGCGGAAGTCCTTATCCATGAAGGAGTGCCCGCTCTGATGCGGAGAGCCGAGACCATTGATGATATCACGGCTACCATGCGGGCACCCCCCTGGCAGTCCTGAAGGGGTGAAAAAGCGCGGTGCAGTTCCACTACGCCCTCGTGGATGATCTCTTTTCCAGGGAGGAGTTCGAGCGGCGGGTGGAGGAGAAGATGGAGTCCTGCGGGGACCTGGTGGATGAGGTGACCGCGGCCATGATGGTAGTGCAGGACTGTGGGCGCCACCACGTGAAGATCAAAGATCTTTCGGGAAAGTCCAGCCTCTTCTCTTTTTTTGGGAAGGTCATCGCCAGGAATCCACCCCGGGAATTTGAAAGGCCGGGAGGGGAGAAGGGAGTGGTCACCAGCCTCATCCTGGGCGACGAGACGGGCCAGGTGAAGGCCATTCTCTGGGATGAGAAGGCCATGGCAGCCCAGGAGATCGAGGCAGGTGACGTCCTGGAGGTCATTGGGCGCCATCCCAACCGGACGCCCACGGAGATCACGGTCATGGCCATGCGGCAGGCCATGGTGGAGATCGTAGGCCCCACACAGGTGGAGCCTTACCTCGCACCTCCAAAGAGGAAGGAGATCACCGTACGGTTGATGGCGATCGGGGATCCCCGGAAGGTACCCAGGCGGGACGGGACAGAGACTGAGATGCGGGATCTCATAGTAGGGTCCGCAGAGGGGATCTTCCGCATAGCGTGCTGGATGCCCGACCTCCTGGAAGGTATCGGTGAGGGGGTAACCCTGCGGATACAGGGAGCACTCGAGAAAATGCGGAAGAACGGGAAGGAGTACAGCATCGATGAACGGAGCACCGTTGAGGTCTCTCACGAGGAGATCACGGCTCCCATCGATTCCCTTCCCGACGTGAGGGAGGGTGGCACCTGGTCGGTGAGCGGCACCATCCGCTCCTGCCAGGCAGCACGCGCATTCACCACCCGGGACGGCAGGGCTTCCTGCGTGCGCAACCTCGTGTTCACAGATGGGGCATATGACCTCCGTGTAGTATTGTGGGGTGATCAGGCCCGGATCGAACTCCTGCCAGGAGAGCGTGTGACTCTCTACCTCTGTTCCGCGAGGGCAGGGAGATCAGGGGATCTTGAACTCCATGCCGGGAGGGGGAGCATGGTCCAGGTCCTGCATGAAAGCGAGGCAGTGGAAGAGGAGATCACCGGTACTGTGGTGGGAACCTCAGGCGGTACTTACCTGGATACGGGAGAGGAGCAGTTCCTGGTCCTGGGTAGCCTCCCCCATGGTCATGAGGTCAGGACAAGGGCCCTACGAAGAGGAATGCGGATCACCATCCTCTCCTGGGAGGATATCCTGCCGGATCCCGTGGAGCTGAATGCCAGGATAGATGCCTTCCTCAGCCTGACTGCCCAGGAGAATACTTTCACCCCGCACGGCCGCCAAGATATAAGAGAGTGAGTATACCCTCTCTCCACGACAGGTGAACAACTGATGACCACTGGACCTATTGAAATTGAAGACCTGCCCGGCGTAGGACCCACCACCGCGGAAAAACTGCGAGAAGCCGGTTTCCTGAGCGTGGAAGGCATTGCCACCGCTTCTCCCCAGGAGTTGGCTGAGACCGCCGAGATAGGCGAGTCCACCGCCAAGAAGATGATCAAGGCCGCCCGTGAACTGGTGAATCTCGGGGGTTTCCGCACAGGAAAAGACGTCTTCGAGCAGAGAAAGGAGGTGCGGAAGCTGAAGACCCTGGTACCTGAACTCGATGCCCTCCTGGGTGGGGGGCTGGAGACCCAGGCCCTCACCGAGCTCTATGGTGAGTTCGGGTCTGGTAAGAGCCAGGTGGCCCACCAGGCAGCTGTCAACGTGCAGCTCCCCGAGGAGGATGGCGGGCTGCTGGGATCGGCCATTTTCATCGACACAGAGAACACCTTCCGCCCCGAGCGTATCGAGCAGATGGTGATCGGTCTTGGCATCGATGCCGATCCTCAGGACTTCCTGGAGAATATCCACGTGGCCAGGGCGCACACCTCGGACCACCAGATGCTGATGGTCGAGAGCGCAAAAGAGAAAGCCCAGGAACTGAAGAATTCGGACCGGCCATTACGCCTGATCATCGTTGATTCTCTGACTGCGCACTTCAGGGCCGAGTACGCAGGCCGCGGCACCCTCGCCGCCCGCCAGCAGAAGCTGAACCGGCACCTGCATGACATCTTCCGGCTGGTGGATGAGCACAACGCAGTCGGGATGGTCACCAACCAGGTCCTTTCGAACCCCGCCGTCTTCTTCGGAGACCCCACCAAGCCCATCGGGGGCAATATCGTAGGCCACACCGCCACCTTCCGGATTTACCTGCGGAAGAGCAAGGGTGGAAAACGTATTGCCCGCCTGGTCGACAGCCCCAACCTCCCCGAGGGCGAGGCCGCGTTCATGGTGGAAGAGGCCGGGCTCAAACCGGCATAACATTTTGTATATTCTTTTTTTCGGGCATGTATCCACAGGCAGAATTTGTCTTCCTGTCTAAAGGCGTAAATTCCTGAATCGGGAAGAACAGATACTCATACCGCTCTTTTGTCCAGATGTCATTTGGGTTTTACCCTGCCATTTTGGCAGCACCCTAATGTGAAAGAGTTCAGTGCTTGGGAACACTCCGTTTTAAGTGTCCCGATCATCCCTGCCCACAGGCTATCCTCACGATGGGGGAGGTAGCGGCGAAAGTTACGTCTCGCCCGGGGAACCGGAGTGATGGGGACCGCGAGGCCCCTCCCTTTCGGCACGACCAAAACCAAAGGGATAAGGATCCGGCGATGAGAGTTCTTACCCGGGAAAGATATTCATGGACCGTTCCCTCTGCCTCAGGGGCCTGATCACGGATATCGATGGCACTATCACTGACCCGAATCGGAGGATCCATACCGGGGCAATACACACAATCCGCGACCTGATGGAGAAGGGGGTCTTTGTCGTGCTGGCAAGTGGAAATACTGCATGCTTCATGGACGCACTCTCCAAGATGATCGGGACCGCAGGGACCTATATCGGTGAGAACGGGGGTATCATCAGGAACGGTTACGGGCAGGAGATCACCCTCCTCGGGGACGGGGCTGCGCCCAGGAGGGCCCTCGATGACCTGGTGGAAGCCTACCGGAAGAGGGGGATCGGGATCGAGCACTACAGCCTTCCGTACCGTTTCGTGGACGTGGCATTTGCCCGCACCGTCCCTGTCACTGAAGTGAGGGAGATACTCCGTAACTACCCGGTGGAAGTCCTGGATACCGGGTTTGCCATCCACATCCACCCACCGGGGGTCAGTAAGGGTGTCGCATTCACCGAACTCGCAAGGGTCATGGGGTTGAAGGCTTCGGATTTCCTGGCGGTAGGAGACGCCGAGAATGATATTGAGCTTATCAGGAGAGCAGGGGTAGGGGTAGCAGTTGCAAATGCCCACCCGGAACTGGTCCGCAGTGCTGACTGGGTGACCGGACGAGAATACGGGGACGGGTTTGTAGAAGCCGTAAAAAAGTATTTACCTCATTTCCTGGAGAGGTAGCGGTCTACCACAATGTAGTCCTTGATATCTTTGACTGCCTCGAACGGGATATACAGGCGATCTCCCTCAGTTCGATACCCCGAAGTGTCAAATGATGGATCAGGGTATACGATCAGGTCCACCACCTGACCAGTCTCAAAATCAACCACCAGGTTCTTGAGGGTGCCAATCACCTTCCCTTCATTCGTGACAATCTTCTTCTTGGATAAACTGCGGGCCAGGACTCTAGACATGAAAAAGGGTGTAGCCCTATTCATATATAAATATGTTTAAAATCGTTGGATTACTCCCCATTTGGATGCAGGATAGAGGCTCTTTGGATTTTTTTCTTATGAAACGCACATAGGACTGTCGGGTCACATGCCCCCCCTGATGAAAACCGCGAATGCGGTTTTCAGGCCAAAATGCCTCCGGCATTTTTATGCGTCGGATCTGTCGCGAATTGTATCAGTCTTGTTTTCATGAATTATGCCTGTTGCCCAGAAACAGGGTACGTATACAGTTGATATGAAAATGGCTTCGCGATTCCCTATGAAAATGCCTCCGGCATTTTCATGCGCCGGGCCTGTTGCGAGACGCATCATGAGTGTTTTCATGAATGTATAGGTATGCGTCTCGGAGGGGATCATAGAGGTTTTCTCCGTTTGATGATCGTCCGGATCAGGTATCTCCTAGAGCGAGGGGAAGACCTTAATGATATCGGACTGAGTCAGGATTCCCACCGGGCGGTCTTCCTCCATCACGATGAGCCGCCCGATATCCCGCTCCTTGAAACTCCGTATGACCTCGAAGAGCTGGACCGAGGATGAGGCAATCACCACATCGGTGGTCATGATGGTCGAGATCGGGGAGTCCATGGGGGCATTTTTCTCGATAGCCTTGGCCACATCGCTCATGGTGATGATCCCAAAAAGGTTACCCCCCTCGATCACCGGCGCTCCCCGTATGTGATGAGAATTGAAGAGCGCAAGAGCAGTACGGAGAGGATCAGATCTCTGGAGGGAGATCAGCGGGCTGCTCATGTAGTATTTGATCGGTTTCTTGGGGAGGGATATCATCTCGAAGATGGAGATGAGCAGGGTCTGGGAGACTTCATCCCTTCCATACACCTCCCCGCGTATCAGGAGCTTGTTCACCGGAGTCGGCCCGATGGTTATCTGGTCCCCAATCTCGAATCCCTTCACCGAACCCATCAATGTCGCATTGGCACGGCAGATATCGGGATGGCAGAGTGTGGTAAACGCGATCTCCATCACCTTGACCCCCTGGACTTCCTCGCCGTTCCTGGATATCTTCACATCATACTCCTTCTCGGAGATATCCAGGTTCAGTGCCCGGTATGCCTGTACGGTTGGATTATATCCCCCCTTCGGCCCTGGAATTCCATCCACCAGGCCAATTGCCTTCAGGGCCTGCATCTGGTTCCGGACCGTGCCTGGGTTCCGCCGGATCACCTCCGCAATCTCTTCGCCCTTTATCGGGTGGGAATGCTGGTGATACAGCGTAATAAGCGTGATAAGGATGTCTTTCTGGATTAGGGATAAATCCATAATGGTTTATCATCTGCATGGGCATATATAGGTTAGGTTGAACCACAGTGGAATTTGAGAGCATTCCTACGGTGCCCACCGCCGACGAGATCCTGGATCGCAGTTTCCGCCGTGCGGCATCAAAGATGAAGCTCAAGAAGAACAAGGACCGGGCCAACGAAGAGTTCGTCCGGGCCGTAAGCCAGGCCATTCATGACCGCCTGGTGAAGGTCATGCAGTCTTTTCCCGACTTCGATTCCGTCCCTGCATTTTACCGTGACATCGTGGATATCATGTGGGGCCTTGATCGGGTCAGGAAAGCACTTGGGGGTGTTGGATGGGCTGCCAGATGGGCCCGCACCCATGGCCCGGGCCTGGCCTACCAGACCAGGAAGTCTGAGAACCCCTCCCAGATACGGAAGAGAGCGGTGGCGAGGCTCTCCTCGGTAGTGCACCAGATCGAGGATGATCTGCTCTTCCTGAACGAGGTCAGGAATGTCATCCGGAAACTCCCTCACGTCAGCGACGAGTTCACCGTCGTCGTGGCAGGATATCCGAACGTGGGAAAATCATCATTCATCAGGCTGGTCTCCACGGCCACGCCTGTAGTCGCCTCCTACCCTTTCACCACCAAGGGCATTATCGTGGGCCATCGGGCCATCGGGAGGGAACGGATGCAGTTCATCGACACTCCTGGCGTGCTCGATCGTCCGGCTGAGGACCGGAGCGGCATAGAGCGTCAGGCTCTTACCGCGATGATCAACCTGGCCTCGGTGATACTGGTCATCATCGATGCCAGCGAGCACTGCGGATACCCCCTCGAGGACCAGTTCAGGCTTCTCCACGAGGTCGAGGAGATGGTCGATGTTCCGATCCAGGTCGTGGTGAACAAGTCAGATATCACCTATTTTGACGGGTACATCAACATGTCCACCGAAACCGGGGAAGGCGTGGACGAAGTGCTCGAGAACCTTATGGCCTACCGGAAGAAATCAGACGAGGAGATGCAGGGCATACCCGGCTAAAAAACCAAGGATCACCCCTCCATTGATAGGAGGAAGCCCTGCCTGCGGTTTTCCCCGGTTGACATAGACAAGCAGCAGGGAGAGCCCAGCGACCGAACCAATCATGGCCCCGAGGGCCGGGAGGGTCAGGGGGCCTATCCTTGTCCCCCCGATGAATACATTCGCTGACACCACCAGTATCGCCGGCATGATCAGGTCTCCCATTCCCATGATAAACGCTCCCCGTTCACCCTCTTCAAGGGGTCCGACTCCCTCCGTCCGGTAACTGTACCCGCGTCTTTTCGGGACCACGAAGAGGATGGGGCTCCTGGTCTCCACCACCCCTTCTGCAAGGGCGATCATGTGCTTTGTCTTGTAGACGGAGATGGCATCATAGACCGCCAATATGATCAGGAGAATAATAACCGGGATTATCTCGAGTGATATGCCGAAGATCGAGGCCGCGCCTGCCGCAATGAGGAGCCCCAGGGTGTCGATCACATACCACTCCGGGTAGAGGTAGAGGAGAAGAGTGGCCAGAATGGCCGGAATCATGCTCCCCGCGAGCCCCAGCAGGGGATCTGTCGTCAGGACATAGGATATAGATCCGAAGATATAGAGAAAAGTGAAGAAAATTGAGATCCCGATAATAATTCCTATGAAACGGCGCAATTTGAATTTGATGAGGAGAAGGAGGAACGCAGTGAAGATGAGCAGGATTCCAATGAAGATGAGAGGATTGGCAATCGACGAAGGGTCTTCGAAGGCGGCAAGCCCTGCCTCCTGCATGGGGAGTGAGAGCAGGACAGCGCCGATCTCTACCAGGATGAGCATGGCGGGCATGGCCATCAAGGGGATGTAACGGGAGAACTCCATGCCGGTGTTCACCCCGCCCGGGTTAGTTTTATGCATCGGTGTTCATCATCTAAAACCATGGACATACGTGAATACCTGGGGGATGTACTCCTTCTTCTCATCCTGGTGATCTCCACCCTGATTCTGGTATTTAATCTGAACTTTAACCTTATCAAATCGTTCGCTGCTGCCCTCATGATGCTCTCCCTCGGAGGGCTCATCTTCCTGGTCCACTGGAAGGTGAGGTTGATCGAGAAAAGCCTTGCAAACAGGGAACGGATGATCAGGATGAACATGGAGGAGATAGCGACCAAAATGGCCAAGAAGTACGACAGCCATATCTCGCATATCGATGGTGTGGTGGAAGAGTTCGCAAAAAGGGTATACCGTTGAACGCTGATCACACGGAGGCTGGCTTCACATGGGTGTAGCGTTCCGGGATCTCCTCGGTGACTACAAAGACCCGGTCACGTGGGAGACCCTTGCAGGGATTGCGGCAGTCGATGCCCATAATGCCATCTACCAGTTCCTGAGCATCATCAGGCAGCCTGACGGGACGCCACTGATGGACCATGAAGGGCGGATCACCTCTCACCTCTCTGGTATCCTCTTTCGTTCAGCCAATTTCCTTGAAAAAGGCATACGAACGGTGTGGGTATTTGACGGGACTCCCCCGGACCTGAAGCAGGAGACACTACAGGAACGTCGGGCCATCAGGAATATGGCAGGAGAGAAGTGGCAGGATGCCCTGGCACGGGGTGATATGGCCGAGGCCTATAAACAGGCCCGTTCATCATCCAGGATAGATGAGGATGTGATCAGGACCAGCAAGGAGCTCCTTGCCAGGCTTGGTCTTCCATGCGTTCTGGCCCCCAGCGAGGGTGAGGCCCAGGCGGCCCACATGGTCAGCCGTGGCGATGCGAGGTATGTGGTCTCCCAGGATTATGATACCCTCCTCTTCGGGGCCCCGGTCCTCGTCAGGAACCTTACCGTGAGCGGGAAAAGGAAGATTCGGGGAAGGACCATATCGGTATCACCTGAAAGGATCCTGCTCTCGGAAGTGCTGAAAGGGCTCTCACTCTCACGCGAGGATCTTGTCCGGATCGCCTTGCTGGTTGGTACAGACTTCAACACGGGGATCCGGGGTGTGGGGGCGAAGACCGCGCTTAAAATAGTGCAGAATGGAGAGTTTGATCGTACCATGACCGAGAGACTCCCCGATACGGACTGGGAGCTTATCTTAGAGTTCTTCCTTCACCCTCCGGTCACCGATGAATACTCCCTGCAGTGGAACCCCCCGGACAGGGAAGGGATCCTCCACATGCTCTGTGACGGGTTTGACTTCTCACCCGAGCGTATTCAGAAAGCAATGGAGGGGATGGGTGTAAAGGCAGGGCAGAAGACACTCGATTCCTGGTTCTGATACCCTCCACCTGCACCCGGAAATGCCCCTCATCCTCTCCTCATCCAGGTATTTCATGTCTGATTAAAAGAGCGGTTGGAGGAAAAATGCGCTCTTTCCCTGCCGCGCATCATGGGAACACCCGGGTCTACTTCAGGGCATCCGTCTCCATATATAGAGGAAGCGTTGTGCGGCGGTGATGTGCCCCATCACCCCGAAGACCACCAGGAGCCAGCCAAGGATTGACAGCCCGAGGAAAAATGCCGGGACGACCATGGTGAGCAGTCCTGCACAGAGGATGAGGACCAGGCGATCAGCCCGCCCCAGGACACCCCCGTAGTATCTCCCCACACCCACCGCCTGTGCCTGTGTCCCGAGGTAGGATGACATCAATACCCCGGTCAGGGCAAGCACTCCCACCTGCCAGCTGGCATACCCGCCGGCAAAGATCCCGGTGATGATGAAGATATCCGCGTACCTGTCCACCACGTGGTCCAGGAAGTCCCCCCTGGGGCTCTGGATGTTCTCTGCGCGGGCAAGGGCCCCGTCAAGCCCGTCAAGGAGGGCATTGAAGGCCACGAGCAATGTGCCGAACAGCACATTGCCAAGGAAAAAGAAGATTCCTGCCGCGGCTGCAGTGAGAAACGCCCCCACGGTGAGATTGTTCGGGGTGAGCCCGATCTTCCTTGATGCGGTGATGAAAGGGGCCATGATATCCTTCATGTGCGGCCGAAGGATCTCGAGTGTCATACCATCCCCTCCAGGTACGCGGACCAGTCAATACTCCCAAATGATGGCGGGATATTCCCCTTCGCAAATTTCTCTATCATACCGGCACAATCTTTCGTATCCCGATCAGTCGTATCGATCTCCAGCACCTGGTCTTTCTGATATTCTTCGAGGGTCTCGATCAGGACCACGTCGAGCGCTTCCGCCTCCACGTTCTCGACGATCTTCGCCTCCCCATAGCCACGGCCACGCAGGCGGGAGGCCAGCACGTCAGGACGGCACCTCATCACCACTATGCGATCGCAGGGCAGGAGGTGGGCAAGGTGGCCTTCCACGAATCCCTCGACCTTCGCAAACTCACGGGCCCAGCGCTCCTCGTCTATAATCAGGGTGTCTCTGGCCTCGTCCCTCTCAAGGATATAAGGGGCTATAGTATCAGAAAGCGCAATGACCGGGTGGCCGCGTGCACGCAGTTCATGTGCAACACCCGATTTTCCCGTGCCCGGTGTTCCGGTGATCCCAATCATCATACGGCGTTAATCACGTTCAGGAACTGTGCATTCTCCCATTCTTCGCCGATACTCACCCGGATGAAGTGTGCTCCCAGGCCAGGGAAGCTCTCGCATGATCGCACCAGGACCCCGCTCTCCGCGAGCCGGTCGGCCACCTCCTTTCCTGTTGAAGGGGAGACGTCCACCATCACGAAATTTGCACCCGACGGGAAGACGGGGTAACGGCATTCCCGGATGACCTGTTCCCTGAGCCTCCTGACCCGTTCCACCGCCTCCTGCACATGCAGTGGATCATGCAGAGCCCCGATGGCAGCCGACGCCGAGACAGAGTTCAGAGTGAAGGGAGTGGCTGCGCGCATATAGCAGGGGACCAGCCACTCCGGCATGAACGCATAGCCAACCCGGAGACCAGCGAGGGAGAATGCCTTTGAAAAGGTGCGGCCGAGGATCAGGTTGTCGTACCTCCCCATCAGGGCCCGGTAATCGTGATCACAGAACTCCACGTAGGCATTGTCAAGGAAGAGAACGCCGGATATCGCAGAGAGTATCTCCTCCACCTCTTCCGGAGGTGTAACGGTCCCTGTCGGATTATTTGGAGTGCAGAGAAATGAGAGCTTGGCGTCACGGGCCATACGCACGAAACTAGGGATATCCACCGAAAATGCAGGGTCCCGGGGGACATTCACCACTTCGGCTCCCTGGGCAACCGCTGCAAGACCGTAGAAAGAGAATGTAGGTGTGGAAACCGCGACTTTCTCCCCGGGAGAGACCAGTGTCCGTATCACTGTCTCGATCACCCCGTCCATACCAACGCCGGTCACGAAGTGGTAACGGCCGTGGAATTCCTGCAGGGCTCTGATGAGGTCGGCCATCCTTTCGTCAGGATAGCGGTTTGCCTCCTGTAATGCCTGAAACCCCATCTCCACCGCCATAGGGGAGGGTGGCCGGGGGTTCTCGTTGCTCGCGAGGCGTGCCACACGGCAGGTTCCCCCCCCGGGAGAGATATCCGCGGCCCGCCTGGCGAAGACATAGCCCCCGGAGCGATAACACTCCCGCACAAGTGTGGTATACCCGGAATGTCTCTTTTCCGCCATTCTGCCCCCTCTTGCAAGTCCTTTCAGTATAAGCTTTCCCCTCTTAATAAGGACGTTGCACAAAGTGTGCCTTGGTGAAATGATCACAACCTGCCCGGTGTAACTCCATTGCCGCTGCCGGGCCATATGGATGCATATGGGAATAACCGAATCCTTTTATAGGACGATTCAAAAGAACTCTTGAACAGGGGTTGAAAATGATGGAACAGAACAGGTTGTACAGTCTGCCGGCACTGCCATACGACTACAAGGCCCTCTCGCCGGGCATCTCGGAAGAACAACTCCGCATCCACCATACCAAGCATCATCAGGGGTATGTAAACGGTGTAAATGCCATCTACGAGAAACTCGACAAGGCCCAACAAGAGGGGAGCAGCCCTGACCTGAAGGCCACCCTCAAAGAACTCTCCTTCCACCTGGGAGGTTTTCTCCTCCATACACTCTACTGGGAGAACATGGCTCCTGCCGGCAAAGGCGGGGGAGCCCCGAGAGGCACCCTCGCGACCTGCATTGAAAAGGAATTCGGATCCTTCGAACGGTTTAAAAAAGACTTCACCACGGCTGCGAACAGCGTGGAGGGATCCGGGTGGGCAGCCCTCACCTACTGTCAAAAGACGGGCCGTCTGCTCCTCATGCAGATCGAGAAGCATAATGTCCATGTCTATCCGTCATTCCCTCTCCTTATGGTGGTGGATGTCTGGGAGCATGCCTATTACATCGATTACAAGAACGACCGGGCAAAGTACCTGGAGAACTTCTGGAGCATCGTGAACTGGAACACGGTGAATGCACGACTGGAAAAAGCCATGGAAGGGTAAAAAAAGTCTCCCTTCTTTCCGATGAACTGTCGCTTCGTCATGTTCATGCTTCATTCAGCATGTGTTACGAGGGAATTAGGTGGTTTTTATTGCAGCGCATCCCTGATGGCTGCACATGACTGGTCGATCTCTTCAGGGGTGATGACCAGTGGAGGCACCAGGCGGATGTTGCCGTCGGCGGCGCAGTTGATCAATACACCCTTCTCCGCGCAGCGCTTCTGGACACCGGGGCACCGCTCACCGACGGATATTCCGACCATCAGGCCCCTCACGCGGGGGTGATGCTTCGAGAGGCCGGCCCTGAACCGTTCGGCCTTCCCGGGGATCTGGGGCATGACCTCGTCAATCACCTTGAGGGTGGCAAGAGCTGCGGCACATGCCAGGGGTCCTCCCGCAAAGGTGCTGCCATGCTCACCCTTGTGAAACTCAAGGCCATCCCGGGCCAGCAGGGCACCCATGGGGAACCCGCTTGCAATCCCTTTTGCCAGGGTGACGATATCGGGCCGTACCCGGGTATGCTGGATTGCCAGCCACTTCCCGGTCCGGCCCATCCCCGTCTGCACTTCGTCCACGATCATCAGGGCGCCATGCCGGTCGCAACTCTCCCGGATGCCGTCGAGGAACCCGTCCGGAGGGGTGATGACTCCCGCCTCTCCCTGTATGGGCTCCACGAAGACCGCGGCAACCTCGCTGTTCATCGCTTTCTTCAAGCCATCGAGATCGCCATACTCCACAAAGGTGCACCCCGGCTCAAGGGGATTGAACGGCTCCCTTATCGCGGGTTTGTGCGTCACTGCCAATGTACCGAGTGTCCGTCCGTGGAACCCGTGGGTGAAGGCGATGAACCTCTTCTTCCCGGTTGCGAGCCGGGCCAGCTTGATGGCTCCCTCATTTGCTTCCGCCCCGGAGTTCGAGAAGAACGCCTTCGCCATCCCTGTCCTCTCCACCAGCTTCTGTGCCAGTTCCCCCTGGCCAGGCACATAATAGAGGTTGGAGCAGTGGATGAGTCTCTTTGCCTGCTCGCATATGGCCCGTGTCACCGCCGGGTGGCAGTGCCCGGTGCTGCAGACAGCGATCCCTGCCACGCAGTCGATATACTCCTTTCCGTCCGCGTCCCAGACCCGTGAGCCTTCACCCCTGACAAGCATGGTGTCCCGGGTAAAGGCGGGCATATAGTATCGGGCTTCAAGTGCCCGGTAATCTTCATTTTTCTGCATAGTATCGCATTGTGGTGTTTTTTTCATTATTCATACTCGATGGTGGCCGGGGGTTTGGGGGTGATGTCATAGACCACCCTTGCCACGCTTGGTATCTCGGAGGTGACGCGGGATGCGATCCTGTCCAGGGCCTCCCACGGGATCTGGACAGGGTCTGCGGTCATGCCGTCACGTGAGTTGACGGCCCTGACGGCAACCACCCAGCCATGCACCCGGTTGTCACCCTTCACCCCGGTCCCGAGGCCGAGCAAGGCAGCAAAGCACTGCCAGGGATCAAACTGTTCAACAATCTCGCTCTCCACGATCCAGTTGGCCTGCCTGACCACCTCGATATTTTCAGGGGTGACTTCTCCAATGACCCGGACCGCGAGTCCGGGACCGGGGAACGGCATCCGGTGCTGGATCTCCTTCGGAAGTCCGAGCGCCCCTGCCAGCACCCGGACCTCGTCCTTGTAGAGATCGCGGAGGGGCTCGATCACCTTCTCAAACTCCATGTGCAGGGGCATGCCCCCCACGTTGTGATGGCTCTTGATACCCCCCTCGCTCTCTATCCGGTCGGGATAGATGGTCCCCTGGAGGAGTGCCCGCGCACCGGTCCTCCGGGCTTCGCGTTCAAAGACCCTGATGAAGCGCTCCCCTATTACTTTCCTCTTCTCCTCGGGATCACGGATCCCTTTGAGTGCCCCAATGAACTCGTCACCTGCGGACACCACATGCAGATGCAGTCGCCCGAAGATCTGGGAGATACGCTCTGTCTCTCCTCTGCGCATGAGCCCGGTATCCACGTAAATTGGCTCCAGCCGTTCTCCTATAGCCCTTGCTGCGAGCGCCGCACAGACTGAGCTGTCGACGCCGCCTGAGAGTGCCATCACCACTCTCCTGTCCCCTGCCTCGCGCCGTATCTCCTCCACCGCATTCTGAATAAATTGCTCAGCGTTCACCATACTTGCATTTCACCTCGCCCTCCTCCCATTCTTTTCACCACATGCCTTCACAAACCCGAGGAACGGGGGGGATGGCCGTGTGGGTCTTGACCTGAACTCGGGGTGGAACTGGGTGGCCACGAAGAAGGGGTGATCCGGGATCTCGCATATCTCCATCCGGTTCTGGTAGACCCCCGAGAAGACCAGTCCTGCTTTCTCCATGTCAGGAATATACCGCGGATTGACCTCGTAGCGGTGCCTGTGACGCTCCTCGATCTCTTTCTGACCATATATCTTCATTGCAAGAGTCCCCTCTTTCAGGGTGATGGCTGAATTTCCAAGACGCATAGTGCCCCCGAGATCAGTAACCTCGTATTGCTCGGGGAGGATGGCGATCACGTGCTTTCCCTCACCCATCTCCGCGCTGGTGGCATCCTCCCACCGCAGCACATGGCGGGCATACTCGACCACCGCCATCTGGAACCCCAGGCACAACCCGAGGAATGGAGTCTGGTTCGTCCTGGCCCAGTGTATGGCATCCACCTTCCCCTCGATACCCCGTTTTCCGAAACCTCCCGGGACGAGTACCCCATCGAATTCAGCGAGTTGCTGCGGCTCGTACCGTTCCGCATCGAGCCAGGTGATCCGAACCTCGGTGGAGAGTGCACGTCCTGCATGTTTCAAGGCTTCCTTGATGCTCAGGTAGACATCTTCTATCCCGTATTTGCTGACGATACCAACACTCACCCGGTCGGTATATTCCCTGCTCACCAGGTGGTACCACCCTGTATCGGCCTTCCTCTTTTCCAGCCCAAGGTGATCGGAGAGAACCTCCCCGAGACCCTCTTTCTCGAGCTCCAGGGGCACCTGGTAAATATCTGGAACGGTCGCGGCACTTATCACTCCCTGGAGGGGGAGATCGCAGAACGCCGAGATCTTCCGCTTGGTGTGGGATCCGATGGGGCGCTCGCTCCGGCCCACGATGATATCGGCGTGCAGACCCAGCTCGCGCAGGGCTTTGACCGAGTGCTGGGTGGGCTTGGTCTTCAGGTCGCCCATGGTATCCTCGGGAATCAGGGTGACATGGATGATGACCGTGTTCTCGGGCGGGAGATCCCCCCTCATCTGCCGCACAGCCTCCAGGAATGGCATGCTCTCGATATCGCCGACCGTGCCTCCGATCTCCACCAGGCATATATCGGCACTCTTCTGGCCCGGTATCTCCATCTCGGCCGCGTTCCTGATGCACGCCTTGATCTCATCGGTGATATGTGGGATGATCTGGACAGTCTCCCCGAGGAAGTCCCCGCGCCGCTCCTTCTCGATCACGGTCCGGTATACTTTTCCCGTGGTAATGTTATGGGCCGAGGAGAGGTCGATGTCCAGGAACCGCTCGTAATTACCAAGGTCCAGATCCACCTCGCTCCCGTCGGAGAGCACAAACACCTCGCCGTGCTGGCCGGGATTCATGGTCCCGGCATCGATGTTCAGGTAGGGGTCGATCTTGACTGCGGTGATCCCATACCCCCTGTTCTTCAGGATACGTCCTACTGATGCCGCGGTGATGCCCTTCCCGAGGCCGCTCATTACACCCCCTGTGATGAAGATATATTTCAAGAGATACCCCTTCCCGTCTTTCCCTGATTCGCCCTTCCCGGACCAGAAAGGCTCGCCCGTTCACGTTGCATGCATCGTGCCGATCCTCCGGGATTCTGCATATCTCCTCTTTTATACGCCGCCAAAAGAGATAGTTTTATTCGTTCCCCGTTTTGAGCCGGGGGGAATATCGCCCCCCTTTTTCTACCAGGGCTTCCAGAATCTGCAGATTTCAGGAGTGATTATCTCTCCTCACTGCAAAAGCGGCAGTGCTCCGGGAGAGCAGGGGTCCGCCCGGTTCACCACTCCTGACATCCCCTTCCGCAAAAACCACCCTCCTCCCTTTCTTTACCACCTTTCCCGCAGCATACAGCGTTGCCTCCCTTGAGCCCCCGATGAAGGCAGTGGTCTCGGTGATCGTGGCAATACCCTCCCCCGGTGCAATCAGTGTGTAAATGGCCAGCACCATGGCCTCATCCGCAAGAGCGGTGAATATACCTCCCTGGAGCCACCCCTCCCCGTTCATCATATCATGCCGGACCGTCATGCGGAGGACCGCCTCTCCCTTTCCCACGGACTCCACCTCGATCCCCATCAGGCAGAAGAAAGGGTTCGCATCCCTGCCCATCTGCTGTATCCGCTCCAGATAGTTCATACCTGGAGGTGGATCCTTTACCCTAAAGAAAGGTGATCCTGCCATCGCGACCCACCATGATTATTCCCCTGCCACGCCTATACACTCTACATGGACCCGGAAGAGAAGGTCATGCTCGCGGATCTGATCTGGTTGAACGCGGTCATCGCAACGGAACTCCTGCAGATCACCGAGAACACCTCGGCAATCCTCCGAAAGGAGCCCCCACCCCCGTCGTGTTTAGAAGACCACCGCAGGCTCAGGGGCGTGGCAATTGCCATCGCCGAACGATATCACCCCGGTTCGGGCTTAAAAGACCACCTCATGGGCCACCAGTGACATGCAGGTCACGAAGACTCCCGGATGCCAGGATTGGAAACGATACCTGATACCCTGACCCCAGATCTGCCATGAACCACAGCCCGGAAGATTTTCCCTACACCCTGATCATCCCTGCCTACAACGAGCAGGAGCGGATCCCCCACCTCCTCTCCCAGCTGGCCAGGGCCAGGGGGGAGATTATATGCATCTGCGAAGGCGATGATGCCACACCCGACCTTGTTGCAGCATTTGCGCGATCTCACCCGGAGGTATGCATCCGCTGCGACCGCCGGAGAGAGAGGCTCGGGAAAGGGAGCGCCATACGCGAGGGGATGCTGCAAGCCCGTGGCCCCCTGGTAGGCTACATGGATGCAGATGCATCCACTTCATTCTCCCAGATGCTCACCCTCTTTCAAACCCTCGATGGGGCCGACGTGGTGATCGGGTCTCGCTGGATTGAGGGATCGGTTCTCATACGGGAGCAGGATCTTGCAAGAAGGCTTGAGAGCAGGGTGTTCAACCTGATCATCCGCCTCTTGTTCGGTCTCAAATTCAAAGATACGCAGTGCGGGGCAAAAGTATTTAAAAAGGCAGCAATTGACGCAGTAATAGCGCATATGGTCTCCACGGGTTTTGAATTCGATGTGGAACTTCTCTGGAGAATCCAGTCTGCAGGATTCCTCATCAGGGAGTGTCCCATCTCCTGGCATAATATGGGTGACTCCCGGGTGAAGAGAAAAGACGTGCTCCGAATGCTGTGCGGCCTTCTGCGGCTGCGTTCCACCCGGTGAGGTCGCCATGGACTCCCAGTCAGCGGAGGAGAGGAAGAAGCTCGCACTCCAGCTCTTCGAACAGGGGGATTTTCAGGGGTCGTACTCCCTCTGCCGGGACCTTATCCACGGTTCGGCGGATCCGGCCGTGTCCGTTCTCTGCGCAACCAATCTCTTCCACATGGGGCGCCTGGACGAGGCCGAAGCCTATTTCCGCGATCTCACCCACTCTCTCCCCGGCTCATCCCACGTGCACAGCTATCTGGGCAGGATACTGGAAAAGAAAGGCGATGACCGCGCCCTGGCCGAGTTTACCCGGGCGGTGGCGCTGGATCCCGAGAACCTGGAGGCGTTGCGAAGTTATGCGTCCTTCGTACTGGCAATCGGAGATCCAGGAAAAGCAATACCCGTGTTGCGGCATCTCACGGCAAGATCCGGTCGAGCTGATGACTCACGGCTCCTGGTCCGGGCGTTCCTGTTGAACGGGATGCCTTCCCAAGCCCTGGAGGTGAGAACCGGACCGGCCTGCCGCGGGTTGCCTGTCGATAGTGATTTTATCAGGGTACTGGCTGCCTGCGGGAGATATGCAGAGCTGGCCGATGCTGCCCGTGCAGAGTATGAACGGACAGGAGACCTCCTGTATGCCAGCAGTTACCTGGCGGCACTCACCCGGTCAGACCCCGATGCCGCACCCGTGGAGTATGAGAGGATCCTTGCAGAGAGTGGTGATCCCGGCATCCGGTATGAGTATGTCCGGATGCAGAGGGGGAGGGGAGGATGGGCCATTGCACTCCGGACACTTGGCCCGCTCCTGATCGGCAGGGAGGTACAGCCCCTCCACCTCCTGGAGGAATGTGAACTCCTGGCAGGGCTGGGAAACAAGGATGAAGCGCGAGATCACTTCCAGCGGCTCATCAACCGCGAACTGGAGGTACTGGGGGACATGGAGTTTCTGGCCAGGCTCCTCTCCAGTTACCGCGCCTTCCTCCGGACCCATTATCCCATCAGGGAGGCCGAGGTGCTCCTCAAGAAGAAGCTGGAGGCACACCCTGACGTGATCTGCCTCCTCTCCATGGCCTCCTTCTACGAGGATATCGGGGACCACACCGAGGCACGATCATGGTACTACAGGGCATACAGGAGCGATTTTCTCACCGGAGGTCCTGAATATGCCCGGTTCTGTGAACGCCAGGGCGAGCTGAGAGAATGCGAGAAGGTGATGCTCTACGTCCTTAACAGCATCAGAAAGAATAATGACCTGATCCGAGTGGCAGGTATGGTCATGGAAGACACCCCTGCCCTCTACCGCATGCCCCGCCTGATGGGGCGGCTCAAAGAGCGGCTGGAGGAGAGGGCAGGCGAACTCTCCTCCCAGGGCCTTGAGTTCCTGGCCCTGTCCCTCCTGGTCTCGGCTTCCCATGCCCTGGAGGCCGGCGACCATACCAGCTGCAAGCGTTCCTGCCTGGAAGGACTTGACTACATTCCCCCCGGCTCCCGGAATATCCATCCGGAGGATTTCCTTGTCCTCCTGGAGGAGTGCAAGCGGAGGTCACTCTGCGACCTTCCGGTACTTGCACACGCATCAATGCCTGATGAACAGGGTGGTGGGGCCCCGGACTCGCCTGAACTGCATCTTGACCTGGATGAGACCGAGAGGAAGATAGTGGATTTTTTGAAGACACACCACCAGGCCAGCGAGATGGACCTCCGCCTGCTGCTCGGGACCCGGAGAGTGGGGGGAATGGTGAACCGAATCATGCAGAAGGCGGCGGCTGGTGGCCTTATCGTGATCGAGAAGAGAGGGGTGGGAAAAGATGGAGAGATCTATGCATACAAGAGATCCTGATCTCCAGGCAGCGGACCGGCTGGAGAGCCAGAATATCATCAACGCATTGCGCCGGGGGACAGTCCCGGCCAGCGGTCTTGAGAGGATTGCGGTGGGGCTCGACGTGGAGGAGGGTGTTATCGGGGCCCAGCTCGATTTTGTTGCCCGTGGCGGAGGGGATATCAAGTTCATCCGCGGGGATTACGGGAGCGGCAAGACCTTCCTGGTGGCAAGAGCGCTTGAGATGGCGAGGAACAAGGGATTTGTGACCTCCCACGTGGTCATATCCTCATCCTCGCCCCTGCACAAGACCAGGGGCATCTACCAGCAGATATGCGCGAGCCTTCGGACACGCGAGGAGGAGCATGCCCAGAAGTCCATCATTGACTCCTGGCTCTTCGGCATCGAGGAGCGGATTCTCAAGGTGAGCGACCGGTCCCTCTCGGATGATCTCCTCGAGAAGGCTACACTCGCCGAGATAGAGACTGCACTCGCCGGGATATCCGAGTTGAACGCATCGCTTGCGGCGGCGCTTCGGACCTACTACCGGGCCAACAATGCTGGGGACTTCCAGACTTCCCAGGCTGCTATCGGCTGGATCTGCGCAGAACCGAATGTCGGGCGGGAGTTCAAACAGAAAGCGGGGATCCGGGGGGACGTGGACGAGGCCACCGCGTTTACGTTCCTGCGGGGGCTGCTCCGGATCATCGTGAATGCCGGGTACAGCGGCCTCGCCGTGGCAGTGGACGAGGTGGAGACCACCCAGTCCCTCCCTCGCAACCAGCGGGAGAAGGGCTACCGCACCCTGCAGATGATCATCGACTCCCTGGACCGCGGAGACCTTCCCCATTCCTACTTCGTCTTCACCGGGACACCGGCATTCTTCGAGGGACCCCGGGGGATTCGCACGCTGCCCCCTCTCTTTGACCGTATCAGTGTGGTACAGACCGGGGAGGCGTATCGCAACCCCCGGCAGCCTCAGATAACCCTCGCGAAGTTCGACGCGAAAAAACTGGAGCAGGTGGCCCTCAAGGTGATGGACATCTACACGGGCGCGTATACCGAGGTGGACAGGTCCAGGATCTCCCACCGCTTCATTCGGGCAATGATCAGGAAGGTGACCGGCAAGTTCGGGGGACGGGTCGACGTCATCCCACGGATATTCCTCAAGGAGTTCGTGGACGTCCTTGACAAGTGCGAGCTCTACGAGGACTATGATCCATGGGAGCAGTACCACTTTGACACCGACCACCTGAAGGGGGAACTCAGAGAGGAGGAGGAGGCGGTGATGGTGGTGGAGTTTTGATGCTTTTTCTCTGACATCCCTTCACATGTCGGCGATACAATGCAGGAGAGGTCATTTTTGAGTTCTTCTTCAAATCCAAAGTGATAATCCGAACGATACACGCCGCTCATCTGCGATCACCTGATCCGACCTTCCCCGGTCCCGGCATGATGAGGCGTCACGCCGATCCCGGTTGGGGAGGTGATTCCATTTCATTCGAGGTTTGGGGACGGGGGCCCTCATCATCTTGTGAGCACGGCACGGGGTTTACCTGCCTGAAACTGACATGAGCCTGTCTCCTGGCTATTCGTCTCCCTCAACACAATGTTAAAGGCTCTTTTTGGACATATATTAGGTATGAGAGGGCACCTTTTCCGGTTTATCTGTCTCATGGGAGGGTTGATGCTCCTTGCGGGCTCCGCCTCAGGCGCCATTACTCTTGATGCCCGGCCTGGGACGACCCATATCGGAGACCGGGTGCACCTCAGTGGTCATTCAGGGATTCCGAACACCATCGCCGTGTATCTCTTCGTGACCGGCCCCGGCCTGAACCGTGCGGGGGTTACCCTCGAGAACCTGCACCTCCAGGCCGGGTCCGGCTACTTCACCACCGCGTTTGTGCATCCCGATGGTACATTCGAGTATGAGTGGAATACCGGGTTCATCGTGGGGCACCTCATTCCGGGCACTTACCGGATTTACGTCGTGAACGTGCCCCTGAACCTGGAACGCCTCACTGACATGGAGGAGATCAACATGTCCTACACGGATGTGACGTTCCACAAGCCTCCATCACCCGGGCTTGCAATGGAATGGGGATTGCCTGGGGTGGCCCTGGTCCTCTCCATTGCACTGCTGGTTGCGAGAAAGAGAAAGAATACCTGACAATTCCGAATGAAACGCACATGAGACTGTCGGGTCACATGCCCCCCTGATGAAAACCGCGGATGCGGTTTTCATACCAAAATGGCTTCGCCATTTTCATGAATGCATATGCGTGTATCTCGGAGAGAATCATGTAGTTTTTTTTTGCCTTATCCCGGATCCGGGACTTGATTGTTCCTCTTCACCAGGGATCCCTGATGCGAATCCGATGGTGAACGACCATCTTTCGTTTCCGGGCGGTCAATCTCTTCTTTGGAACTCGTCTGGTGAAGGACAACGAGCTTCACGGAGGAATATCAGGACGACCCCCTCCGGATCCTGACAGAACGAGCGTGGGCATGAAGACCCTCGGCCTCTGCGATGGTCTCGATGGTGTCACCGATACCCTCGAGGCCCTCCCTGCTGATCAGCTGCACGGTGGAGCGCTTGCAGAAGTGCTGCACATCGAGGCCCGAGTGGAGGCGGGCATACCCCGCGGTAGGGAGGACGTGGTTCGTCCCTGATGCATAATCCCCGCAGGCAACCGCTGCATAGCTCCCGAGGAAGATGGATCCCGCGTTATAGACTTCCTGCATGACACCCATGGGATCTGCCACCTGCAGGGAGAGGTGCTCGGCAGCCGCACGGTTCACGGTCCCGAGCGCCTCATCCATGGACTCCACCACGATGTACCCGGTATTCTCCATCGCTTTCTCCAGGATAGAAGCCCTTTTCGCATCCCTGATCTGGGACGCGAGGAACGTCCCCACACGGGAGGGGAGGGCGGGATCCGTCGTCACCAGGAGACTCGCAGCCCTTGGATCATGCTCGGCCTGGGCAAGGATATCAGCGGCAATGAAGTCTGGCCTGGCAGTATTGTCTGCGAGCACCACGATCTCGCTCGGGCCTGCCGGGAAATCGATCTCTGCCTTGTCCCGCAGCAGCATCTTGGCCATCGTCACATAAATGTTCCCGGGTCCGACGATCTTCTGGACGGGGCTGATGCTCTCGGTACCGAGTGCCATGGCCGCGACGGCTTGCGCTCCACCGACTGCGTAGATCTCGTCCACACCGGCGATGTCCATGGCCACCAGGGTCAGTGGGGAGATGGGGGGCGGGCTGCAGCAGCAGATGGACCTCACTCCTGCCACCCTGGCGGGAATGGTGCACATCAGGGCAGTGGATGAATAGGCTGCCCTCCCCCCGGGTATATAGGCGCCGATACGGTCGAGCGGGGTGGTCTTTACCCCCAGAATGATCCCCGGCTCCACCTGCTCCAGCCACAACCCCCTGGGGAGTTGCAGCTCGTGGAACCGCGATATCCTGGCCTCCGCCTCGATGAGGCTGCTGATGACCTGTTCATCCACCGCCTGGTAGGCTTCATCCAGCTCTTCTTCCCCTACCAGGAGTGATTCGGCGGCCACTCCATCGAACTGCCTGGTCAGCTCGAGGAGAGCCCGGTCGCCGTCCTTCGCGACCCTGGAGATGATCTCTTCGACGACAGGCCTTGCCGAGGAGAGTTCCGAGACACGGTTCTCCATCCAATTCTCGAGCGTTACGGCCTTCCACATGGGGAAACACTACGACCGGGAGAGTGTTAAAGGTTCTTTT
>JALOPW010000020.1 GCA_025453675.1 Methanolinea sp.
CCTTCGCCGAACGCTATCTGCCCCACCTCGATCTCGGTGTTGAAGCTTCCGAACCGGACGATACCCTGGTGGCCCTGCTCAACCATCAAAGAATAGACCCAAGTCCCGAACTGCGCCTCGCTCATCCCCTCCCGGAGGATGCATGGCACTTCATCCTCGAGCACGGACCGGTGGATCTCACCGGCCTTCTCCAGAAGCGCCAGTTCGTAGGGGCTCTTGATTGACCTGGCCCGGGCCGCCTGCAGGTCCATTGGCAGAACCCGGGAGAAGGGAAAGTGCTTCCGGAACCTTTCGGCCAGCGCCACCGGTACCACCTCGGTCTCTATATAAACCATTTCGGGGTGAACCCTCGTTTCACGTGCGGCATCCCGGAAGCTTCGCATCGGCCTTATGTCTGAAAATGTGGATTCCGCGATTGCACGTTCATGACTGCGACGCACCCAGAACACCGCATCCCCATTCCTCTGTATAAGGAGCACTCCGTCCTGGATGGTCCCCGTGAAATAGTACAGGTTGATCTTTCCGAAAATCACCACCATCTCCCATCCGGGATTGTCGAGATCCATCACAGCACGGAATCTGCGCATCCTTGCCTTTAGTTCATTGGCCGGTACCTGGTTGTGCATGTAACAGAAGAAAAGGTCGTGAAGTAACATATTCCTCTCAGTTCACAGGGTAGGGGGTCCATTTGTACTGGTTCATCCTGGAGTCGGCTCCGGAACCAGGTCAGGAACCATTAAATCCCTCCCGAAGAAGATTTCTCTCTTGCAGGAGTGATAGTAAACTATGCTTGATGTGTTCAAGTGCGGAAAGTGCGGGAAGATTGTCATGGTTGTCAGTGACGGGGACGGCCAGCTGGTCTGCTGCGGAACGCCCATGGTAAAGCAGGTCGAGAACACCGTTGATGCCAGTACTGAAAAGCACGTCCCTGTTGTGGAATCCCGTGGCAAGGAGATCCTGGTCAAGGTCGGGTCTGTACCCCATCCAATGGATGCGGCTCACCATATCCAGTGGATCGAGGTGATGTCAGGGCCCTCGCTCTACGTGAGGGGATTGAAACCGGGCGAGAAGCCCGAGGCCGTCTTCCCGGTCTCCTCCAAAGACGTCAAGGTCAGAGCATACTGCAATCTCCATGGATTGTGGTCCAACAAACCTCACCACGGGTAAACCCAAAAACCACCGGCTCTTTTTTTCCTGACCCGGTGCTTCCATGTCCGTGTGCCATCATTGCCCCAACCGGCCCATATTCCCTGGAGAGGGTTCGTGGGATGAGAAAGGGTGTGGCTCCCGGAATAATTGACAGGGATATTGTGCCCTCTGTGCGGGACTGCTGGGATGGGGGGGATCCCACACCCTCATGTGGAAAGAGCATCCAAGATTACCAGGAACCCGGATTATGGGTAATGCGTACCCTGAAATCCGACAGAATGGACCACCTATGAAGATCCCGCCTTATATCCCTGATTCTTTTCCCGGGGCACTCCCATTACTCGAGTTTTCCAATATCACGGTGATGAGAGGAGAGAAGAAGCTCCTGGATCGCCTCTCCGTGACCATACGGGAGGGCGAGCACATCGCCATACTGGGCCCGAACGGCTCCGGGAAGTCCTCATTCATCCGCACCATCAACAGGGAATATTACCCGGTCCTCCCGGAAGATGACGGGGTCGTCTTCCGGATCCGGGGTAAAGACGTATGGGATGTCTTTGACCTCCGTCCCCTCTTCGGCATCGTCTCCCCGGATCTCCAGTTTGCGTATACAAGGAGCGTGACGGGCCGTGAGGTGATTCTCTCAGGCTTCTTCTCCAGCATCGGCCTCTTCAACCACAGGGTCACCCCGTTGATGGAAGAGAGAGCCGATCAGATCATCCGTTTCCTGGAGATCAGGCATCTCGAAGATCGGACCATGGACACCATGTCATCAGGGGAAGCCCGGAGATTCCTCATCGGGAGGGCTCTCGTCCATGATCCAAAGGCCCTCATCCTGGATGAGCCGGCCAACAGCCTTGACCTGCATGCCCTCCATACCTTCCGAAGAACCCTCCGGAACATCGCCCGTTCCGGGGTGGGGATCATTATGGTCACCCATAATCTCCACGACATCATCCCGGAGATAACGCGTGTCATCCTGATGAAAAATGGCAGGTTCTCCCTCGACGGGCCAAAGGAGGATATTTTAACCGATGAGAATATCGGCGACCTGTTCACCGTACCGGTGAGGGTAAAGGAGGAGGAAGGGTGGTATTACGCGAGCGGGTTCTGAGAGAAGATATCATCCCTGAGTGTAAAAAGGAGATGAGAGTGCGGGCTTTCCTTCTGAGAACCCGCAGTGTGCTGGACATCACTTCAGGAAGGAGATATCTCAACAGACTTCCTGGACCCTGCCCACACGGCCATCTTCCAGCCGTACCTTGATCCCATGGGGGTGGAAGGATGAGTTGGTGAGGATCTCCTTTACCCTCCCTTCGGTCAGCCTTCCTGTCCCCTGGTCCTGCTTCTGTTCTACCTTCACCATCGCTCCCGGGAATATCCCGCTCCGCTGGCGCCCGTCTATACTGGTCTTCTCCGGTGCTTTGTAGTGGTTGGGGGGTGATCTCCGCATTTTTTTCCTTGCCTGAGAGAGGACTGGTATCCAGTCTTTTGTTCTCTACATTGTTGCAGGTGAATGGTCTAAATACCAGGCGTTGGGGATCTCCACCTGCGGGTTATTTATCTCATCACAAAGACTCTCTGTCAGATGTGATAATTATGAAACGCATCCAGACAATACTTCTCGCACTCCTCCTTGCAGTCACTTTTGCCGGAATTGCCACCGCTGAGATGACCATGCAGGCCAGTGCCGGTGGTGCAGGCAGTGTATATACTACCGGCAGCATTTATGTGAGCTCTGCTCCGGCAGGCGCATCAGCAATCCTTGACGGGGGGCATGCCCAGCTGTTCACACCGGGGACATTCAAAGGAGTTGAACCTGGCTCTCACCAGGTGCTGGTCACCCTGCAGGGTTTCCAGCCCTATGCGACGACAGTCAAGGTCAGCGCAGGATCAACAGAGAACGTGGTGACAACCCTGCCACCAGTTACAAGTCCTGGCGGCCTGTCGATCAGTTCGACACCACGGGGAGCCGGCATTTATGTCGATGACATCTACATGGGAAAGACGAACCAGGTGGTGGGTAATCTCGCGGCAGGACCCCATCGGGTGGTCATCTCCGAGGCGGGATACGAGACCTGGGAAGAGACAATCAAGGTCATCTCGGGAGAGGTCACTCCAGTAACGGCCACACTCGTTACTGAGATCAACCCGGCCCACGGCGACCTCCTGGTCTCTTCCACCCCAACGGGTGCCTCAGTCTACCTCGACGGGGATTTTCGGGGATCCACCCCCTCTGATGATCTCCTCGATATCAATGACCTCTCTCCAGGCACTTATACCGTCGC
Source organism: Methanolinea sp. (assembly GCA_025453675.1). Classification (GTDB taxonomy): domain Archaea; phylum Halobacteriota; class Methanomicrobia; order Methanomicrobiales; family Methanospirillaceae; genus Methanolinea_A. Next base: position 3,438 of record JALOPW010000020.1, read on the forward strand.
AGTAAAGAAACCGAGATACCAGGATTATTCAACCATTGTCACTATCCAGGCGGGAGGAAAGGTGCAGGTCCTCGCGCCACTCCAGCCGGCTGCCCAGACCGCTGCGAGCGTGGAGATTACCTCCACTCCGGGCGGCGCTGATGTCTTCGTGAACAACGTGTACATGGGTATCACCCCACTCTCCTTCAATGATGTCCAGGCCGGGACCTACACGGTTGATATACGGATGGCGGGGTACACTCCCTTCACCTCCACCGGCCAGGTAATTCCCGGTCAGAGTGTCCATGTAATCGCGGCTCTGTCTCCGGTTCCAACCCCAACTCCCACGACAAAAGCCCCGGTCGGTGCGTTCCTGGTAGTGATGGCGCTCGCGATGGTTGGAATTACCGGAATAATTTTTTCAAGGCGATAAAAAACCTGATCTCCCTGACATCTTTTTCACGGGCTTTCTGGCCACATTCCGTGCATGTTATTTTACCACATCAGACAGGGGCGGGAGGCGTCCCTTGCACCATTTTTTATAGAGACCCTCAACGGGGCTTCCGGGCCCTTCTTCCTGGCTTGTCCTCCTTTCCGAGGATTTTTCGGAGAGCCGCAATCTCCACCCCGTCTGAATCGATGGCATAAAGGGATGTGCCGTAGCAGGGTTTTTTAAAGGGCATCAGGATCCGTCCGGCCTCCTCGTCGATCCCGACCAGCATCGGTTTCTCGATATGAATCGCGACATCGCGGAACACGTAGCCGGGCGGGATAGGATAATATTCTCCACAGGTCTTTTTCACCCGGTTGTCGGCCCGTCGCGGGGTGACATTCTTGAGGAGGATCTCCGACCAGATCCGGTTGAAACAGGGTTCCCGTGGCATTCAGGGATGGATGGCAACCCAGGGGAGAAAAACATTATGCTGGAATTTAAATTGAACGGTTTCCCTTCTGTAACCCATTGCTCCCTGAAAGAAGTGAATTGCCTGGCTAAAATGACCGGCCCTCCCCCCGGTTCCTGTTCCGGATGAGGAACCAGACGATGCATCCCTGGAGAGATGACCTCGAATTGAGGACACATGACTGAAGAGATGAAATATGAAGTGACTGGCCGGATATGGGATGTCGAACACTCGCATTATCCTGCCGTCGCAGTGGCAGGTGTCAGCGGTTTGACAGAGATTGTCGCATTCGGGTACCTTTCCCGTTACATTTCAGGGGAGAACCCCGGCAGAAGGAAGAACCCCATGACCACACCCGTCCTTATATCAGAGAAGATCCCGATGACAGCCCCGGTGATCTCCAACACGTCGACCATGTCATTAATGATGCCAAGGTGATACTCCCTTGAAGAACTCCCCGAACCGCTTGACTGGAATATTCACCTGCAGCAAATCCCCTCCCGCCAGGTTGCGGTCATAAGGTTCAGCGGGAGGGCTTGCCAGCTATCGCTGACAGCATTGGAAAAAGTCCCCATGAGGCCACAAGAGGTGGGTATGATTCCCGGGGGCACTCTTGTCGATTCTCCTGGAACGAACCGGCTTTCAGTTGCGGAAGGAGTCGAGGAGTTATCTTTAAATAACATAATGTTATATATTTCTCATTTAAGTTAGAAATAAATAACATAGGTAGTAAGATGACCGGAAAGAATGCATCCATCTTCAAGTCGCGTGCCTGGATCACGGGGATGTTCGTCTTTGGGATACTCCTGATTGGAACCGGCCTGGCCGAGTTGATCCTTCTCCCGGCAGGAACGTCGCCCGCCCTTGCATCCTCATTGATCAGTTCTGGTTTCGTATTGACGATCCTGGCAGGTTTCCGTCTCCGGACGGGTGAGAAGACTCACATGCAGGATGAGCGGACGAAGAAGATCGGGGCATACGGGCTCTCCTGGTCCTGGTTCCTCACGTTCATGGTGCTCTTTTTAATATTCTGGGCAGATTACCTGCATCTCTGGTCCCCGGACGCCAGTATGCTGTCCGTGTTTCTCATCCTGCTGATGGGTATCTCGGCCAAGGCCTTCCAGATATACCTGTTTCGGAAGGGGGATGTGGAGTGACCATTTGGGGGGGGGCAGACATGCAGACCAGGATAAAGGAATTTCGGGCCAGGAGGAATATGACCCAGGCGGAGCTCGCAGACCTCGTGGGGGTCCGGAGGGAAACGATCGTATTCCTGGAGTCAGGGAAGTATAACCCCTCTCTCAAGCTTGCTCACCAGGTGGCAAAAGTACTCGGGACCACCATTGACACCCTTTTCATCTTCGGCGACGAAGGGGACTACACGGTGACAGAGGAGTGAGAAGTCCCTCTGGTTCTCTCTGGTACAATGAATACTCATGCCTTGCCTGCTCAGTGGAGGACACCTGTGAAATAAAAAGCGTCCTCTTCTCATATGCTGAGGGCGTGCCATGCCTGCACGGGTGCTTGTCACATATGCCTCCAAGAAAGGGTCAACAACCTGACTTGCACAGGCAATTGCAAGGGATTTTGAGAGCGCGGGTATACATGCTGATGTTGCCGAAATGGATACAGTTGTCACCCTTGATCCCTACGATGCGGTGATTCTCGGAACTCCCATATATTCCGGAAAACTATGAGGGAACGTTGCTTGCTTCATCAGGCGCCACAGGGAACGGATCGAACATATCCCGGTTTTTGCATTTCAGACGGGTATCCCCCCCGTCTATCCGAAGGCGGGGGATCCCTTACAGGCCATGGAACTGATGGAAAAAGCTCTGCAACCGGTAAAACCAGTGGCAGTGACGATGTGTGCCGGCATGCTGGACCCGAAGAATCAATCCTTTGTGGAGAGGTCCCTCGGAAGACTGCTGAAGGTCCCCCTGGGCGACTTCCGGGACTGGAACGCTATCGCAGCCTGGGCGGGTCAATTGCCGGGGCTCATGAAGATCGGATAAGAGATACCCGGATTGGCCCGTACTCCCGCTTTTCCCCCTGTTTACAATTATTTTCCATTCCATGGGTGTGTTGACGACGCCTGTATCCCTATTCCAGGCGCCGCCATGCCTGCGGGGGAATACAAATCTCAAACCTGGCCCCTTCGTTGGCCTTTCCGGTCTCCCTGATTGTGATACCAGTTATCGAGAGGATGTCACGGGAGATGGCAAGCCCGAGACCGGTGTGCTTTCCAAACCCGTATCGAAAGATATATTCCTTCTCTTCGTCTCTGATACCCACTCCATCGTCCTCGAAGATCAGGACCATCTTTTTTCCGGGCCGTTCCTCTGTCCATACCCGGATGCGGGTGACCTTCTCCCCGTGCCTGATTGCGTTGTCGAGCATGTTGGAGATGACCCTGACTGCAAGGGGGTCTGCAAAAATCTCTATTGGATCGATGCGGAGCATAACACCAATCCCTTCATGCTGGATGTCATCGACTGCATGGGCAACCATGTTCCCGAGATTCTGCCAGGCCGGCTGGCTCGATCCGAATTCCTGGTACTCCCGTGCAAACCGTAAGTGCCGGGTGATCTTCTCCACGACCTGCGAACTTGAGGAGAGGTACGCATCGTGCGCCGGACCTGCGATGCCCTCGCGCATGAGCTCAAGGTATGCCGAGAGAGCGGAGATGAGGTTGCTGATATCGTGGAGGGTCAACTCGGTCAGGAGAGATATCTTCTCATTGGCTATCCGGAGCGCCTTTTCAGATTCCTTCCGGCTGGTGATGTCCCTGATAACGAGGACGCTGCCGGCAGGGTTGCCTGTGGGGTCCCTTACGAGGGCACCCGCAATGCTGCCCACCCTGTAGGGTTCCTGGCTGATTGCGGCTTCCATGTCTGACACCTGCCCCTGTTCCAGAATGGTGCGCCAGATAGATTTGTACTCCTTCTCCGGGAGGAGTGATGCGATCTCCCGGCCACGGAGGTTCTGTTCTTCCATCGCGAATATCTCCGATGCCGCCGCATTGACGGCAATGACCCTTCCGTCCGTATCCAGAAGGACCATCCCGTCCGGCATCGTCCGGAGAATATCCGGCACCGCTGTCTCAGGGCTTAAAATGAAGAGGCCGCAGGTGAGGATCGCATACGTGATGAGCAGGGTGAAGATGACTATCCCTATAAAGACCATATTCGGGGTGAATATCCCAAATACCGGGAGGAGTATCCCTGAGAGAACACCACATACAATGATGGTGACAAGGCCGATGCTGACCAGGAAGCTCTGCTTACGAATACTTTCATCCAACGCGGCACGCCATGAAGTGATCGACACATACGCCGCCCACAACATCATACTGAGGATGTAAATGGTTTCGGCCAGATATACCGGGCTCCCCTGGACCGGCAGGTACGTGTACCCAATTCCCTCTCTATACAACACTGTATAGATGGTATCAGAGAGGACCCCGAGCATTGAGATGATCGCGGCAGGGAGATACAGCGCGATAGCCATACACCATTTATTCCTGTACGTGGAAAGGGGATGTCCTGTGAAAGTAAGGACGAAATGGACAGTAAAGGCAATAACAAACGGCCAGAAGGAACTGTACTTCAGCCAGAGCCATACGTTCTCATAACCGCCCGTATGCCAGATGAGGAACTCACCAAGGGCCCAGTAGGTCGCAGCGAGCATCGCCACAATAAAAAGGCGGTTTGCGGGGGATGAGGGGTTTTTTGCAAAGACAAACACCCCGAGCCCGAAAGTGATGAAGGCGGAGAGAAGGCAGAAGAATACCAGGATGGTGAAGATAAGCATGAACGTCACTTGCCCTGGGATAGTCACCAACTGATTGCAGGGATCACTCTCATGAAAATGAGAATGTGTCTGTCATTTCCATCATGTATGCTCGTATCTCGAAGGGAATCATACATTTTTCAGGTGGATATCTGGATGTAGTTCTTCAGCTCACTCTGTTGCCAGAGAAGAAAACGCTTGTGCATCCCGTTCTCCCTCCACTACAAGCAGGTATCGCGTTCACGATGGTCTACAGGTGAGAGGAGTCTCCCTTGCCTTTCTCTGCAGGATATATCTTATAACGATGGAGAAGCGGGACATCCCCTCCCCCGGTCACGAGACCCTCATGATCCACCGGGGGGCAATCGCCTTTGTGGGGCAGAACTCCCGGCACTTGAAACAGCCGATACAGAGGTGGGGCCGGGTCGCCTCTGCCTTGTGGGTGCGATAGTTCACCTGGAATACCCCCATCGAACACATCTCTTCGCAAATCCCGCATCCGTTACAGAAGCCCCGGTCTATATACACCTCCATCAGGAGAGTGGGTGAGGGTGTAATTTCCATATTCGCGTGCCACGAGTACCCTTCGTGATGAAATTGATAATCGTTGTGAATGAAACGCACATGAGACCGTCGGGTCACATGCCCCCCCCTGATGAAAACCGCGAATGCGGTTTTCATACCAAAATGAAGCAATGGGCCCGGTGTTCACGGCCGGGAATGCCGGCCCCTACCCCTTTTTTTCGGTGTTCCGGGTCTCTCTTCTATCCCGTTTTGGATTGGTGCATGACCAGGGGCAACGGTGCGGTATAGAGGTGCATCCTGATGGAGATCGTCGTATTGAACGGGAGCCCGAAGGGGGATCTGAGTGTTCCCATGAAGTATATGCATTCGCTGGAGAGGATGTTTTCCGAATACGCAATACCGGGACGATGTACTTTCACTTTCCATTCCGGCGAACGCCTGTTGGCACCGGTGAAGGGATGTTGCCAGACCAACGGGGCATAATCCCTTCCTGCACCTCCCGCACCCGCGTAATCTCCGGTATCCCCCTCCCCCCCAGCACCTCCACAATAGCGTGTACGTATGGCTCCTGCCTCGTCATGCTGGGAGACGCGGCAGGGTTCTTGCGGTCCCCCTTCCTTCCCATCCCGGCCCTCCCGGTTGCAATAAAATGAAGAAAATCCTCCTTCGGGAGGGTCCAGGTGACATTGATCCGCATCCTGACCATATTCCCGTTTGGTGGATGGGGGAGCATCACCGCCCTGGTGGGAGGGAGCTTCACCGGCCCCATGTGGTTTGATCGGGAGAGTTCCACGACTTTCTGCCACAGGGCATCGCAGGCAGCGCTCTCACAGGTCCGGCAGAAGCGGTTTGAGGGGGGGGAGCCATCCCCCTGGTAGCGGGCACAGAACATCGTGTCCATCACACCTATATGGTACGTCAGGGATGAAAAACGCAAAGGAAGGTATAATATCTTCACTCGCTACTCTCATCTTTTATGCTCCCGTACCCTGTACGCATACTGCTCCTTGCACTCCTGCTCCTTTCCTGCATGGGGTTCCCTGCCTCCGCACTCCTGGCTCCTGGCAATGTGCAGGTCCAACCTCCGGGCGATGCCCTTCTGGAGGGGGCGGTGGTGAATGTATCCGCAGATATTGAGATCATCCCTTCCGGGGCGACTACCTTTGCCGAGACCCACACGCTCTCCCTCTCCACCGGGCTCCTGGAGGCCAGGTGGCAGGTGGTGGTGATAGTGGACGGGCTGCAGGCTGCGGTTATTCCAAAGGAGGGTCCCCAGGTGTATGTGAACGGATTCCTCCTCTCCTACCCGACCACCCGGGACGTGAGCGTCCGGCTCCTCCTCGAGGGGAGGGTGCCTCCTACCCCTGTTGAAGGGACGGTCATGGTGCTGCAGTGGGCAGAGCTGAATGCCCAGGGCCAGGCGGTCACCGGATCAGAATACCAGGTGACCCGGCAGGTAGCCACCACACTCGCATCTCCACCGAGTACATTCACAGAGCAGCCTTCCGTCCCGGTAGCTTCCCCTACAAAGGCTGCATTCCCTATGATCGCCGTCATTGCCTCTCTCTGCCTGGTCTTTGCCTTGATGAGGATGCGAAAAGAGTAAGGTTGGACTGTGTTCCCTCGTTTACTGAGAAAGACTGTGAAAGAAGGAGCACTCACCCTCTCCGGCACTCTTCCAGGTAGCGTTCCAGGACCCTGGCAAGCAGGGTCATCCCGGCCACTATCCTCTCTTCATCCGAGTTCGAGAAGTTCAGCCTGACTCCGTGGTCACCGGCCCCGTCAGTATAGAACGGGGTGCCTGGGAGGATTGCCACGTTCTCTGCGAGGGCACGGCGCCAGAGCTCCATGGCGGAACACCCGGGAGGAAGGGTGAGCCAGATAAACATGCCGCCATCGGGCCGCGTGTACCTGACCTCCACGGGGAAGAGTTCGTCCATCAAGCGGAGCATCAGGCTGCACTGTGCGGCATATGCCCCGGTAATCCGCGAGATATGGGTATCGATGTCATTCTCCTGGAGGTACCGGCAGAGCATTCTCTGTGCAAAGATGTTGGAATGCAGGTCCGATGCCTGCTTGGCGGTCACCGCCTGGTCGATGATCTCCTTCTCGGCACAGAGCCACCCGATTCTCAGTCCAGGCGAGACGATCTTTGAGAAGGAGCCGAGGAGAACCACTTTCTCCCTGGGGAGCAGATTGCCGAAGGATGGCCTCTTTTCCCTTGTGAACCGGATCTCCCCGTAAGCATCATCCTCGATGAGCAGTGTGCTGGACTCTTTGTGTATCCCGGCGAGTTCCTTCCGGCAACCGGTGGTATAGGTGATCCCGGAGGGGTTCTGGGAGTTAGGGATGACATAGGAGAATACAGGCCTGGTCTGCTCGAGAATGTCGGCGAATGTCATGGGATCTGCTCCCTCTTCCCTCAGAGGGACAGTATGAAACGTAGGCATATACTGTGAAAAGGCCTGAATAGCACCAAGGTACCCGGGTGCTTCGATGGCAACCGGGTCTCCTTCGTCAATGAATATTCTGCCCAGGATGTCCAGCGTCTGCTGCGACCCGTGGGTGATAAGGACCTCTTCTGGGTCAACAAAAAGCCCAAACCTGGTTTTATACCGTCCTGCGATCCATTCCCGGAGTGGCATGAACCCTTCCGACGTGGCATACTGTAATGCAGCGCAGCCATCCTCTGTGAGAACATGCTCTGCCGCCCTTGCCACCCCGGAGGTATCGAGAAAGGCCGGGCTTGGGAGTCCCCCGGCAAAGGAGATGATATCCGGCCGTTCGGTGACCTTCAGGATCTCCCTGATCATGGAGCGGGGAGTCGCCTGGATCCGGCGGGAAAACCGATAAGGTGGAATCTGCAACATGGATGCTCCTGGTGTGACACATGTATTGGTGCGATCAAGAGATGAATCTATCATGATTGATCAGTATAGATAATATATCATTTTCCCTATAATCCGGATAATTCCCTGATTTCTTTGTGATACAGGTAAAAATCAAAATCGTGCGGGATACTACTGAGTCACAATCTCACAGCGGTTGATATCCCTTCTGCCTGCTGGATCCTCCATTCGGTAAGGAATAGAGATGAAACCAGGAGGAATGGTGCATTTGAGCTCCCGCCGACTTTATGTTCCTCCTGTTTGTATTCATTGACCATGCATCCGACCGGCCAGACCTTCATGGAGATGACCAGGTACGAACACCTCTCTGTCTCGGACCAGTACAGGGGGCTCCCTGCCCCTCCGCTTGAGAAGTCATTCTCCAGAGATGGGCTATTCATCACGCTCCCAAACCCGGATACCATCACTGTCCCGCCTCTCAACCTCAGGTCAGCCATCGAGAACCGGAGATCGCTCCGGCACTATACCCGTGACCCTCTTTCCCTCGAGGAACTTGCCTACCTCCTCTGGTGCACTCAGGGGATCAGAGAGATCCAGGACCCCTACTTTACCATCCGCAATGTCCCCTCTGCGGGGGGGCGCCACTCATTCGAGACATATCTCCTCATCAACCGTGTATCAGGGGTGAAGCCCGGGCTCTACCGGTACCTCGCATTCTCCCACCGCCTCCTCGAAGTGGACACGCGGCTTGGAGTTCCCGACCGGGTGATGGCCGCATGCCTGGGCCAGGCATTCGTGAGGGCCTCTGCGGTCACGTTCCTCTGGGCCAGTGTCGTCTACCGGATGTCCTGGCGCTATGCCGAGCGGGCATGGCGGCTGGTTCACCTTGATGCCGGTCACGCAGGACAGAACCTCTACCTGGCAGCCGAACAGATCGGGTGTGGTACCTGCGCTATAGGGGCGTTTGATGACCGGCAGGCGGCCGATGTGCTTGGGATAGATGGGGTTGACGAGTTCGTCGTCTACTGTGCAGCTGTTGGAAAAAAGTCCGATGAGTGAGATATCAGGCCATGGACACGACAAGGGCTCTGACCATCTCCCCGACCGCCGCCCTCATCTCGTCCGGGCGGCCAACGCGGTCTCCCACCTCTTTCACAATGGCGGACCCGACAATCACCCCGTCCGCCCCGGCCCTGGAGTAGGCCTGCACCTGGTGGGATGTGCTGATCCCGAATCCAGGGACCACCGGGAGTTCCGACATCTCCTTTATCGTCCTGATACACTCAAGTGTGGCAGGATCGACCTCTCCCCTCACCCCGGTCACCCCGAGTGCGGCCACCAGGTAGAGGAATCCTCCTGCCCTCGCCACGATTCCACGAAGACGTTCCCTCGAGGTGGTCTGGCTGACGAAAAGGATGGGATCGATACCGGCATCCCGGGCAGCCTTGCAGAACGGATCAGCCTCCTCGAGCGGCACGTCCGCAATCGCAACCCCGTCCGCACCTGCCTCCGCGGCATCCAGGTAAAACGACCGGATTCCCCGTTGCACCACCAGATTGGCGTAGGTGAGGATGATGAGCGGAGTCTTTGAACCGGCCCGGAAGTCACGGATAAGAGAGAAGAGAAAATCGGTATTCATACCGGCCGAGAGCGCCCTCTGGATGGCCTGCTGCATGACCGGGCCGTCTGCGACCGGGTCTGAGAACGGCATCACGAGCTCGATAATATCCGCGCCGGCACGGTCTATCTCCTGAAGCATCCCGAGCGACTCTCTGTATCCCGGATCACCGGCCACCAGGCAGGCCACCAGCAGGGGACGGGTGCGGGTGACGAATGCATGTTCGATGCGGGAGGTCACAGGGCCTCACCTGCACGTGCCGCAACCTGGGCCACGTCCTTGTCACCCCGGCCCGAAAGGTTGACCACCAGGATATCGTCTCTCTCCAGGTCCGACGCGATGCACCGGGCCAGTGAGACTGCATGCGCGGATTCGAGAGCGGGGATGATCCCCTCGGTCCGGGAGAGGTAGAGGAACGAGTCGATCGCCTCTTTATCGGTCACTGCCCGGTACGTAACCCTGCCGCTGTCCTTGAGGCAACTGTGTTCCGGCCCCACCCCGGGGTAGTCGAGGCCAGCCGAGACACTGTGCGACTCCAGGATCTGGCCGAATGCGTCCTGGATCAGGTAGGTATAGGTCCCGTGAAGTACCCCTGGCCTTCCCCGGCAGAGAGTGGCCCCGTGCCTGCCCTCAAGCCCCTCCCCGCCGGCCTCCGCCCCAAAGAGCCGGGCCTGGTCACCGAGGAAGGGGGTGAACATCCCGATGGCATTTGACCCGCCACCCACGCAGGCTACGATGGCATCCGGGAGCCTTCCCTCCTTCTCCACGATCTGCGCCCGGGTCTCCCTCCCAATCACCGTCTGGAAATCCCTGACGAGTGAGGGGAACGGATGCGGGCCTACCACAGATCCAATCAGGTAGTGGGTGTCGCGGACATTGGCCACCCAGTCGCGAAGGGCCTCGTTGATAGCATCCTTGAGGGTCATTGAACCTGAACTCACCGGGATCACCGTGGCCCCGAGCATCTTCATCCTGGTCACGTTGAGGGCCTGGCGGGAGATATCCTCCTTCCCCATGTACACCTCCACCCGCATCCCGAGAACTGCTCCTGCAATGGCGGTGGCAACCCCGTGCTGGCCTGCCCCTGTCTCCGCGATGATCCGCGTCTTTCCCATGTATTTTGCAAGCAGGGCCTGCCCCAGGGCGTTGTTCAGCTTGTGAGCCCCGGAATGGAGGAGATCCTCCCGCTTTAAGTAGACTCGGCATCCAAGGTCACTGGAGATGTTCCGGCAGAAGGTCAGGGGAGTCATCCGCCCCGCATACTCGTGCAGGTAGTAGTGCATCTCCCGGCTGAATGCATCGCCCGGCACAATTGTCCGGAAACCGGCCTCCAGTTCCTCCAGGGCCGCCATGAGGGTCTCGGGGACGAAACATCCCCCATACTCCCCGAATCGTGTGGATTCAATCATTGGTTTCACCCTTCGCAATCCTGATAAAATCTCGTACTTTCTGTGCATTCTTGATCCCGGGAGAGTCTTCCACACCGGTGGCCACGTCCACCCCGTAAGGACAGACCTTCCGGATAGCCTCTGCCACGTTGCCCGGGTGCAGTCCCCCGGCCAGGATGACCGGGATGCTGCTCTCCCTGACCACGCGGGAGGCGAAATCCGCATCGTAGAGCCTTCCCTTCCCTGCACTTCCATCGACAAGGAGAGCATCCGCATCGCCGTAAACCGGCTGCCCCCTGGCTACAACCCGTATGAGCCGCACCGGGAAGGGGTGAGGAAGGGCCACGGGCATGGAGAGCTGGATTACATCGGGATTCAGGTCCAGCATGGCCTCCATGTCCTCGAGTGATGTCGTATGGGACACGCACACCCTGGCGATATAGGGGCCTGCAGCGTCAAAGATCTCCTCTGCCCTCTCCATATCAACGGACCGTGGAGAGTCAGAGTACATCACCACTCCAATCGCGTCGGCTCCGGACATATCTGCCATGGCGGCATCCTTGGGGGTGGTGATCCCGCAGATCTTCACGCGGATACGAATCCCCCCAGCCTTTTTTCCGGGTCCCTTGCGGACATGATCGAGGAGCCGATCAGAAACCCGTCAACCAGCTTCCGCATACTCCTCACGTCATATGGCCACACAAACCCACTCTCCGACACCACCCTGCACCCGGCATCCCGCACAAGTGGAGCCAGCCGACGGGTGGTGGAGAGATCGATTGTGAGATCCTTCAGATTCCGGTTATTGATCCCGACAAGCCTTGTGCCGGAATCGAGAGCAGTGGAAACCTCTTCGGCCGTGTGCACTTCCACCAGTGGCTCCAGTGAGTAATGTGAGGCCATCTCCACGAAGTCCGCCAGCCTGTCACCAAGGACTGCGGTGATGAGGAGGACCGCATCCGCCCCAAGTGCCCTCGTCTCCGCCATTTGCCGCTCGTCGATGATGAAGTCCTTCCGTAGGATGGGGACGTCCACGTGAGGCAGGATCTCGGGGATAAGCCCCGGATGCCCGTGGAAGAAGGATGGCTCGGTGATGACGGAGAGGGCAGAGCAGCCTGCCGAGACCATCATGCGGGCCAGTTTCACCGGGTCATCCCCGGCCCGGATGACTCCCCGGGAGGGGGATGCATACTTGATCTCGGATATGATGGCATTTCGTCCATCTCTCTGCACCATTGCCTCGAAGAGCCCATTTCCCACCCTGGAACCCTGGGCCATCTCCGAGAATTGTTCCGGGAGATCGGAGACCCGGGCCCCGGTGGCCGCCAGGATCTCTTCCAGTATCATGGTTCCCTCCCCGAGGCGGCGATAAGAGCATCCAGTCTTCCGAGGGCGGCGCCGGTGCTGATGGACGTTTGGGCCCGACTAATACCCTCTTTCAGGTCATTTGCCTCTTTTCCGAGGTATATAGCCGCCCCGGCATTCATCACCACCACGTCGTACATCGCGCCTTCCACTTTCCCCTCCAGGACTCCTCTGATGATTGCCGCATTCTCTGGAGGCGTGCTCCCCATGAGCGCTTCGCGGGAGGATACGGGAATTCCAAATTCTCCTGGTGTGATGGCGTATTCCCTGATATTCCCATACGAGAGCTCCGCGACCTGCGTGGGACCAGTAGTGGTGATCTCATCCAGCCCCCCGCCATGGACCACCATGGCTCTCTCCGCCCCAAGATAGTGGAGGGCCTCCGCGAGCGTTCGGATGAGGGCAGGGGAGTATACCCCCATCAGCCGCGAGGGTGCGCCGGCAGGGTTGAGCAATGGGCCGAGCACGTTGAAGACGGTATGAAATCCAAGGTCTCTCCTTGCCCTCGCTGCATGCCTGAACGCGGGGTGGAACATGGGCGCGAAGAGGAATCCAAGGCCGGTCTCCTCCACGATCCCGCACACACGCTCCGGTGGGAGGTCCACCTTCACCCCGAGCGCTTCCAGGACATCCGCCGACCCGCAGGAACTGCTCACGCTCCTGTTCCCATGCTTGACGACGGGCACGCCGGCACCCGCTGCGACGATCGCGGCGGCAGTGCTGATATTGAATGTCCGGCAGCCGTCTCCGCCGGTTCCGCAGGTATCGACGAGGGTCCCTGCGACTTTCGGTCTGATGGAGATGCCGTAGTCCTGGAGGACTCTGCCAAAGGTGGCGATCTGCTCCGCATTCTCCCCCCTGATCCGGAGAGCGGCGAGAAAGGCACCCAACTGTGCTTCAGAAGCTCTTCCGGTGGCGATGTATTCCATGGCCGAAGAGGCCTCTGTACGGGAGAGAGATCTCCCTTCCGCCAGCATTTGCAGCGCTGCCTGCATCATGCACCTCCCGATGCGAGGAAATTTTCCATTATCCGCCTCCCTTCGGAGGTCATGATGCTCTCTGGGTGAAACTGGAGGCCGTAAATCGGCAGGGTCCGGTGCATCACTCCCATCACGCACCTGTCATCCTCTGAGAATGCCACAGTCTCAAACTCTTCCGGGACCCCGTCTGCCGGTGCAGCAAGTGAGTGGTAGCGCGTGGCGGTGAAGGGATTGGGAAGGCCGGATAAGAGGCCTCTTCCGTCATGGACAATACTGCTGGTCTTCCCGTGCACCGGGGCATCCATTCGCCTGACCGTCCCGCCATGGCAATGGAGAATGGTCTGGTGGCCGAGGCATACCCCCAGGATGGGGACTTTTCCCTTGAATTCCTTTATCACCTCTGGGCATACTCCTGAATCATCCGGGGTACCGGGGCCGGGGGAGAGGATTATGCAATCCGGTGATGCATCCCTGACTGCGGAGAGCGGCTGGTCACACGTGAGGGGGATTGGCTTGGCGCCGAGCATCCCCACCAGCTGGTAGAGATTGTAGGTGAAACTGTCAAAGCAGTCGATGATGACCACTCTCATCTCCTCACCCCTGCCTGCTGGACTGCCTTCATCATGGCTCCTGCCTTGTGCTCTGTCTCCTCGAACTCCCGTGCAGGGACCGAATCCGCAACAATTCCCGCTCCCGTGGAGAACTCAACCTTCCCATCCCTGGCGATGAGTGTCCGGATAGTGATGGCAAATTCCAGCAATTCATTGAACCCGGCATACCCTACAGCGCCGGCATACAGCCCCCTCGGGTGTGCCTCGAGCTCTGCAATAATCTGCATGGCCCGGATCTTTGGCGCCCCGCTCACGGTCCCTGCCGGGAAACAGGCTGAAAGCGCATCGAACCGGTCACACCCCTCGCGGAGGGTCCCGCACACCCTGGACACGATATGCTGCACGTGCGAGAACCGTTCAACCTCCATATACTCCGGGACATGTACCGATCCAAATGCGGCAACCCTGCCGATGTCATTCCTGGCCAGGTCAACGAGCATGAGGTGCTCTGCCCGCTCCTTTGGATCTGCGAGGAGATCGGCAGCAAGCCGCTCATCTTCTGCCGGATCGCCCCCCCGGGGCCTGGTCCCGGCAATGGGGACCGTCTGAACGGCCGTCCCTTCGACCTTCACCAGCATCTCGGGGCTCGAACCGATCACCGTTTCGTCCCCGAACTTGAGGCAATAGAGATAGGGTGAAGGGTTGATAGCCCTGATAGCCCCGTACATGTCGAGAGGATCACCCTGGTACGGACACGAGAGGCGGCGGGAGAGGACCACCTGGAAGATATTGCCTGCCTGGATATGCTCCTTCGCCCTCCTGACCGCTGCGATATATTCCCCACGGTTCATGGTGGCAGTGAGGGGGAGTGCCTCCCCATTCCCTGATACCGGTTCTTCCAATCTCCCCGGGGGAACATTTCTGATAGCTTTTTCGAGTGCATCCATCCGTTCCTGTGCCATTACTAACCCTTCTTCGCGGCCACTTCCGCCGTAGAGTATCGGGTCATCGAACAGGAGGCAGGAGCCATGCACATGGTCATACACGATCCCCCTGGTGCAGAGCATGAAACGTGCAAGTGCGCCCTCTTTTCCTGCGTTGACAAGGCCTGCCGAGAGTTCTGTCACCATGTCATATGCGCAATACCCCACCAAACCCCCCACGAATCCAGTGATTGGTCCTCCCACGCAGTGGAACTGGCTGCAGAGCTCGCGGAGCTGCCGGATAGGGTGGCCCCCTTCAGGGATGGAAACCTGGTCCCCGAGATCCTGATCACCCGTGCAGGTGATCTCCCCGTCAAGGGTGAAGATCAGGGGGGGTTCCAGCCCGATGATGGATCGGACAGCCCTTCGGGGAACGCCCTCCATCGATTCGAGGATGCACCCTTTCCTGCTTCCTATGGCACGAAAGAGAGTATAGGGATCTGCTTCCGGGAGCGGGATGCTCCTTGTGACAGGAAGTACCACAAGGGCCCCCGGATCACGACTTGTAGTCATCAGCCCCGCATGGCGATCGGAACCTGCCGCCTTGCCAGCGGCGTTCCCCAGTCCAGCGGCATCACCTGGGACGCTTTATCATCGTGTATCATGTGCATTTATGTACATTGTTGATTATATAAATACATTAGTGTTGCAATTTTACACCGGTAGCAGATTTTCGACCTCGCGGTATTGCCTTCGACTTCGCCTTTATTTTTCAATTGGCACCAATTCACGCAGAGTGATGTCGGTAGAACCTGTAAGGATTGCCGATTGAATATGACCGTTCCCAGGATGACGAAAAGGAGGTGAACATGTTTTCTCCCGGGTTCCCGTTCGAGGCCGCGCAGGAATACATTGAATGTCATACGCAGGAACACTATCCTACAGGGAGAACAGAGAATGGCAACAGTAGTCCATTTCGACATCCCGGCTGATGTTCCCGGCCGGGCAAGGGAATTTTATACCGCACTCTTCGGATGGAAATTCATCAATCCTCCCGGGTATCCCGACTACTCTCTCATTGAGACTTCCGACGTGGATGGTCGACCCGGAATCGGCGGCGGGCTGGGAAGAAGGGGAGAACCCGGGCAGGCTATTACCCTCTACTTTGGGGTGGATTCAGTAGAGAGATACTTACCGGATGTTCTGAAGGCAGGAGGGAAGATCCTCATGCCATATACGTCAGTCCCGGGATTTGGTGCACTTGCCATCTGTACTGATACCGAGGGAAACAATTTTGGTCTCTGGGAGGAAGGAAAGAGACCCTGACCGATACATTCATCTTTATCCCAAGACCTGCTCTCTTCTGATAGGTATGGCTCTACAGACATCTGATCCCCTCCTCGGGCAGCATGCTCCACCCTTCTGCCTGCCGGACTCCCGGGCCCACGAGGTATGCCTCTCGTCCTACCGCGGGAGATGGGTGGTCCTCTATTTCTACCCCCGGGACAATACGCCCGGGTGCACCCTCGAGGCGCTCTCATTCAACAACGCGCTCGAGTCATTCGCAGGACTGGGGGCGCAGGTCCTGGGTGTGAGCTCAGACACTCCAGAGAGCCACCAGAGGTTCGCCGACAGGAACAACCTCTCCATCCTTCTCCTCTCAGATACCAGTCACCGGGTCCTCGAGGCCTATCATTCATGGAAGCCAAAGAAGATCTTTGGAAAAGAGGTGCTCGGGACGCAGCGCGATACCTTCCTAATCGATCCGGAAGGCAGGGTAGTCGACGTGTGGAGGAAGGTCTCGCCGAAGGGGCACGCTGACGAGGTCAAGGCTGCGCTTTCTGCGAGGCTTGCCGGTACCTGACTGTGGACGAGAGACAGGCGGGATTGATTGTTCCCGGGATCCGGATGGATATACGCCACCCATATAAGAAGGGAGGATTTTCATGAAGGACAGATGAAGATCTTCATCGACAGGCTCGCAGACGCCATCCACTTTCAGGCGTTCACCGGGAGATATGGGTGTGCGTTTTCCACTATCGGGAGTTCGGGCGGTGATGATGTGGTATCCTACCTGAATCATCTCATCAACTGCCTCGGAGCGTATGCCCTGGAAGGGAGGAGCGTGGCGCTGGAAGATGACGAGACAGCAATTTTAGTGCGGAACAAAGAGCCCTTGATTTGAGAAAACGACTGGTGGAAAGCATCCGGAATAGTAAACCCTGTCCCGGACAGGAGGAGATTATTGCTGCGAACCGCGAATTTTTTTGCGCGGATCGTGGAGAAAAACCGCCTGTGGCGCCCTCGTGAATACGAGGAATGGATAAGAAAGGGCTGGATTCGATAACCACCCTATTCACTCTTTTTTTCCCACGAAGACACAGAACACCCTGTTTTTATACACGATATCCACGCCGGAGAACCCTGCCTCGGAGAGCCAGGAGACCTGGTCCAGAAGTGTTGCATTCTTATCAAGGGTATCCCTGCGAACCATTGCAGTTTCAAGTTCTTCCTGAAATTTGGGACTTCCTGCAACGAAAGCGTCCCAGTACTCCCTGTTCATGCGGGCGAGCCATTCAGAATGGGCTTCGGCCTGGTCTGCATTCACAAAAATGCCCCCGGGGTTCAGGGAATGGTAGATCCGCCCAAACAGCCTCCGCTTGTCATCGTCCTCAAGGTGGTGGATGGAGAGGGCAGAGCAGACCAGGTCGTACCTGCCCGGTATCTCATCCCGGCTGTAATCTGCCACAAGGAATCGGACCCGCGGGTTCCCGGCAAAACGCCCCCTGGCGACCTCCAGCATGTTCCCCGAGATATCGAGCAGTGTGAGGGCCGCCAGGGGATACCGTTGCAGGAGGAGCGCTGAAAAGAGACCGGTGCCGGCACCGATATCGAGGATTGCCGGGCTTTCCGCTGGCCATGCGGCAGCCCAGACCGCCGCCCCATAGAACTCCTCCATTTGGGGGATCACGAACCTCCTCTGGCTATCATACTCGGATGCAATGGCGTCGAATGCCTCCTTCACGTCCTTCATTCTAAAAAAGTGGGAATGGTGATCCCATAACACCGCGCCATGGGGTTTCGGTGCATGCAGATGCCGGAGGAGATTCTCACTCCGTCTGCATTCCCGCGTCACTCCACTGGAGCCAGGATCTCGGTCAGTATCTCCTCAGGGGCGACCTCCCGGGGATCGTTATGATAAATCTCCCGTATGGGGCCAACGATGCGGAGACCCCGCTCCCCCAGCCATGCAAAGAGTTGCAGGTATGTGGGCTCGCAGACCTCGTATGGCCCCCTGTGATATGTCCTCGCCATCTTACCTCCGGGAAGCGTGTATACCCTCATACCAGGACCGGGACGAGCCCCTTCTTTTACCGGGAACGCCACCTCCACGCGGGCGTTGCCCTCCCGCTCCGCCTTCAACACCTCTTCATGGGAGCCTTCATGGCAGACGAAGATGGGTGGGCCTGCGAGGTGGATCCCCTCCTCCATGGCATAGATCGCAATCCTTGGAAGCAACTCGGCGATCAGCCGGTATAGGCCCCTTTGCACAATCCCCAATACTGTCTGGGGTTGTCTATCGATGATGGTGATCTCATCCATTTGTATCTCGACGGAGTGGTGCGTATCAGATCTTAAGAAGCAATCAGTGCGCAGGGTGAAGGTGGCTTATCCGATGACACCCGGACATGGATCAATATGCCTTCACGTCCGTGGGGGTATACCGAAACAGACATCCTGCCCTCCTCCCAAGCATTATGAATTATGACCCCAGGGGACCCTGCCAGGTATGTACATGGCCATTCGAAGAGGGAGGCAGTCCGCCTCTCGGACCAGGCGGGAACGCTGTCGGAGCTGCTGCACCACGACACATCGTATCCTCCCGGATCCCTGGTGTTCGAGGCAGGTTGCGGTGTGGGGGCACAGACCCGGATCCTCTCTTCTAAGAGCAGGGGAGCCCGCATCATCTCCCTTGATCTCTCCCCGTTGTCCCTTTCCTGTGCGCGACGAGCAGTTGTTGCTGAAGGCTGGGAGAATGTAACATTTGCCAGGGGGGATATCCATCACCTCCCGTTCAGGGAGGGATCATTCGACCATGTGTTCATCTGCTTTGTCCTTGAGCACCTCGCAAGCCCGGAGAAAGCCCTTGCATCCCTCAGACAGGTACTGAAACCAGGGGGAACCCTGACAGTTATCGAGGGGGATCATGGATCGGCCTTCTTTTATCCTGAGAGCAGGTATGCAGCGGAGGCTATCCACTGCCTGGAGGAGATACAGCGGGAGATGGGTGGAAACCCCCGCATTGGTCGTGAATTGTTCCCCCATCTCACTTCGGCTGGATTTAAAGGTGTGCAGGTCTCCCCCAGGCAGGTCTACGTCGACGGATCCAGGCCCGGCCTTGTCGAAGGGTTCACCAGGCAGACATTCACCGCAATGGTGGAGGGGGTTCGAGAGAAGGTGGTTCTTGGGGGGAAGATGTCTGCGGAGGACTTTGACCAGGGTATCCGCGACCTCTACAGGACGAGTGAATCTGGAGGGACCTTCTGTTATACTTTTTTCAAAGCGGTTGGAGCAAGATGACAGCCAGGAGAATCTGACCGTTTACGCGGAATTTCCAGGCTTCCTGATCCCCTGCATCAGGTGTCCATATCCTCTATCCTTCTCATGGTATTCCAGCAGCGTGAGCGGGATATACTTTTTTTCTTTCCGGCCAGCGCAGAGGGGGGGGTTCTGGTCTCCCCGGAGAGGACCGGGGAGACTGCTGGGAAGATCTCGTCCACTTTTCCTGATTCGAGAAAGGCCACATCAAGCATGTCTCCGGTATCGCTCACCACCGTCCGGGATACTGGCTTTTTTTCCTTATTCGACTCTCCGAAGGACTGCCATGATATACCTGGCCTCCTTTGGACCGAAGCGGGCCCTGCTCCACTCGATCTCCCAATCCCTCCCATCGCACCCCTTGACATGGCATGACGTGGCCTGTTCCCCGGCATCCATCAATTCCACCATGCTTCGCCTCACCGTCTCCTCGCCACCCGGCGACAGGAGGGCCCAGAGGGGTTTCCCATGCACGCCCTCCCTGTCGGTCATCGGGGCGATCGATCGGGCAGGCTTGTTGGCATAGAGCATGATCCCATCGGGGGTGGTGACCACCGTGGCGTGCGGGGTGAGGTTCAGCACAGCGTCAAGGACCTGCTCCCGTTCCCGGCGGGCTTTCTCCTCCTTCTTGAGATCGGTGACATCACGGAATATTGCCCGTGTGTAGTGGGGTTTTCCAGCCACCATATGGCAATTCACTCTCCCCTCCACATACACCTTCCTCCCCGTTCTGGTGCGGAACGTGGCCTCAATCCGGCCAACATCCTCCCCTGCCATCACCCTGGCAAAAAGGACCTGGCAGTGCTCTATTGAGGAGGGATCGATGATGTCGAAGAGAGTGAGGCGCGAGATATCTTCGGGGCTATACTCCATAGTCTCCCTCCATGCCCTGTTGACATAGAGGAACTGTCCGTCCGGGCCGACACTCTGGATGAGGTCATTGGCGTTCTCCAGGAGGTCGCGGAACCGGTCCTCGCTCTCTGCCAGGGCCTCACGCGCAGAGGAGATCTTCCGAAGGGTATCAAGCCAGTGCTGCAACTCGAGAGAGGGGAGGTTATACCTCCTGGCATCTGCAGCGTGGATGTAGAAGAGGTTCTCGATTACCCTGTTCCCGATGATGATCCTGGGATGCGTGCGCAGTACATCCTGGAGTACGGGAGGGGAAAATACATCCATTCGATACGAGCAGACTAGCAACAGGGATCCCTCGCTGAGGATCGAATCAAAGCCTGCCATATCGCTCGCCAGGCGCTGGCTGGATCGCCTGGCAGCAATGGGTGGCACCTCACGCATGATGCAGAGAGCGGAGTACCCGGCCGAGAGTGCCTCCTTCACCTCGTTCCGGATATACGTATGTGCACTCCCGGTGGTGGCAAAATTCCGGTGGAACAAAGGGTCATCATGGGAGATTACCAACACCTGTGCATCTTTTCCGGCCATGTCCGCATTTTTTGCGATGAAGGGATGTTCCTGCGGTGATCTGACAATGCAGAGGAGCCGCCATCCCTTCCGGTTGCACTGGTCACGTATGGACCTTGTCAAATCCTCTATCTCCCTGTTCTCCTGGTAGAGGACCGCCACATGATCCCCCGGCCCCAGGGACTCCAGATCCTCCGTTTGGATAGTCGTCACCTCATTCCCCTCTCCTCTTTCTCCGGCACTCTCTTTCCCGGGAGTAGCTACGTTACGTTGAGAGAGGAGATACCGTGATAAAATACTTTCCTGGTAGGGACTCTTAAGCTCCCAGATGATCTCTCAATTCCCCATATGCTCAAATTTGCTCCGATTCCCGATCCGCTTCCTCTGCGCAACCCGGTACCCGGATACCACGGAGATGTGATCTCCAAAGCCTGCATCAAGCTCCCGGTCCCCCGTATCCACAAAGACGAGGGGAGTCTCTGCGAGCTTGTGGGGTGTGGCAACCACGATGATATTCTCTCTCCCGATTCTGCGAAGAACGGCCGGGCTCACCTGCTGCGTTCCCCTGCCCAGGAGCGAGCCCTGGGCACCTATGATGCTGATGACCAGTCTGGCACGGCTGTCCCCATGGAGAAGTCCAAGAAGGGCCTGCTCGTTGAGGTCAGCTGCAACGAGATCTCCTCCACTGACGGCATCAAACCCAAGGAGTGTCTTTTGAATTCCCAGTTCCTCCCCGATGGCGGCCGTTGTGCTCCCCGGCCCGAGGATGTAGAGGACCTCCGGAGTCCCTTCCATCACCTCCCGGATAAATCGGGCAATATCCTTTTTTGCCCGTTCCTCGTCTGGATTCTCGAATACCTGCTTGGTTCCCTGTACCAGGCCGGGCCGGTATGGGCTCTTTGCAACCCCGAAGAGCCGCGTTTTCAGAACT
Source organism: Methanolinea sp. (assembly GCA_025453675.1). Lineage (GTDB taxonomy): Archaea > Halobacteriota > Methanomicrobia > Methanomicrobiales > Methanospirillaceae > Methanolinea_A. Next base: position 25,259 of record JALOPW010000020.1, read on the forward strand.
CCCTCCCGGTAGGCCTCCTCATCCACGTCCACCACCTCTGCATCACGAATGAGGAACCGTCCTCCCGGTGTACACCCGTCCCGCAGTATCCCTGCCGCCGCCACTGGTGTGATCGCAAAGACCGCCGAGTACATCTTCACCCCCGCGGGAATCCCGAGCATGGGAACGGAATCCCCCACAACAGAATACACATCCCTGGCAGTGCCGTCACCGCCGCAGAAGAGGACAAGATCCACGCCCCTCTCCAGGAACGCCCTGCATGCGGCCATGGTATCCGGGGCACCCGTCTGGCCGGGAGCGGGACGATATACCACCTCGTAACCGGAGATCCCTGCCCCGGAAAGTACCTCCTCCCCCATGAACCCGGAACACGTCAGGAGATGGATCCGAAGGTCCACAATATCCGATATAGTCTCTGCTGCTCTCTCCCGGGCATGGGGGACCGCTCCCCTGGACCGGGCCACCTCCACCATGCCGTCTGTTCCTTTCAATCCCACAGCTCCCCCCATACCGGCAACAGGATTGACAAGGAACCCGATGGTGCACATAGCTGAAAAGAGATGATGGAGAGCAGGGTGATATGTGTTGGGTTTTTTATATCCCAGGGAAAAAAGGTTGGCTCTCTCCGTTCCCCTCTATGCACCCGGAATCTTCGGGAGGCGGGCCAGTGACTCCCGTATCAGCTGCTCGGGATACTCGTAATCCACGAGTTGATGTGCATAATAGGCATCATAGGCGGACATATCGAAGTTCCCATGCCCGGAGCAGTTGAAAAGGATTGTCTTTGCTTCCCCGCTCTTCCTGCATTTGAGTGCTTCGTCAATCGTTGCCCTGACCGCGTGAGAGGTCTCAGGGGCGACGATGATCCCCTCTGTCCGGGCGAATGTCTGGGCCGCCTCAAAGACCTCGCTCTGGTGGTACGACACCGCCCTCATCACCCCGTCGTGCACCAGCCGGGAGACGGTTGGATTGTCCCCGTGGTAGCGCAGCCCCCCCGCATGGATTGAGGGCGGTACAAAATCGTGACCCAGGGTGAACATCTTCAGGAGAGGAGTCAGCCCTGCTACGTCACCGTAGTCATAGGCAAAGAGCCCTTTGGTGAGGGTAGGGCAAGATGCCGGCTCCACTGCGATGATATCCGTCTCTTTATGGGTTCCTTTCAGTTTCTCACCAGCAAAGGGGAACGAGATCCCCGCAAAGTTTGAACCTCCGCCCACGCACCCGATCACCACGTCCGGGTACGCGTCGACTGATGCCAGTTGTTCCCTGCACTCAAGGCCGATAACCGTCTGGTGAAGGCAGACATGGTTCAGGACCGAGCCGAGGGCGTAATTGGTATTCCCATGGGTGGCCGCATCCTCGACCGCTTCGGAAATGGCGATCCCGAGGCTCCCGGTGGTCTCCGGGTCTTTCTGCAGCACTGCAGACCCGGATTTCGTCTTGGTGCTGGGACTGGGAATGCATTCCGCTCCCCACACCTGCATCATGGACTTGCGATAGGGCTTCTGCGCGTAACTTGACCGGACCATGTAGATGGTGCACTCCAGACCGAATATCTGGGTGGCGAAGGCGAGTGCCGAGCCCCACTGGCCTGCACCGGTCTCCGTCGCGATCCGCTCGATCCCGGCCTTCATGTTATAGTAAGCCTGCGGGACTGCGGTATTGGGTTTATGGCTCCCGGGGGGGCTAACCCCCTCGTACTTGTAGTAGATGTGTGCAGGCGTCTTGAGATGCCGCTCAAGACGGTAGGCGCGGTAAAGGGGGCTTGGTCTCCAGAGCCGCAACACATCCTGCACCTCCTCGGGAATATCGACCGTGCGTTTCAGGCTCATCTCCTGCAGGATCAGCTCCATAGGGAAGATGGGTGTCAGGTCCTCAGGGACAAGCGGCTTTCCGGTGGCCGGGTGCAGAGGGGGATCCAGTGGTGTGGGAAGGTCTGGCAGGATGTTATACCAGCTCTTTGGCATGTGGTCCTCTTCAAGGAGGATCTTCGTGTCCATACCTCCCATTAGCTTTGTATAAATATATACATTGTTGCACAACTATGTTTATTGATTGCAGAGAGAGACCCAGGGTTCAGCCCTGTCAATAGACAAGGAAATGAGATCAGGGTGTGAGAATACGGTTCGCTTCTCCCTCGGATACGCAGATGGTGAATATCCGGGAGAACCCGGTCAGGTCAAAGACCTCCCGCACCATTGGCTTCATGGAACAGAGGACCAGGTTCCCGTCAAGTTTTTTCAGTCGCTTCATTGCCGCCAGGAGGACCCGCAGTCCAGCGCTGCTCATATAGTCAACATTGGAGAGGTCTACCACGATTTTCCTGTGCCCCTCCTCAATTGCCCTGGAGATCTCACCCTCGAGCACCGGGGCCGTGGCCGCGTCGATTCTCCCGGCAGGAGAGAGGACATGGTGCTTCGCTGGCATCATCCCTTCATCTCCACCTACTGAATCTCCTGAAACAACCTGGGACTGTGATTCGGCCACGGGGTATTCAAGGAGGACCGTGATGCCGCCCCTCGTCCCTGATACACTGCAGCTCCCATTGGACAGGCTGCAGCTCCTGGCAGCAAATCGCTGCACATTCTCTTCTATGACCGGAGAAGAACTGGGAAATTGCAGCTTCACCCATACGTGATCCTTCGTTGCCCCGGTGACAATATGCAGACTTGTCACCCCTGCGACCGATATCTTCTCCAGGATATACAGGAGGGTGTCACCGAACCGTTCCCGATCTATCATTCCCAGGGGGAGGTTCTCTCCCGGCATATACTCGAGGTTCAAATGCTCAAACGGATTGACATATGCGATTCGGAGGGCCAGGGCCCTCGCGAACTCCTCCTCGGTCTCAGCGTCGATGATGCCCTCTTCCCGGTAGGGGGGCCGGGAGATGGCCGCAACGACATCGCCAACGGCAATGGAGAGATCCGTTGCTTCAAGTTCGACCCGTGGCCTGAATCCCCGAAAAGTAACGGTGTAATCCTCGAGGAGCCTTCCCACCCGCCGGACCAGCGAGAGGTCCAGCACCGACCCCAGCATCTCCCCCCGGTACACCCGCTCAAGTTTCTGTGAAATCTGGTTCGCCTTCATTGCCAGGTGTATATCAAGCACCTGACCTGAATGGAAATCAAGGGAAAAACGGTTGAAATCAAAGAGGAGTTCGTCAACAAGGTCGCTGTCAATCATGCCGCGGAACCTCTCCGCCTCTCCTGACTCCTCGAGTTCGTCCAGCATGTGGGCAATGAAAACAAGCCTTCCGGCGATGATGGTGAAGAGGCGGTCCACTTCCTCCATGAGTTCCCCGGCATATACTGCGGTCTCCCTCACCCATTCAGGGCTGATCGTACCGATCCCTTCAAGGCGGCTTGCCTCCTTCTTCATTGCCTGGAGGGTGCGCAGGGTAGTGGCGGTATCCAGGGGGCGTCCATGGCCAGGGAGGCAGAGCGTGATCCCGCCCATTCCCAGGAGTGCGATCACCTGGTCCAGGGTGTATTGGAGGGCAGTGAGATCCCAGCCTTTCAGGCCGGCAACACCCGGAGCGGTCGAAAACAGGAGGTCCCCGATGAAGAAGGCTCCCCCCATCCTGATACAGATACTATCGGGGCTGTGACCGGGGGTATGGAAGAACTCGATCATTGCTTCTCCGTGGAGTGGAAGGGTCTGCCTTGGGAGGGAGATTCCTCCCCCCAGGGAAAGGGGATCGAGGCAGCTGATGAAATGAGTCCCGGCCAGGTGGACCAATTCATCCTTCCTTGTGCTCGCAGCTGGTGTTGGCAGAAGCCGGATATCAACACTTATTGTTCCCAGATCCTGCCGGATAAGGTCCGCGATGGTGGCTGCGCGGTCTCTTGTCTCCAGCGCCCTTGCCCCGGATTCCTGGACCGCTACCACCCGGTTGCGGAGTTTCTGGAATCCCGGATGATGCAGGAGCTGGTGGCAGTGGTCGAGGTGCACGTGTGTGAGGCAGATGAGTACCGGCCTGGGCTTCTCATCGATGAGCCGCTCGATCTCTTCCAGGAGGACATCCGCCTGATCCGGAAGGCCTCCCGGATCGACCACCACGATGAGCCCGGGTGCGGCCACCAGGAAGGAGTTTGAGGAGATTATATCCACTTTCCGGAGGAACGGGTAGACCTGCACTCCCTCTACGCCGGGGAGGGGCTGCCATACCTGGTTCTCCATCTCAACCATATGCGTTCACCAACCTCACATGTGCACCCTGCCAATGATTATTGCGATCATATTCTCTTTCCTGAAAGCTGATATCTGATCTCCTCATACCCGGAGTGCCTCCATGCTGGAACCTGACCACCGCCCTTCATACCGATTCCCTGCCCCGGCGAATGACCAGTGGGACTACCTCCTCTCCACCATATGGAACCAGATGATGCACCTTGTCATCACCCTGGACGGTTATCTCGACGCGCCACGGGTTTGCAGGGCGATGATGCTGGTCATGGAGGCCGAACCCCTGCTGGCCTGCCGTTTCGTCGAATCGCCTACCCCTTACTGGGAGTGGATGCCAGATCTCCACCGGGACTCGGTCTTCTCGCTGATCCAGTGCGGGGACACTGATGCTGCACTCCGGGAGGTTTTGATCACAAGGCTCGATCCCTCGAAGGGTCCCCAGGCGCGGCTCACCCTGCTCCGTGGGGCTGCAGATTCCCTGGTCATATCGGTGAACCACGCTGCTAGCGACGCGTGCGGCGTCAAACACATATGCGGCCTTCTCGTCATGGCGTATCGTGCACTGGGGCATGACACGGGTTTCTCGCTCCCCCGCGCGTTTCACCGGGACCGTTCTTTTACACCCCTTCTCTCAACCCTCTGTCCTCAGGCCAGAACCGCTGCACTTGAGGCCTTCGGGGAGCAGAGCGCCGTATGGGGGATTCCCTGCCAGGCAGGCGTGCAGGGGAGCCCGGTTTACCGTTGCCGGGTCATCAGGCCCTCAACCTTTCTTGAGGCAAAAGCGTACTCCCGGTCCCATGGGGTGACCATGAATGACCTCCTGCTTGCCGCCTTCTTTGCTGCCATCTGCCAGGAGATCCCGCACCGGTCGGAACAACACTACCCCGTGCTCACTTCTGCAGACCTGCGCCGCTCCGTTCCCGGGGGGGAGGCCCCTGCCGTCGCGAATCTCTCCGTTGCTTTCGAGGTATGGTTTCCTGCGGACAAAGCCCCCTTTGGAGAGGATCTGGTAAGGGAGGTGCACCATATCATGGACGGGAAAAAACGCCTCCTTGCAGGCATAGGGTCGGCCATCAGGCTCGAGGAGGCATTTTCAGCAGGATTCCATTCGATGCGTGCACATCTCCTCGAACTGGAGCGCTGCAGCCTGTACGAGCACTACCCGAAAAATCCCTTCTTCAGCAACACTGGCATCATTCCCCCCGAATGCGTGGATTTCCGGGACGTTCGAACCATGCACGCCTTCATCTTACCCCCGGTGGAGTACTCTCCCGGTTTCGGCATCGCGGCCAGCACCTTCCAGAACACCCTTACCCTCGCGTCTGGTTTCTGCGAGGGTCCGCTGCCGTATCCAATGGTGGAGAGGATCCTCTCTTCCATGGAAGAGTTCATCTCCACACTCCCTGGGAAATGAGCACCGCCCAGGCCAGGAAGCAGGAATGAAATCCTGAACACCGGGATCACGAGAGTGGACTTCCGCAGGGCGATCAGCAACACCCCCCATAATATCCCCCAGTCCATCACCCCGGATTCCAGGCGCATACGCGGATAGTAGTGCGGGAATCGCTCTTCCCGCCTTCGATCAGAGTGAGATTATCCGCGCATTTCTCTCCCCGGTCTGATAGAGGGCATACGTCGGATTCCCGGTGAGGTACCCGCATATCTCTCCTGGATTTATTACCAGGGTGTTTCCGAGACGGTTGATGGAGCCCTGGTGCGTATGCCCGTGCACTACCACATCATACCGTCCGCTCTCCATGCACTCGGCCAGGAGGTTCCGGTCATGGCCATGCAAAAGTGCTATTCTTTCACCATCCACCATGAGTTCAGCAAAATAGCCTTCCAGTTCAATATGCTTCTGTTCCCGGGATCGGGCCAGCAGCAACTCGCGATCTCCATCGTTGTTCCCGAACACCCCCACCATGCGAACCGGGAGTTTTCCCAGGACAGGGATGACAAAGGGTGCGATATAATCCCCGGTGTGGAGCACCAGCCCGACCCTCTCCCGGGTGAGCACCTCCACCGCTCTCCCGATGCGGGGGAGGTGATCGTGCGTGTCCCCGATGATGCCTATCTTCATCCCACACATCTCCAGATCCTCACTCTGGGTATGATCACATAAAGGAAGCCTTATTGGCACCCGCGGGCTTATGAGGAGAGGATGACCGGCAGGGAGGATGAGAGAGAGATCGTGTGCAGCCTGGAGAGGGCAATCGTCGGCAATGACAGGGTCGCCAGGCAAAGACTCCTTGACCGCCTGGTGGTGCTCCTCTTTACCACGGATACCGCTGCTCCCGCCCTCGTCTCCCAGGGAGGGATCAAGATCCTCCTCACAGCAGTCAGGGACCGTGACGAAAAAATTCGCCTCCATGCTGTACATGCCCTCTCCAGACTGGCCGATTCCGGGTATACCGCCGAGATGAAGAAGGCCAGGGCCAGGGAGGCCATAATTCCCCTCATGGAGGATCCTTACACCCCTGTAAGGGCCATGGCAGAAAAATTTTTGAAAAAACTGGATAAACCCTGAAATACCCTGGCATGGATTTTCCATTTTTTAAAAAGATGCCCATGCTGATTCATCCACATCTTGACATCTCCAGGTGGAATGGACCTTCTGGTGAATCGCACGGTATACCTTGAGTTTGCGGCATCCGATCAAGAACGGGACCATCTGGAGTACCAGTCCCCGCGCCAATGGTGAACCCTAATATGGATTGACCGTGACTCTTGCTTCATGCATATGTGGATAGGCGGAGCGGAGGTGGCAGGAGCCGATGAACGGTGGATGCCGGTGATCAACCCGGCCACGGAAGAGGAGATCGACCGCGTCCCGGAAGGAACCCTCTATGAGGTGGATGACGCGGTGAAAGCGGCAGAAGCCGCGTTTCCCTCATGGGCTGCAAAGAACCCCAGGGAGAGGGGCATCCTGCTCTTCAGGGGAGCTGCCCTGGTCCGTGAGCGGCATGCGGATCTGGCCCGGTTCCTGACCATGGAGCAGGGAAAGCCCCTGAAAGACGCTGTGGACGAGGTGCGTGGATTTGCAAATGTTCTTGAATATTATGCGGCGCTTTCCAGCAGCCTGACCGGTGAGTGTCTCCCGCTCGGGTCATCCGGTGATGCCATGGTGACCCATGAACCCCTTGGCGTCTGCGGGGCTATCATCCCCTGGAACATGCCTGCCCTCCTGATGGCCTGGAAAATTGCACCCGCGCTCGTAGCAGGGAACACCATGGTCTTCAAGCCCGCCTCGCAGACCCCTCTCACCAGCCTCCGCCTGGCAAATCTCCTTGAGGAGGCAGGTATTCCGCCGGGAACCCTCAATGTTGTCACCGGGAGAGGTGAGGTGGTAGGGGAAGCCCTGGTCCGCCACCCGGGAGTGCAGAAAATCTCATTCACCGGGGACGCAGAGACCGGGATGCGGGTGCAGGAGCTTGCGGCAGGCTCACTCAAGTCCGTTACACTCGAGCTTGGAGGCTCCGACCCCATGATCGTGTGGGAGGACGCGGATATCGAAAAAGCCGTTGCTGGAGCGGTACGGGGACGGTTTTACAATGCCGGCCAGACCTGCACAGCGGTAAAACGGCTCTTCGTGCACCAGTCCATCGGGGAAAGGTTCGTCCGCATGCTCAAATCCAGGGTAGAAGGACTGAAGGTGGGAAACGGCCTCTCTGCAGGGGTAGAAATGGGTCCCTTGAGCGGTGCGCCCCAGCGGAACCGGATCGAGAAGGTGATGGAACACCTGACGAGCCGAGGGCAGGGGTTAATATTGACAGGTGGGATGCGACTGCAGGAGCGTCCCCTTGAGAGGGGCTATTTCTACGCTCCTACTGTTGTCACAGACGTGCACCCTGAGTCCCCCCTCCTTTCACAGGAGATCTTTGGCCCGGTCCTCCCCGTGATGTGCGTACCTGACCTGGAAACGGCAATCCGGCATGCCAACAACACCCGCTACGGCCTCGGAGCCTCGGTGTGGACCCATGACATTACCGTGGCAAGGGAGGTCTTCTCCAGGGTTCAGGCTGGGGTCGTGTGGGTAAACCGGCATCTCACCCTCCCTCCTGAGATCCCGTTCGGGGGGTTTAAGAGCTCAGGAATCGGGCGGGAGAATGGCACCCAGGCGCTCCATTCCTACACCCGGACCAAATCCCTCTACATAGGATGGTGAGAGGGAGGGACATCCGGGTTCCCACTCACCTTTGATCACGCCCGTAGCTAAGTTGAGGAGCAAAGTGAATTTGGTCAGCGATTCCGTCTAAATATTCCCTCTGCCAGGTCCTGTGAAAGTCCGGGAGGTAATTCCCGTTTTCCGGTGGATTCTTCACTGTGTGCTCCCAGCCGGGCTACAGGAGCCTTCATATACCCTTCTGCCGTATGTCTCTTCCGGTGTAATCTCGTATGACAGGCGAAGAGATGCTTAAAATCACTGCCGATGAACTGGATCGCCTCCTCTCACCGGCCCATGTTGTCGGCCAGGCCGTTGACCTTGGCGACAAGGCAGTCATCCCCATCGCTGAATTCGGCTTCGGCATGGGGGCTGGGGGAGGGAAAGGGAAGGATGGAGAGGGCGAAGGTGCCGGCTGCGGGGGTAAGATCGCTCCCGTGGCCCTGGTGCTGGTCTACAAGGATGTGAAGGGACCAGAAGGAATCCAGGTACTCTCCCTGCACCGGGACAACCCCGTCGCCCAGATTATCACCGCGCTTTCCGAGTCGCTGGCTCCCCAGGTGATAAAAGCCATCAAGGCCATGTCGGAATCAAAAGAGAAGGAACGGGAAGACTGATACAGGTCCTGTCACATGGATCCCCACCCGGTGATCCTGGTCGCTGCGATCATACTTGCCCTGGTACTCCTGGAGCTCTGTCTCTATGCTATTCCCCTCCGGGTCAGGGTGCGCATGGAGTATGCGGACGGCAGGGGTAATGCACTCATCTCTGTCTACTGGCTGTGCATGGGTATCCGGGGCCAGCTGTCCCGCGAACACCGCGTTTTCAATTTCCTGCTGGGTGATGTGCTCATCCCTACTCCTGCAATCCTGGAGACCCGTGTTTTTGACAGGCATGTAAAAGGGGGTCCGGGTACGCCTGAATCGGAGATACATCTGGTTCCGAATTTCGTCGAATCAGTAGTCCCTCGAATCCCCGATCTGATCTCTTTTCTTCGATCTCTGATCCAATCCCTCTCCTTCAGGCATCTGCATTGCCAGGCCGTGGTGGGGCTCGCGGGCCCTGCGGAGACGGGGATGCTCTACGGGTATTTCTGGGCGTTGCGGTCCATGCTTCGCCATTCCGGCCGGATCCACCTGGAGATGGTCCCTGATTTCACCAGTGAGCGCCTGGAGGGGCACCTCGAGATGGATGTCCATGTACGGTACCCGTTCAACCTCATCGCCCGCCTGGTAAGGCTTTTTACTCTTTTTGGGGGATCTAAAAAGGCGTATACATGAGGTGAGGTCTCCTGATGACGCAGAACCAAAAGTTCCTGGTCAGCCCGGTGCGCAGGATTGGTGACAGGTTTCTCCTGGCAATAACCCGGCAGTCCGGGATGCACTGGAAGGGCGGTTGTATCGGGAATTGCATACCGGTGGCCCTGGTGATCGTGGAAGGAGAGGAATGCATGGTGTGGCAACTGGATGCCGGCCTCTCGTGGGAGGATCTCCGTTGCGCGCTCTCAGGTATGTCCGAATCCTTCACAGGGACGGCCAGAATCAGTGGAGCTGCCACCTAATTCGCTTTCAGATGCCGGCGGCTTCCCAGGGCAGAGGCCACGCTCACCACCGGGACGATCCCTGCGCAGAATATCACGAAGAGAATGACTTCTGCTTCGGGATAGAGGAGGATCCCGATGAAGGTCACCACGGCGCATGCACCAAGCAGGAGAAGGTTGGTCCCAACAAATCTTCCCAGCCCCTGCGGGTCCCTGACATCCTCTCTCCGGTAAGAGGCCAGGAGGTCTGTTCGGCCGCGGAACCTGACCATATAACCGAGCACGAGGAACAGGACCGCCAGGAATTCGATGATGATCAACAGAAGCAAATTTGCCATCAGGTATTCATCCTGCTACACGTATACATCAGCCAGGCTCATCATCAATTCGGTCCATCCCCCGGGAACGAATGATTCCTTCAACGTTACAAAGAGTGTGAATTTCGTTATTCGTGCCTCAACGCCTCGATCGGATTCAGATTCGACGCTTTCCAGGCAGGATAAAGACCCGAAAGGAGGCTTGTCCCGATCCCTTACATATGGC
>JALOPW010000040.1 GCA_025453675.1 Methanolinea sp.
ATCGTCGAGGAGTGTGGTTTCCCCCTGACCGGAGGGGGTTGCACCCCCTCCAGGGCCACCCCGTGCCCCCGCAGGAGGGGGCTCCTCGCCCCCTCCTGCTCACCATCGCACTATCGCGTCATTCACCGTCGGATACATCTGGAGAATCATGGTAAACCCTGCGAGTTCGAATATCTCCCTCACCTCACCTATAAGTCCACAGATCACGCACCGGTCGCCAGGCTTTTTCAGGCTCTTTGCAACGACGAGGATTGCACGAAGGCCTGCACTGTTGATATACGTGACCCCGGCAAGGTCGAGGAGTATCTGGCGGTTGCCATCCGCGATCACTTCGCCGATATCCCGGCCGAATATATCCGCATTGCTGCTGTCGATCCTGCCGGTCACGTGGACAACCTGAACATCACCCATCTTTTCACACTGCAGCTCCAATTTCGCCCTCCAGGGGAGAACCATCTCCCGTATGCTGTTCTGTGGCATCCAGCGAACGATAAAAGTTGGTCTGTGAGTCGGGGCGGATCAATTTTTCCCTGCCGTGGTCTGCCGCCCACCGGCCCTGCAGCAACCTCCGGTCACCGGGGGCGGTTGCACCCCGCCCCGGAAACACGGGCGTTCTCGCTTCTGACGCCTTTTCAAAGATTTTCCAGTAGAATACCTTTGCATCGGGAACCTCCTCATTCCTCATCCCCCCTCCATCTCCGCCTGCTCCACTGCAAAGATAACCTCTTCCCATGCCTTCTGAAGCAGCCTCTGGTAGTAACCCACGTCGAAACGAGTGGCTTTCCAGTCGAGATCCACGGCCCAGGTGCGGGCATCGGTAACCACGTAGCTCACTTCCATCCCGGGGGAGAGCGCGATCCCCTCTGCCGCACAGGCCTGCACCGCCGAGGCCTCCGGGCAGGCATGGCGGTAGCGCAGGGTGCTGATCTGGCGGCTGATCGCCATCTCCGCCGGACGGACGAGTGGGAGGGTCTCCCTGATCTGCCGGTAGCGTTCCCGGAGCGGCTCGCGGAAGGACGCGATCTCCGGGAGGGTCCGGGCCTGCCCCAGGAGGGCGAGCATCTCCTGCTGCACATTCCTGATGCAGACCGGAGTGTCGCCGCGGCGGGAGGCGATCCCCCGCACTTTCAGACTTCCGTCGGCAAACCGGCCGTAGTAGCGGTTGTAGGCCCCTGACCTGTCGGCCATCGGGAGGAAGACCAGCCAGTCGTAGGCGTCCACCACGGTATGGAGGCGGGTTTCCCGCTCCACCCGCTCCTTGAACGCCGTGACCGCCTCCCCCTGCACCCACAGGCAGTCCACAATGCCATGCAGAACCGCAAAGCCCATCTCCTCCGCAATATCCTTGACGTGGAGCAGAACATCCCGGGCGCTTCCGGTGATGGCCTCGTGCACCTCGATCCGCCCGAACTTGGCGTTCCGGTATCCGGTGTACCCAAAGCAGGTGACGAGCATCCACTTGAGGATGGCATCGAGGCCCGCATACCGGGGGTCATGGGCCTTCTTCTGCTTGGTCTCCATGCGCATGGCAATGAGGGGGGCCAGCACCCCCGGGAGGAACCCACGCCGCCCGGGGTGAGCCAGGGTCTCGGGGGAGAGGTTGTCCCTGACAATGAGGGAGGGGTAGAGGGAGGTGAAGTCGATCTCATGCACCGCGGTGTAGATCCCGGGCCGGGGCTGAAACATCATCCCTCCCCGGTCCGCCGCCTTCAGCGAGGAGAAACGCCGCACCGCTTCCGGGTCACTCTTGCGGTAGGGGACCGCGATCCCCTGGCGCAGGGCCTCGTAGACTTCGTATGAGGAGATGAGGGTCCCGGAGGTGAACCGGGCAGAAAGGTTTGGGGGGAGACCGGAGAGGCGGGCCCCGAGCAGGATCCCGGCAAGGCCACTCTCCCGGTAGTGGAAACTCTGCCGGGTGTCCACCAGCAGCCGGCCATCCGGAATCAGGGCTCCCACCCGGTACTCTGTCTTGCCGTAACTCCAGTAGGACTTCGCCGACAGGCGCCTGAACCTCCCGGACCGGGAGAAGCCGGTACCGAGCCCGTACTCGGCGGCCCTTGCCGCCAGCCGGGGCACCCACACGTCGGCCTGTGGGAAGAGGATCACGTCCGGATCGGCGGAGCGGATGAGGGCCTCCATGTCGGAGATGATGGTCTTCTCGTCTCCCTCCAGCCGCACCTGCCGCCCATCGACCAAGAGCGAGAGGGAGGTGACCGGGCCGGGGGTAAACGGGTTGTCCGCAACCGAGATCTCCATCGCAGGGAGATCAGACAAGAGGTCAATGGAGAACCGTGACTCGCCCTCCTCACTGCAGGGGACAAGGTTCCGCTCTGCCAGGACGCACTGGTCCAGCCGGAGGTCGGCATTGAAGATCAGGGCCTCATACTGCGTCTGCCTCTCCACGAGGTCCGCAACCTCCCTCCCGGCCTGCACGCGGTACCCGTCCAGAGTCTCGTACACGGTGCGGATGTGACACTCCTCCAAAGGAAACCGGCACTCCAGGCCCTCCAGAAGGTCACCGTGAGCATGGGGATCCGGAAGATACAGGAGGAATGAGGGAGGAGCGGGGATGACAAGGTGCCGGCCGCCCCGGCCCCGCTCCCAGGTCTCCACCTGGCCGTTGCGGGAGCAGGTGTCAAGGATCCACATGGCGTCTGCCCACCACTCTCTCCTTCACCATCTCCAGGAGGACCGAGAAGAGGGCGGCCTCCAGGGGGTCGTCAAAGGCGTAGAAGCACTCGCTCGAGTGCCGCCTGGCCATCTCCACCACGCGGAGGGCATGCTCCCGATCCTTTCCCGGGAGGGATCGGGCAGCCTGCTCCCACCGTGCGGTGAGGATCCGGACCCCCATGCGCACACTGGTAAAGCTCCTCCCCACCTCACACACCTCCCAGGGTCTGCTGGCCCCGGGGAAGCCCCCCGGGGTAGCGCTCCCTTCCCCTCCCCCGGGCCCGGGGTGCCGGGGGCCGTGCAGCAGGGCTGGCCACGTAGAAGACCCGATCCGCCAGCCTGGCCATCTCCTCGAAGGTGCGATCCGGTGAGGCGGCATACAGTACTACGAGCGTGCTCTGCCCCAGCTGCCGGAGGCTCTCCCCTACCTGGGAAGACACCTCCCCCCCGGCACCCTCGTAGAGGGAGGCATCGTGCTCCAGGAAGACGATAGTGTGGTAGGATTCCCGCAGGATGTGCAGGAGCTGGAATGAAGTGAACGCCCTCCGCACTTCGATGTTGACTGACCTGCGGTTGATCCCCGGGAGGATACGGGAGTAATTCCCGCTCACGAAGAGGAAGAGGAAACGCCTGAGCACCGGGTTGTCGTTCAACCCTGCCAGCACCACCTCCTCGGGCGCCACCACGGCCGAGAAGGTCCCGCTCCGCAGCGTGACCGAGGGGTGCAGATCGAACTCCATGCCTGTGACACTGGCACCTCTCCCACCATAAGGGTGGAGAGCACGCGGGGCGAAAGTGCAGCCGGCATGTTCAAGTAGGGAGCTGCTCGCTCTCACAAAATCGCGGATGAATCGCTCGTGTATCTATGATTCATGCAAAAAGGACGAGACACGGAAATTTCCCCCACGTAGAATGCCCACCCTGGGGAGAGAGGTTAAATCACGAGGACCCCACCTGTTGGCGCGATGCAGAATCAGTGGCCAGGAAAGAGGACTCACTGTGGGCTGTCGTCCCACTACCCTGTGCAGGAAAAAAATTCAGTGTCTCCGGTGAAGTGCCAGCCCGACCGCGACCAGCAGTCCGGCTCCACAGGTCCAGGCAGAGATTGGAGCTCGTGTCCTGGTGGTAGCCGGAGCAGTGGTGGGGACAGTTGTTTTGACCGGAGCCTGGGTATCAGTCGCCTGCGGGATGGCGGTGGTCACCACGACCGACCCGGTGAGGTTTGCCTGGGCGGCCGCCACCCCTGCCTCTGCCAGGGCAAACCCTGGCTCAAGAGAGAGGGCTTTCTGGTAGGCGGCAAGTGCACCCTGGGAGTCTCCCGATGCGGCCATGGCATCCCCTTTCTCTACCCAGACCCCGGCATATCCCGGCTGCAGGGTGAGAGCCTGCTCAAAGAGAGGTACAGCCTGGGTAAAATCTCCCTTTGCGGCGTAGGCCTGAGCCTTTCCGTAGTAGATCAGGTATCCATACTCAGGGTAGATCTTGAAGGCAATGTCATACGCAGCGATGGCATCGTCATAGCGGCCGAGCTCGTAGAGTGCGACCCCCCTCCCGTACTGGGCCTTCGCGTAGTTCGGGTTGATGGCAATTGCCTGGTCGAATGCGTCCAGGGCCTCATCATACCGGGTCAGATTATAAAGGGCAAGCCCCTTGCCGCACCAGGCGGGTGCCGCTTTCGGCTCAAATGCGATGGCCTGATCATACTGCGCAATTGCCTCCTCGTACTTCCCCTCGTCAGAGAGCTCATCGCCCTTCACCATATAAACCCCGGCAGTCTGTGCAGATGCGGGTACTGCGAGCAGGAGTATGAGCGCGAGCATGAGAATGAGGGAGCAAGAGTATTTTTTTGTCACGTGCATGCATGAATCTCCTTGAAATGTGTCTGTGAAAGAGACTATCTATGGAAGAGGATAAAGATTGTGAAGTACATGGGTGACAAGTGATCACTGAATCGCCTCCGTTTCTCTTTTGGATTTGATCCTCCCCGATCATCCGATCACCATGACAGGTACATTGGCGACCGGAGACAGTCCGGGGCGGGAGCGCCAGCCCCTATATCACACGAGAAAAAAGGAATAGCGTAGCTCTCATACCTGATAGCGAAGAGCTGTCTTTGTTGTGAGGGATTTGAGATGACGGGACTGATCCTTCTGTTATGGAACCAAAGGGTTGAACAGGATCACCACCATTGAATAACAGGATGGAACGTTTGAAATGTGTCAAATGCAGCAGGGAGTTCTACCTCCAGACCGGTTGTTCCTGCTGCGCTCCACCTGCTCCCGGCCCTCATTTCTGCCCGGAATGTGGAGGTACCCTCCACAGGATGGCTCCCTCCTACTTTGTCTCCGGTAACTGGGAAGTGGATTAGGGCAAGGGCTTCACCGGGATTGGTATCCGGCCCCCCGAGTCCTTGCGGAGATCTTTCCTGGCTGCATAGGGCCGGGTCCGATCTCCGGAATATGCCAGGGATTTTTCGCCATACCTCCTTCGAAAAGTAACATGAGCCCTCGTGTACATACACTCTTCTTCCTTTGTATATCCAAAACCCCGACAATTCGCATGATACCCGCATCACCAATCCGGACCGAACGTCTCGAACTCATCCCGGCAACACTCGAGATGCTTGCCAGTGAGAATGGCGACAGGAGAGTGCTTGCCCGGCTCCTCAATGCCGCTATCCCGCCATCCTGGCCTCCGCCGCTCCTTGACGAGGAGACGCTGGCCGGGTTTGTCCGAATGAAAGTTGAAGGATCCGACCCGGTGTTCTGCGTCTGGTACTGGATCCTGATCAACCGGGATTCAGGAGATCGTACGCTCATCGGGAGCGGCGGAACCGGTTCCTGTTCCGGAGACGAGGGCGCGGTGATGATAGGGTACTCGGTCCTTTCCGAGTTCCAGAACCGGGGGTATGCAACCGAAGCACTGAGACACCTGATCCCTGCCATCTTCTCATACCCTGGTATCCGGAGGATCTTTGCCACCACCTACCCTGAGTTGAAGGCTTCCATCAGGATCCTCGAGAAGAACGGGTTTGTCCCTGCAGGGGCAATATTTGAGGGGCAGGGAATGGAGGAGGGAACCGTGGTGTATGTGCGGGATGCGGTGTCTCCACAGTAGAGTGCCCGTATGGCGTTGAAAAAAGGTCGATGAAAAAAGACGCTTGTGGCGGTGATTTTATAAGGAATCGGGGTGATTCAGAAGAAATTTGCGAGTTTTTTCCAAAAAGTTTATATAGAGAACAATACAACAAATTTGTGAAACCAACATGGTTCAGCGCCAGATAATGCTGATACTCCAATTGATCGTTGCCTGATACTCTCACGCATCAATGGTATATCACTGCCTGGGCCATGGTGGTCCTTTCCTGCGAGCCCTGTATTCCCGATAGTTACGCGCCTTACGGATAATCTTTCGCCTCTCCTCTGTCCTGCATACCATTACCCAATGATGACATATGCCAGAATGGAGAGGAGAAAGACCAGGAGGAGCATCCCTGCGCTGAGGACCGGGACAAAGAGGAGTATGGTGTTCACCGTGCTTGCCATCTGGGTGATGCGATGGGACCCAAATACCACCACTCCCTCACACCATGCAGTGCTCCCTGCAGATTCTGCGGGGGCCATATCACCAAGGGCCTCCTGAAGCGCGTGATCCACCCAGGGGAGGATCTCTGAGACAGGCACATGAAGCCCGACAGGGTTCTTTCCGCTCACGGTGTTCACCACGTGCGAGTCGGTCGTCATTACCTCTGCCTCATCCACAGACCGGAGCAGGTATTCCCTGATGGTCTCCCTTACCCCTGCCTCCATGTTGTTCCCATCTATCAGGAGGTAGGCGGTGGTCTGGCCATCTACCCGTACCAGGGCCAGCTGGATGCCCTGGTCACCGAATCCCTGTTCACGAGAGAATGGTACCCGTATATGGGAGATGCCCACGTTCATCGGTGCCCTGGGCATACCGGGGGTCTCATCGATGGCCCTTATCCCTGCAAGGTAATACTCCATGGCCAGTTTCGTGGCCGGAAGCACGTAGGAGATATCCCCTGCCTGGCAGTTATGGGCGTCGATAAATGCGATATTCGGATAAGACCGGTGTCCTTCGGCCATAATCGTCATCCCGATGTTGAAATCCAGGTCCTCTGTCCGTTCAGGGGAGCGGGTGCTCACCATGAGGAGAGTAGTATCAAAGACCTGGCAGAGGAGAGAGACCGATCCCTGCTGGTACCGGATGGATCGGGTCGCTTCAGGAGAGAAACGGAGGTTTCTTTCTGATGCGGCAACTGCGGCAACAAGCTTCTCTATCTCTTTCTCGGAGACCAGGTTGAAATCATGGGTGGCGGCCCCGTGGGGAACCATCACCATCTCCTCAAAATCTGCCTGCATGCCCCGGGGCAGGTTTCCTCCCCCGATCTCGCCCATGGGTCCTGGATGCACATTCGGGACCGTCAGGATAAGACCTCTCTTTTCACTCCTGCGGAAGAACACCGTCACCTGGGGTACAGTAACCTCCTCACCGATCTTACGGAAGTAGTCCTCGAGCGCTCTCGAACCGTCCGTGAGGTGTGCCAGGAAAGAGTTGAGGAAGTCCAGCCCCCTGATATGAAATGTCCGGTACAGGGGCCTGTCTATGGCCCACACCAGTATAACGAATCCGAGACCGAAGAACACCTGGAGGACAAGCGCGAGGATGGGGAAATTCTGCGAAAACAACAGTGTCCCCATGGCAACCCCGGCGATGCTCTGGCTGGCTGCAGGCAGGATCATGCGCAGTATCCGGTAGTCGGCGATTGCGACCAGCACCAGGAGCCTCAGGCCGAGAATGCAACCCAGGGATATGGCATAGAAGAGAGGGAGCATTGACGAGGAGATAACCAGGGCAGAAAGGGTGATGATTACCCCAAAGAGGGTACAAGAGAGAGCCAGGAGCGCGGACCTGTTCCAGGTCATGGGCCGCCCGATCAGCTCCACTGCCGGCTTTGTCACTGCAAAGGAGAAGAGCGCGGGGATGGTGAAGGCCAGGGTGCCAAGCCAGAGTGCAGACCCGAGTTTCAGGCTGACACCATCGAGGATCAACCCGAGCACGATGAGAAGGAGGAGTGAGATGGGCCATGAAGGTGCATTGAAGAGATACCTCCCGAGCCGCTCAAGTTTCACCTCGCTACCCATCACCGACATGCACCATTCACCCCCTGTTCGTGTATACCCTCTTATTTCCAGGTATATTCTCCGGAAGATCCCCGAATTCGCGGCGGTAACGGGCCTCCATCTCCGGCCATGAAGGGAGGTTGTTCTGGCAACCGACGACTTCCACCGCAAACGAGGCAGTCACCGTACCGATGCGGCAGCATTCGAGAGGGGGATACTCCCGCCAGAAGGCGGCGAGGAACCCCGCCCGGTAGGCATCACCAGCCCCTGTAGGGTCAGCCATGCTGACCTTTACTGCAGGAATGTGACATCTCTCATCGCCACGGATATATTCACTCCCCCTGGCACCCATGGTAAAGACTGCCATGGGGACGCTGGCAGCGAGGTCTCTTGGGGACATCCCGAGTGTCCGGGACATACTCTCCACCTCGTGCTGATTTGCAAAGAGAATATCGATGTGGGAGAGGATATTCTCAAGCTGGTCCCTCCGGTAGCGATGCAGGTCCTGTCCGGGGTCAAATGTGGAGAAGGCTGCCTTCTCTGCCACCCTGGTATTGAAGTCAGGGTCTGCCGTTGCCATATGCACAAAAGGGAACGAAGGGGCTTTGGATTCAGCAAACACTCTGGATGCTCCCCATTCAAAGAAGGTAATCTGGTCTCCGAGCTGGTCGGTAAACAGAAACGCGGTGGGGGTGTGCGTATCCGGGACCTCGAAAAACTGCTGCCTTAATCCCAGTGATCTCTGCCATACATCATAGTCCCCGCCTGGAAAATCCCCTCCGACTGCGCTCACCAGGGTGCAGGGTTCACCGAGCCGGGCTATCCCGGCAGCGATATTTGCCGCACCTCCGCCAAAGTAGATCTTCCTCTCCAATATACTTGCAGACCCATTCCTGGGAGGGAACTCCTGAACCTTACAGATGTGATCGATGGCAGTGTGCCCCACCACGTAGATCACAGTTCACAGACCTCCTTGATCTGGAGGGGTACATCGCGGAGTGCCTTCCCAATCACCGACCTGGCAATCCTGGTGGCATGTTCAGGCGATTCGGCCCGGAAAACCTTCATTTCCAGGAGAAGCCCCACGAGGGCGGTATTTGCCACCACCAGCGCGCTGTTCAGTTCACCTTCACAGAACGGGCAGGCGAGCATCCCCACTTCCACGTCCACATAGGCCGCCACGGGGTTCAGTCTCTTCCCCGCCTCGCTGATGGCAATGCTCACCGCATCGTCCAGGGATGAAACATCCTTCACCATCCAGGCGCCCTCAAGAATTACACGATAATCAGGCATCCCTCAATCACTCACCATAACTGGTGGTGTACATGCTCCACCACCGGCATTCGTTCTGTATAGCTCCCCGATGGAAAGCCCTTTCCCAGGCACAGGATCGCCACTGGCCTCACATGTGCCGGGAGATCCAGCACCTCCCGCACTTCCTCTTCCTGGAATGCGCCCACCCAGCAGGTATGAAGCCTCCGGGCATGGGCGGCAAGCATCATGAAAGTACAGGCAATGGTCGCGTCCTGGATGGCAAAAAGGATCCCACGGTCTCCGTACCGGGACATTGATCTCACGTAATTGGCACATACAACCAGGAGCAGGGAAGCCCTGTTGATGTGCTCCTGCCCGTATGCTGCATCGGCGATATGGTCCCGCTCTTCCTGCCCATCGACGATCACCACATCCCAGGCCTCCAGGTTCCCTGCACTCGGTGCGGTACTGGCGCAGTCTAAAATGTAGGAGAGATCTGCATCGGGAACTTCCCTGCCATCAAACTCCCTCACCGAGCAGCGGGATACCAGGAAATCAAAGAATTCAGATGAGTCCATGCTCTCCGAGTACCTGCCAGGCTCCCTGTGCTGCAGTGGTAACCGAACTGATGGATTCACTCATCTTCAGGGACGCTGCACCATAATTGTCGCTCTCAACAGTGCTGATAGCCTCAGAGAGAAGGTTGATAGCACGGCGGAAATCAGCTATTTCTGTTCCTTTCCAGGCGAATTCAAGTTCGGATCGGACGGCTTCCAGGACGAGGATGAGCATCCGTTTTCCCCCCGGACGTTCCAATTCAGGAAAACCTGCCAGTGCAATGGTGAGCTGGGAGCAGATGATCAATTCACTTTTTGCACGTTCGGCAAACTGATAACCCTTCACTGCGGTCTTCAGATCCATATTCACACTGTACTGCCGTGATACAATATACTTCTGAGTGTGTTCAAATAACGCGGAAAAAAGGAAAAGGGGAAGATATTATAGTTATCTGCCTGCTTTCTGCTTGGCGCCGAGCACCGAGACCTTGGGCCTCCGCATGGCCTTCCTGACCATGGGATTTGCCTGGGGTCCGGACTCTGACGATCGTCCGCCCCTGCCTCCACGGCCGCCGGACCTTCTTCCTCCCGGTCTGCCGCGGAACCCGCCCTGGCCCTCCCCGGTCAGCTGTTCCAGTTTCCGGAGTGATGCTCCTGCCTTGAACCGCTGGTTTGGCCCCGGTTTCTTTACATCCCCTTCTGACTTGGGTACCAGGCGTATCTGCCCCTTGACCCCTTTTACCTGCGTCCATTGCACGGACCCTGTCTTTCCCATAGGCAAACTCCTTCACTAATTTGCTATGCTTTCTTTTAATACTTTGTACCTGCAGGGATTGGTTTGGCTGGCCGGAATTGGAAGATTGCTTACTGAACCTGCAGTGCTTCTGAAAGGGCGTCTTTCAACAACTGTGAAACCTTCTTGCCATCCACCGCACCCCGCACCTCCTTCATCATCACTCCCATGAGGGGTCCGAGTGCTGCCATGCCTTTCTCTCTCACAAACGGCATCCTCTCTCTCACGATGGTCCTTGCAAGTGCAGAAAGATCAGTCCCAATGACCGGTGAAGCCATGGCGTGTATGGCCGATTCCGTGGATTCACCCTGAATGATCCTCCTGAGTACATCAGGAATGGCCTCTTTTCCCACACGCTCATCCTTTACGCCGAGAAGCACCTGCAGTACTGGCTGGAGGGAGGTTTCTCCCCTGGCATCGCAGTCAGCCACGAGAATGCGGGTATCGAGACCTTCGCGGGAGAGTTCCTTCTGGGTGGCAATGAGGGTCCTGGCCGCAAGGGATGGGGAGATACCAAGATCTAATGCCTTCTCGAAGAGATGGAGATATTCAGAGTAGGCCACCTGCCTGGCCACTGCAGCGTCGAGTCCACACTCCCTGACATATCTCTCAGCCTTCGTATGCAGGAGTTCGGGGATGGTGATAGACTCCCAGCACTCGCTGGTGATGACGACCGGGAGCACATCGGTCTCAGGATACATCCGCGCAGCTCCCGGGAGCGGACGCATGTAGGAGGTGCTTCCCCCTTCAAGCATCCTCCTCGTCTCTTCCGGAATCCCCTGGAGGGCCATTCCTGCCCTCCGTATCACCTGCTGGCTGGCACATTCCACCTGGGCCGGAGTCCCCGCCACCAGTATGACGCAATCCGACTCCTTTGCCGCCACTTCTTTCCTGAGTGCGGCAACCTCTTCTGCGGTCACGCCATAGGCAGGGAGTTCATCGGTGTGAAAGATTCCGCCCACCCCGCATTTTTTGGCATAGTCAGAGAGTTCACTCCCAAGCCTCCTCCCGGGCTGGATCTCCTCTCCCACAAAGCCTGCAAATCCCGCCAGGGTGATTGCCATAACACGGGAGGCCTTCTTGAGTATACCTGATCCAGTGCCGGAGAAGAGAGCCGTCACATCGATTGCTGACCCGGGTACGCTGGCGCCGCGCCCTGCCAGTTGTTCCCTTATGGAGAGGAGCCGCTGCTGCCGCTGCACTTCCCTTCGCACCACTTCAGCGATGAGGTCCAGTTCCTGGAC
>JALOPW010000021.1 GCA_025453675.1 Methanolinea sp.
TGGCGACCATGCGGTCTCCGAATGCAGGTTTGAGAGAGCTCCCGGGGTCAGGGAAATGGAAAGAGGCAGAAAACAGTGTGAATTAATCGTATTCTCTCCAGGTATGGCCGCACTCGACGCAGCGGAAGAAACGGACCTCGCTCTCGTCAGCCGCTCTGAGCTGCCGGAGCCACCAGAATGCGAGATTATGCTCGCACTTGGGGCACTTCGCCGCGATGGTGGGGAGAGTGCGGATCGATCCCTCCTCCTCCACGATGACGATCTCCCTCTCACGCCGTTCTTTTTTGATCAGCATCTGATCATCCTTGCCGATCTTGCGGATATATCCGCATTTCCGGCATTTCAGCTGACCTGCAGAGGAGATCATCAGGCTCCTGCACTCCGGACAGAACATAGTGAGGTATTATGCACCACCATTCAAGATTAAGGCTTGGATAGCTGCCGGGTGCAATACCCGGATTACAGCCAGATGAGGCGGGAACAGTCCGCAAACGCACTCTTTTTCTCCCCAGCACTCCAATATGAGAGGGATGAAGGAGCTCCTGGTACTCTTCTCCTGCCTCTTCTTCCTGGCATTCCTGGTGCCATGGCGGCTCCGGCACTACTGTGCGGTCCTCGGATGGACGTGCATCGTGCTCTTCCTCTTTGCAGAGGTTCCCTACTACCTCTCGATCAACAACCTGCTCTATCCTGTCATGGCCCTCCTCTCGGTCCCCTTCCTCGTGATCACCGCAAGGCACCTCCTCGCCCGGGAGACACTGGTCATGCACCTCTCCACCGCTGCTGCCGTGGCGTTCCTCATGTATGCCCCCTTTGCGTATACGCCTCTCGGTGACTGGCTCATCTCGGTGGTGGTCGGGCAGACCGGGTGGATGCTCCAGGCCTTCGGATATCCCGCTCACCAGCTTGCCTGGAACATGCTCTCCAGGAACAACTTCCGGGTGGAGATTATCCTGGCCTGCACAGGGATACAGGCAATCGCGATCATGCTCGGGGTGGTAAGTGCGGTCAGGACCACCACGCGCCAGAAGGTGCTGGCATTCCTGCTGGTAGTCCCGACGATTTACATCCTGAACATCGTCCGGAATACCGCGGTGATCATCGCGTACACCGGGCAATGGTTCCCGTTCCTGCCGGAGATCGCCGGGAACGGCGAGTTCGGGTACGAGAGCTTCTTCTGGGCCCACAACATTTTTGCCGAGTGCCTGGCCCTGCTGCTGCTCATCGGTATTGCCTGGGGCCTCTTCCGCATCATCCCTGACCTGGCAGATTTTGCGACCGGTCTGGTGCAGCTCTATTCCCGCGATATCAGGAGAGCCGTCGGTAGAGATAGATGATCCTCTGCAGTGCAGAGAGGTTGGTACATACGGCGATGACCAGGACCGAGATCCAGATAAAACCGGTCAACCCGCCCAGCAGGAGCACAAGGAACGTCTCAGGGCGGCCGAAGAACCCTACCCCTTCAAGCGGGTCTTCGATCTTCCCGTCCACACGTTCCTGGTATCCTATCTCCGCATAGACCACCGGCTTGATGAACGTGTTCATGAGAGAACCGGTGATGGCAAAGGCCACCACTGCAAAGTCAGCAAGGGGTGGAAGCGGGAGTATCCTGGTGAGAATGGCGATGCCGGAGAGGCCGATGCCGAGCAGCACAAGGGCGTCAACATACTTATCCACGATCCAGTCGAAGACCGCACCAAAACGGGTCTGCCTGTCGGTCTGCCGGGCCACGGCTCCATCCACCAGGTCAAGGATTGCCGAGAGGAGAAGAGCCACGCTCCCGGCCACGAACATCTGCCGGGAGAAGAGGTAGGCGCACAGCAGGCCAAAGACGAGTGCCAGCAGGGATACCTGATTGGGAGTGGCTCCTATGCGGCAGAAAAACGCTGCCACCGGCTCGAGGTAGCGCATGAACCTTGGCCGGAGGGCAGTAATATTCATGCCTAAGTACCACGCCGGGGGGACCAATAATAATTGTCATCACCAGGGGTCGCGTTGAACACTGCAGGATACCGATTTTTTAGTGAATTGCGAATCAATTGCTTCCCTGCAGGAGCTAAGAACCTCTATATGAGAGCAACACGATATGTCTCTCTCAGGAGAAGGGAGCAAGAGTGCCGGAACCAGAGAGACGACCCCATGTATTGATGATGTCCGAGATCACGGTGGACGGGAAGCTCACACTGAAGAAGGGGGCTTCGAGCAAGATCCTGATGAAATACATGGATCACGCCACCGAGATCCTCCTCCATCGCACCAGGGCGGCCTGCGATGCCATCATGGTGGGCTCAAACACTATCAAGATAGACAATTCTTTCCTCACCGTCCGTTACGTGGAGGGAAAGAGCCCGCTCCGGGTCATCCCGAGCAGTATGGCCGACATCCCCCCGGATGCCAATGTGCTCGGCCCTGATGCCCCGACGGTGGTTGCAGTGGCCGCCCGTGCCCCGGCCGGGAAGGTGGCGGCCATCAGGGACAGGGGAGTACACGTGCTGGTCTCGGGGGAGGAGCATGTGCACCTTCCCCTCCTCATGCAGCAACTGTACGAGCAGTTCTCGGTCCGGACCATGATGCTCGAAGGGGGCCCCACCCTCAACTGGCACATGCTGCACCACAGGCTCGTCGATGAGATACGCCTCATCCATCTCCCCTTCATCGTGGGGGGGGCAGATACCCCGTCGCTCGTGGGAGGGATGCATATCGAGGATGAAGGCCAGATGATCCGCCTGCTCCTGAAGAACCATTATCTCTGCGGCAGTAACCTGGTGACCGAGTACCAGGTCTGCTACCCCGGAGGAGACACAGGGCATGCAGGAGATACCGGACACTGAAAAGAAGATAATCCGCCGTAACCAGGCGCTCCTCCTGCTCCTGCTGGCAGGCCTGGTCCTCTGTGCGGCGGCCGTCTATTTTGTGTTCTCCACCTATTCCCGGGATCTCGGCATATCGGTGGTGAGGGTGGAGGGGATGATCGTCACCGGGAACGCCCGGGGAGACGGGTACGTGGGTTCCGAGTATGTGGGCCGCATGATCAGGGAGGCTGCCGACGATCCCATCATCGATGCCATCGTACTGCGGGTGAACAGCCCTGGGGGAACCCCTGCAGGTGCGCAGGAGATCATCGGGGACATCCGCTATGCCAGGGACCGTAAACCGGTGGTGACATCCATGGGGGATATGGCCACCTCTGCAGCATACTATATAAGCGCCTATACTGACCGCATCTACGCCAACCCGGACACGCTCACAGGAGGAATCGGGACATCATGGACATTTTTCGACATCTCGGGGTGGCTGGAGGATAAGAACCTGAGCATCCTGGTCATCAAGTCGGGAAGCATGAAGGATATGGGCTCGGATCACCGTCCCCTGACCCCTGAAGAACAGTTGTATGCACAGGCAATAGTGGATTGGAGCAATGAACGGCTTATTTCCGATATACTGTCTGAAAGGAGGGTGAACCGCAGCGATATCAACGATGCCAGGGTGATCAGGGGCGAACAGGCCCTGGAGATGGGCCTGGTGGACGAGATCGGGAACCTGAATGATGCCATCGCCGGGGCCAGGCAGCTGGCAGGATAACCTGACCCGGGAGCCAACCTGCGCACGCAATCGTCTCCCCGGGACTCAGATCATATCCCTGGGATCCGCCTTCATGAACTCCCTGCACACCGTCGTGGCATACTGCCCCGGTGAAAGCGAGAAGGAGAGCGTTACATCCGGTCCCTCGATGGCACTCCGGATGTCTGTCTCGAGAGAGACTGCCCGGAGGGCACCGTCATACCGTGTTCTCACCAGCGATGAGGCCCGGGAGAACGACTCCGGGACAATACCATGGGCTGCCAGGAGTGAGGAGACAGTATGATCGTCCTCTCCCGTTTCGCGGAATTCCCTGCTGCCAGGCATCATGATCGCCACCCGGCAACGCCCCCGCGAAACCTGCATCAGGGCCGCACCCTTGTTTGCTGCGGTGACCAGGTCTTCCCTGCCATTCCCGAAGAGGAGCCGGTCACCGGGTTCCGGGAGGTGGAATCCTGGCCCTCTCTCCATCCTTGCAGAGAGCGCCATGTTGAAGAGGTATGACTGGAAAGCGCTTACGAACATGGAGAGGAGCCTTGGGGGCAGCGAGAGGAGTGCACCCTGGTGATCTCCCGGGTGAGAGACCAGGTGGTGGAGCATGGCCCTTTCATAGGTGAGGGGCACAGGGAGGGACCGGAGTGCCGCGAGGGGGTTCTTCTCTTCTGCGTACGTATTCCTGGCCGCTTGGACCTCCTCCGGTTCATCCGGGCAGGCCGCGCCCACGTAGCAGTCCACCGCGCGCTCGTACTCCCCTTTCAGGATCTGCTCCCCCACCAGGTGAGTGATGGGCCGGATCACCCCGAACCTCTGGATCCCGAAGTAGTTCGGCAGTCCCTGGTGGCAGGTCTCTGAAACAGCCGTGACCTCTGACAGGAGATCGGGAGACGCGGTATCCCTGATAGTGATGGAGAAATGGTTGGCCTGGTGGGCACCGAGGGCCAGGGGCTCATGTGCTCTCCCTACGGGAACGATCTCCAGATCCTTGAGCCGGATGCGGGCCAGGTCCTCCTCATTGATGCCGTAGATTGAGATGAGCTGGGTAGTGACCGCATGCTTGTCCTTGGTCCCGGTCCATCCGATGCGCCGGTGGGAGAGAGAGAGCTGTTTTGCGATCTCCCTGACCGCCCGCTGCAGCTCCCAGTCTTTCTTGGTGAGCCGGCATATGAGGTAAGGCCCCTCGGTCCCCGGCTGGATAGAGACCTCGTCTACGACAAAATCTTCCGCACACACCCGCAACCTGCCGCGGATGCCAGGGGTATCGCTGGCATACCAGCGCATGCCGAGGGTATGTTCCAGGGCGTAGGGGCTCACTCTCATACAATCACATCGTGCAAATTGGGATGAACAGGGGAAAAATCACTCTAGAGCAGGGAGAGGGAACTGGTGATACGGTCAAGCTCCTCGCTCTTCGCAGGCCCGATGCCGAGGGCGGTCACCGTGCCCGGGGGGACCTCGGTGAGCCCTGCATCCTGCACGAGGCCCGTGGAGAGGCCGGCATGCTCGGCCAGGGTCTTCAGTTCCAGGAGCACCCTCTCTGAAGGTACTTTCAGGACCACCTTCTTCTGGCCTTCCTGCAGCCATTTCTTTCTGGTGGAGGCATCCGCCCTCTCATATGCGATCACGGCCGCATGGGCAACCTGCGCACAGGTCTTCCCGCAGCTCATCTTGATGTCGCTTCTCACCACGAGGCACTGTTTCCATTCAAACCGGGGTTCTCTCTCCATCTGTGATGGAGTATTCGCCTGCAGAGGAGAAAATAGGTGTGAATGGGGGGAACGCGGCGAGGGCTCGGGTCTCTTTCCCCCGCGAGGGCTCGTGCCCATCAGCCCCGGGGCAACCTGTCGGTCGCCTCATTCTCTGTTTTCTTCAGCGGGCGGGGGAGAATCCCCCTCCCCCGCCCCTCCCCCAGCTCTGCGATGGTCCCCCGGCAGGGTTGATCCTGATCTCTGAAAGAATAGGAAGAATTTCCCTCCGGCTCTTACCCCTGCGTACCCCATGCACGACAGGGCCCGCAGCCTCCTCATCCTACCAGCACTCGGGCTATCGCATTTTGGGGATGCCACAGTGGCGGGGGCTTCAGCCCCCAGGAGCGTCATCGTGAAGGAGTGCGGTTCTTATTAGACCGGAGGGGGTTGCACCCCCGACCCTCCGGGTCCCCGAGCGAGGCGCTCTTTCAGACCTCCCCTGCACACGATAGGTCCCCGGCAGAGTTTTCGGGGAAAGAATCAGTCATGACTTTTCCCCAGCACTCGGGCCCTATCGCATTTTGGGGATGCCACAGTGGCGGGGGCTTCAGCCCCGCGGAGGGTCATCTTGTGATGAGTGCGGTCGTCTCCAAATAAAAAATTTGATCAGGACTCTCACGTTTCCGGTGAATGAAATACCCCGGGGGAACAGATCCGGAATTACAATGACCTCATATCTTCATGCCGCTCCGGGACAAGATCGTAATCAGGAATGATCAGGCCCTATGATGTGGTGGTGGTGGGCGGAGGCCCGGCCGGGAGCACCTGTGCACGCCTGTGTGCGGAGGAGGGACTGTCAGTCTGCCTGGTCGAGGAGCATGGGGCTGCCGGAGTCCCTGTCCAGTGTGCCGGGCTTCTCTCCATGAGTGCATTCAGGGAGTGCGAGGTCTCTTCCGGGAGTATCATTTCGACCGTCCGAGGCGCCCGTGTGGTCTCAAGCCTCGGGCCGGTTCTCGAGTTCGATGCCGGAGTCCCGAAAGCCCACGTGGTGGACCGTGCCCGGCTGGACCGGGAGATGCTCGATCGGGCTGCCCGGGCAGGAACTGAGATACGGATGAAGACCTCCTTTGTCACCAGGGGGGACCACTGTATCGTCACCAGGGGGGTGAATGGGAGAGAAGAGATCCCGTTCAAGGTCCTGGTTGCCGCCGACGGGGCCCGGAGCCGGGTGGCCAGGGTGATGGGGATGCCCCGGCCACCGGTCTTCCTCGCCGGCCTCCAGGCAGACATCCTGCATACGATGGATCAGTCAAGAGTGGAGATCCACCCGGATGCCTCTCCTGAATTCTTTGGCTGGGCCATTCCCATCGGTTCGGGGAGGGCCAGGGTCGGGCTGGCGGGGAGAACAGGGGTGGGGGATCTTTTTCTCCGGTTCCTCTCCCGGTTTGGTGAGGGTGCGCATCAGGCGCAGGTCCACCTGGTCAGCGGGACCATCCCCCTCGGCACCATGACCCGGACATATGGCAACCGGACGCTCTTTGTCGGTGATGCCGCGGGGATGGCCAAGCCTACTTCTGGAGGCGGCGTGTATACCGGTGTGAGGGCTGCCCGCCATGCTGCAAGGGTGATTGGGAAGGCAGTTGCCGAAGGGGATTCAAGCGACAGGATACTCTCCAGGTATGAGCATGCCTGGAAGAGCGACTTTGGACGGGAACTTGACCTGGGCATGCGGCTTTTTCGCATGAGGCATGGATTCTCTCCGGGAGACATATCAAGACTGATATCCGGCCTTGGTGATCCAGCCATTCTCGATGATATCATAACCCTGGGGGATATGGACCGTCCACACAGGCTGGTCCACCGGCTTCTTACCCGCCCGTCGCTCTATCCCCTTCTTGGCATACTCATCCGGTCTGGAGTACGTCAAATTTACAAAGAGTAACATTTTTCAACTATTCGTTAATACTTCTATTCAGAACAGTAATACTCAGGTGAATTTCATGCACATTCCCGATGCATTTATCCCGCTTCCCCAGGCAGCAGTGTATTGGATCATTGCCCTGATTTTTATTGCACTGTCCCTGCGCTGGGCCAGAAACGAGATGAGGGACGAAAAAGTGCCCCTTGTGGCCGTACTGGCAGCGGGTATTTTTGCCATCCAGGCGGTGAACGTGCCAATCCCCTGGGGGACCAGCGGGCATATGGCGGGAGCGGCACTGGCAGCCATAGTTCTTGGATCCCCATTTGCCGCTGTCTTTGTGCTCACCCTGGTGCTCATCGTCCAGGGGGTAATCTTCGGCGACGGGGGAATCACCGTGATGGGTGCCAACATCATCAACATGGGTGTGGTTGCAGGTTTCGTGGGATATTACAGCTTCCAGGGGCTGAATGCAGCGATAAAAAATCCCTATCCCGCGGCATTCATCGCCGGGTGGCTCTCACTCTTCGTAGCGGCCCTGGTTACCGCGGTGGAGATGGCAGTTGCCGGCACTTTTCCGCTGGAACTTGGTCTTATCTCCATGGGTCTCTATCACGCGGTCATCGGCGTGATCGAGGGGGGTATCACCGCGGTTGCCCTCTACCTCATCTACACCGCCAGGCCTGATCTCCTCCCCCAACCCCGGGGGGTGAGCGGCTGATGGACACGAAGAACCTTCTCTATTTCGGGGTTATCATCGCTCTGGTCATCGCGGTAGCCGCCCCGTTTATCGCCTCCAGCAATCCCGATGGCCTGGAGAGTGCCTTCTTCGGTATTTTCGGTGCAAAAGAGATCCAGGGATCGGAGCTCGACGAAGATGCAGCAGGGGCCGCGGAGGAGCAGGTTCAGGAGATCACTGGCAACACCTTCTCATTTGCATCCCCATTCCCTGACTATGGTATTGAAGGCCTTGAAAAAGCCGGTGAGGCGCTGGCCATCGTCATTGGCACCCTGCTGGTGCTGGCGGTTGCCCTGGGGCTGGGGCGGGTCCTCTCCCGTTCCGAATGAAAGAATACCTCTATTATTTTTCACATCCTAACGGATGCCGGATACATACTCCATGCATCTTATCGAGACCAGGGATCTCTGCTATATCTACCCCGGCAATGTGAAAGGCCTGGACCAGGTCAACTTCATCGCGCCCCGGAACGCCAGGATCGCGGTGATTGGTGCGAATGGGGCAGGGAAAAGCACGCTTTTCAAGCATTTCAATGGCATTTTCAAGCCCACTGGCGGGAGCGTCCTCATCCACGGGGAGCCGATCACACGTGAAAATATCAAGGAGGTGCGAAAATTTGTAGGGGTGGTCTTCCAGAACCCTGATGACCAGATATTCTCCCCCACCGTTGAGCAGGACGTGGCTTTCGGGCCCACCAACCTTGGCCTGGACGAGGAGACGATCCACCACCGTGTAGAGGAGGCTTTGAAGGTGGTGGGGATAGAGCACCTGAGAGAGCGTGTGCCGCACCACCTGAGCGGGGGCGAGAAGAAACGGGTGGCCATCGCCGGGATCATTGCGATGGAGCCACAGGTACTGGTACTCGACGAACCCACGGCCGGGCTTGACCCCCAGGGTGTCAGGGACCTGGTGGAGTTCATCAACTCCCTCTCGAGGACCTATGGCATGACAGTGATATTCTCCACCCACGACGTCTCGCTGGTCCCCGAGGTGGCAGACATCATCTACGTGATGCACCGGGGCCAGGTGGTGGCCCGGGGGGGCTGCAACGAGATATTCACATGTCCTGACCTCCTCTCTTCGGTCCGCCTGGATGTCCCGGTCCTGCCAAAACTCATCAGCAGCCTGCGGGAGCAGGGAGTGGAGGTCAATATGGCCTACACCTTCACCGAGGCCGAGAAAGCCTTCCTTGCCGCGTTCAGGAGGAATGCATGATTGAAGACCTCTTCTTCATTGAGAAGCAGACGTATAGGAAGAGCATTATCCACGACCTGGATTCCCGGGTGAAAATTGTCCTCTGTTTTGCTGCCATCGTGGCCATGGTGGCCATCCCGTATTCACCGCTGGTATTCCCGGTAGCGTCCGCATTCATCATCTTCTTCCTTGTTCTATGGGCCCTCTCCCGGCTCTCCCCTGTGGTGTATGCAAAGCGGCTGGTGACGATCCTTCCCTTCGGCCTCTTCATCATCCTGGTGCAGGTCTTTGTGCAGAACCCCTACTACACGGTCTTCACGCCGATTGCAGATCTCCCGCTGGGGCTGCACATATACCAGGAATCAGTCCAGTTTGCCACCATCCTCCTCCTCAAGTTCCTGGTCTGCATCTCTTTTATCATCCTGCTCTCCTCCACCACCAGAGTACAGGATCTCCTTGAGGGCGCGGGAAGGCTGGGCCTCCCTGCCGAGTTCACGCTCACCCTGGGGATGATGATCCGATATATCTTCGTCTTCGGCTACATGTACCGGAAGATCAACGAATCACTGGCCACCCGTTATTTCCGGCCCTTTGATTCGCACCTCTCCTACCGGTACCGTCTCCGGACCATGGCCTATACCATCGGCACCCTCTTTATTCGCTCCTACGAGCAGGGTGAGCGCACCTACATGGCCATGCTCTGCCGGGGGTATGGAAGGGAGAGCCATCTCTATATCCGGAAAAAACCAGTGCTCCTGCGGGATTATGCCTTCCTCGCTGCCGGTCTACTGGTGGTGATTTTCACACCTGTCCTCGCCTGGCTCTCCCCATCAGGGCTGATCTGACCGAACACTTTTTTTCTTGACAGGGCTTTCATTCAGATATGGCCAGTACATTCGGGCGTGGGTTCATCACCAACCTGGTGCTCATCTGCAAGCACTTCGCGCAAAAACCCGAGGAGGCGTTCTATGGGGCGGCAGATCACCTGGATGGTTTCATCATCCCTGACCAGTTCAAGGGCACAGAGATCGAGGAACTGGCAAATGCTCTGCGGAAGAGGATCGTGTGGCACCAGCCGGGAACCCTGGACCGGGAGGAAGCAGCGGAAGTGGTGAAGCTGATCGAAAAACTGATCATCGCAGTCGACAAGGCGCTTGGTATAAAAGACCCGGATCTGGGCGAATTCCATTAGCGGGGCCTGGAATCCCTCCCTTACTCTTAAGTGTTCTGACGACTAATTCTATATGTGACGTCGGTTGTGCATAATCGGACGTATATTTTTTTGAGGAGGGGAGCAATTGACCGATACGTATGATGCATCCCATATCACGATACTGGAGGGTCTCCAGCCGGTGCGGGAGCGCCCTGCAATGTACATCGGAAGTACCGATGTCCGGGGGCTTCACCACCTTGTCTACGAGGTCGTTGACAACTCCATCGACGAGGCCCTGGCAGGGTACTGCGACCGTATCTGGGTGATAATCAATAAAAATGGTTCAGTTACCGTTGAGGATAACGGCCGGGGGATCCCCGTCGATCAGATGGAGAAGAACGGAAAGTGCGCACTTGAAGTGGTGCTGACCGTTCTCCATGCGGGGGGGAAGTTCGATAAAGACAGCTATCAGGTATCAGGAGGTCTCCACGGGGTGGGCGTCTCCGTCGTGAATGCGCTCTCAAGCTGGCTCGATGCCCGGGTCTACCGTGACGGAAATGTGTATGACATGCGGTTTTCCCAGGGAAAGACAATTTCACCCTGTTGTGAGCGGGAGGAAACGCTGTCCGAGTTGCGTTCCCGTTACACGCAGTGGTACAAAGAGCCGAAACCGATTGAGGGTTCAGGCGATCAGGGAATTCCTTCACCCGTCACGGAACTACCGGAAGAGGGAATGCTGGACAGGAACCAATTCCTGGCGAAATTCGGTCCGAGATTATCCGGGACAAGAATTACCTTCAATCCTGATCCTTCGATCTTCGAGACGATCAATTTTGATTACGATATTCTCGCCCACAGGTTGAGAGAGCTCGCATTCCTGAATGCGGGGCTGATTATTTTCATCACCGACGAGCGGAATGGCGATCATGACCGATATCAATATCTGGGCGGGCTTTCAGAGTTCGTGACTTATCTGACGGAAGGGGCAGAGTGCCTCAACCCGGTTCCCATCTTCATCTCAAAAAAAGACGAGGAGAACAAGTTTGAGTTCGATGTTGCAATCCAGTATACCACAGGATATGACGAGAAGATTTTTTCGTATGTGAATTCCGTCAACACCCGGGAAGGGGGAACTCACCTTGAAGGATTCAGGAGTGCGATCACCCGCGCTATCAATACCATGGCAAAACGGAACGGGTTGATCAAAGAAAGTTCCTCGATCTCACTCCGTGGTGAAGATGTCAGGGAGGGCATGACTGCCGTCGTATCGGTCAAGCTCGCGAATCCCCAGTTCGAAGGACAGACAAAAATGCGACTGGGGAACAGCAATATAAAAGGCATCACTGATTCCCTGGTCTATTCAGCTCTCTCCGAATATTTCGATGAAAACCCAAAAGTGCTCCAGGTTATTGTAGAAAAGGCGCTCTCTGCTGCGAAAGCCCGCGAGGCGGCCCGGAATGCACGGGATCTTGCCCGCCGGAAAGGTGCGCTGGAGAGTGGCGGATTGCCCGGGAAACTTGCCGACTGTTCCGAGCGCAATCCCATGAACAGCGAGATCTATATTGTGGAAGGGGATTCGGCAGGTGGCAGCGCCAAGCAGGGCAGGGACAGGAAGTTCCAGGCAATTCTTCCCCTGAGAGGAAAGATCCTGAATGTAGAGAAAGCCGGGGAACATCAACTCCTGAAAAATGCCGAGATCCAGACCCTGGTATCTGCGATCGGAACTGGAATTGGCGAGAATTTTGATCTGTCGCGCGCACGCTACCATCGAATTGTCATCATGACAGATGCGGATGTCGACGGCTCCCATATCAGGACCCTGCTCCTGACATTCTTCCATAAATCGATGCCCAAACTGATCGAAGCAGGGTATATCTATATCGCGCAGCCTCCCCTGTTCTCGCTCGTGAAGGGGAAAACTGAAAAATACGCCTATAAAGAAGAAGATATGAAAAAATTGCTGGCTGAAATGGGAGAGAAGGGGGTTTCAGTCAAGAGGTACAAAGGTCTCGGAGAGATGAATGCCCAGCAGCTCTGGGACACTACGATGAATCCGGAGCACCGGCTTTTCAAAAAAGTCATGATCGAGGATGCAATGGAAGCGAACGAGATATTTAAAACTCTTATGGGCAAGGATGTGGAAGCCCGGAAAGATTTCATCAAGCGTCATGCCAGGGAGGTAAAGAACCTTGACATCTGATTCAAATCCGCCTCCTGGTGATTCGGTTCTTTCGAAGGTGGAAGAGGTCAGTATTGAAAAGGAGATGAAAGTCTCCTACATCGATTATGCGATGAGCGTCATCATCGGACGCGCCATCCCCGACGTCCGGGATGGGTTGAAACCGGTGCATCGCCGCTCCCTCTTCGCCATGTGGGAGATGGGCAACACAAGCGACAAGCCCACCAAGAAGAGTGCGAGAGTGGTGGGTGAGGTGATGGGTAAATACCACCCGCACGGAGATGCGTCCATCTATGATACCATTGTAAAAATGGCGCAAACCTTCTCTTACCGCAATCCCCTTGTGGAAGGGCAGGGTAATTTTGGATCCGTGGATGGTGACGCCGCAGCCGCAAGCAGATATACCGAGGTCAGGCTCAAACCATATGCAGAAGCTCTTCTTGAGGACATTGAAAAAGAGACCGTCCCGCTGATTCCGAACTATGACGAGTCCCTTACCGAACCGGTAGTGCTCCCCGCAAAAATTCCCAATCTCCTGGTGAACGGATCGGACGGCATTGCGGTGGGTATGGCGACGAAAATGCCGCCGCACAATCTGCGTGAAGTCTGCTCTGCGGTGATAGGATATCTCGAGAATCCGGATATCACTGTCGAAGACCTTATGAGTTCGATGCCTGCCCCCGATTTCCCGACCGGCGGAATCCTGATGGGGGTCGAGGGAGTGAAAAATATCTATACGAGCGGCCAGGGGCGTCTCGTAGTCCGGGGGGTTGCGACAATAGAGGAGCCAAAAAGCGGGACCCGGAATGCCCGGATCATCGTGACCGAACTCCCTTATCAGGTCAACAAGGCGCAGTGGATCACCAATATCGCCGACATGGTGAAAAATAAACGAATTGAAGGGATCTCTGACATTCGGGATGAATCTGACAAGGAAGGCATCCGCGTCGTGTTCGAGCTCAAGAAAGACTCGATTCCCTCCGTCGTACTCAACAACCTTTACAAAAATACACAGCTCGAATCCAGTTTCTGGGCGATCAATTACGCTATTGTCGATAAACAGCCGAAAATACTCAATCTTCTGGAACTTCTGGACCATTTTGTCAAACACCGGATCCACATCATCACGCTCCGGTCCGAATTCGAGTTGAAAAAGGCGCTGGAAAAGGTCCATATACTGAATGGACTGTTGATTGCCCTTTCCAGGATCGATCAGGTCATTGCCGCGATCCGGGCATCTGAAACCGTCGATGATGCCCGTGCTGCGCTGATCACCCGTTTCGGGCTTGATGAACCCCAGGCCAATGCGATACTCCAGATGCAGCTCCGGCGCCTGGCTGCCCTTGAACAACAGAAGATCACCGACGAGAAGATCGGGCTCGAAACAGAGATACGTCGTCTCGAATTGATCCTCTCAAGCGAGTCGAATATCAGGCAGGAGATCAAGCGGGAGACGATGGAGGTCGCACAAAAATATGGGGATGACAGAAGGACCCAGATATCTCTCCAGTTTGGGGACCTTTCCAACGAAGACCTCATCGAGGACAAGACCGTCCTTGTCTCCA
This sequence comes from Methanolinea sp., assembly GCA_025453675.1. GTDB lineage: Archaea > Halobacteriota > Methanomicrobia > Methanomicrobiales > Methanospirillaceae > Methanolinea_A. The sequence continues at coordinate 14,013 of JALOPW010000021.1, forward strand.
TTACCACTGCAAATTACATCAAACGGACCGACATCGACGTGTATCGGAAACAGAGGCGCGGTGGACACGGGATCACTGGTATGACCACGAAGGAAGACGATGTCGTGGATTCGGTCTTCACTGCGAGTCTCAAGGATTATCTCCTCTGCTTCACTGATACCGGGCGCGTCTACTGGCTGAAAGTCTACCAGATCCCTGAAACCAGCCGTGTTGCAAAGGGAAAACCCATCGTCAACCTTCTCAATCTCAAGGACGAAGTGGTGACTGCGGTCATTCCGATCCGGGAATTCCGGGACGACCAGTTCCTCCTGTTCGCCACGAAGTTGGGGCAGATTATCAAAATACCCCTGAATGAATTCTCATTTCCTCGATCTGTTGGAACAAACGCCATCAAACTGCGAGGCCCGGATCAACTGGTCGAGGTGATTCTCACCGATGGCAACAAGGAGATCATCCTGACAAGTCGTTTCGGCCAGAGCCTTCGGTTCCATGAAGAGACAGTACGCACGGTCGGTCGAACTGCCCAGGGTGTGAGGGGCATGAAACTGAAAGGTGGTGACACTGTCGTTGCGGTCACGCTGGTGGAAAAGGACCACCTTCTCACGATCTCGGATGTTGGGTTCGGGAAAAGGACCGAGTTCGACGAGTTCCGCGGTCACGGCAGGGGGACCATGGGGGTAAGGAATATCCAGCTTGAACGTGATGCGGTGGTCATTGCATCATGTTCAGTACTGGATACGGATGAGATCATGGTCATGACCGCTTCAGGGATCGTCATCCGGACGCATGTCAATGAGGTACGAGTCATCGGGCGCGGAACAAAAGGCGTAAAAATCATGCGGCTCGAGGAGAATGACAGGGTGATTGGAATCGCCATTGTCCCAAAGGAAGTTGAGAATGGTCAGAATGGTGCAGGAACAGATCAGACAACGCCTGAGGATGAATGATTTTTTCCCTTCTTCATAACGTTTCATTTTTTCTGTAGTCCAGATAACCATGTTCCTGAAAATGGTATGGTGAACTCTGCTCGTAGAAAATTCCGGGAGTTATCCCGTTGAGTGTATCGGGCATTGTCATCCGCACCGAGGTCTTGATGTTCTCCATCAAGAAATGGAGTACCCACACTCTCAGGATCAAAATGGAGGAGGGCGGCCGGAGGATCGGTTACGTGGTCTTCCAGCCTAAAATCGGGAGATACCCCCCAGGTCTCTTTATTTTCACCTGTAACCAGAGGGCGAGGGAGCCTTATCCGGGACCTCTCCCACGCAAATAGCCTGTGGACAGAGTCCTCCGGAAAGAACCTGGTCCTTCCCTGTCCTCAGCACACGGGCCTATCGCATTTCGGGGATGCCACAACGGCGGGGCATCAGCCACAGGAGTGTCTCAGTGGTGAGTGCGGTTTCCACCGGACCGGAAGGGGTTTCCACCCCCTGCCGGCCCACCCCCGCATAACCCCCGCAGGAGAGGGCTGCGGCCCCCTCCTGCTCCAGGAGTAGTACAAGGCCCATCTGGTCACAACGGACGATGGTTGAAATGAAGCAGTCCTTGTACCGTCAACATAATGGGTGGAGTCATCCTTCAGACGGGAGGGGGGAAAACCCCCTCCCGGCCCACCCCCGCATAAACCCCCGCAGGAAAGGGCGTCTCGCCCTTTCCTGCTCCCGATACCTTCATCCTCTCCCGGTTCCCTCTCTCCTCGATGTACCGGACTATCATCCGCCTCTCTACCGGGGGGGAGGGGGATATCGTGGATGTCACCCCGCAGGTGCGGGAGGCAGTGAGAGCAAGCGGCGTTTCGCAGGGGATGGTCAACGTATTTGTCACCGGATCGACAGCGGCTGTCACCACCATCGAGTATGAACAGGGGGTGCTCTCGGACCTCCGCAGGGCTCTCTCGGTGATGGCCCCCGATACCATCTCCTATGCCCACGACAGCCGCTGGGGCGACGGGAACGGCCGGTCCCACGTTAAAGCATCCCTGGTGGGCCCGTCCCTCTCCATTCCGGTAGAGGGAGGGGAACCGATGCTCGGGACCTGGCAGCAGGTGGTGCTGATGGAGTTTGACGTGAGAAAAAGTCGGGATCGGAGTATCGTGATCAGCGTACTGCCCTAAAATGGGCAGAGATCGCAACGGGTGTGGTATGAACTCGAAAAACGGAGACGAAAAAAGGATCTAGTCCAGGGGAATCGTCTCCAGCTGGGAGACCAGTTCCCATATCCGGGTCCGGGCATGGACAGGCATGTTGGGGTCGTTGCTGATCTCATCGATCTTGGAGATCGCCTCTGCAGCCCGGAGCCCGGAGTTTTTAGAATTGTTCATCAGCAGCTGGCGGGTCTCATCCGCGACCCTGCGGATATTCCTGGGTATGGTGCTGTCATCCATGATGTGCTGGAGCATCTGGATACAGCTCTCGATAGTCTTTTCAGGGTTGGTCGTTACAATCCCCTCCGGTGTTTTCCTCGAAAAACTCCTCAATAACGAGTCATTTTCGGTCCACTATTTATATCGGGAGCAAGTCTTATAAACCATCCGACATGGTCATGCAGGGGGGCAGGCCCGGTCACGCAAAATCGATATGGGTAGCGCTCACATCTGTTATCACTCGTGAGATGGGAGAGAGGATGAAGAGTGAAGATGAGATAATGGCCGGGCACCTCCTGAAAGGGGGAAAGATGCTCTCGACTTCCTGCCCTGCCTGCGGGTGCCCCCTCTTCGAGGTGAAGGGCGAGACACTCTGCGTGGTCTGTGCCGAAAAGAACAGCAAAGAGAGTAATAACCAGCCCGCCCCCAGAGAGACGGAAAAATCTCCAACCGATTCCCTGGGGAGATCCGAAAAGCCGGAACCCTCCTCTCGACTGGTTCAGTCCCTCGAGGAGACTGTCATTGCCCTCTGTGCCAGAGTCAGGGAAGAGGAGGATCCCCGGTGCGTGGTGGCCCTGATGGAGGCCGTCACCATGGGAATAGAGGCGCTGAGCACCCTGCGATCCCGGTGAACTCATCGATAAGGCCTGGTGGAGAGATCGTGGATCTTTTTTGACCGCTGCTCGCCGATGCCCCTGACCGAGAGCAGCTCCACCTCTCCGGCATTCACCACCGCCCTGACCGAGCCGAAATGGTCCAGCAGGAGCCGGGCATTTTTCAGGCCTATATCTGGAAAAGAGGCGATGATGAGCTCCTGCTGCTCCCTGTGGGATTGCCCCAGTCTCTTCTGGGGGAGGGTCCGCTCCCGCTCCCCCCCCTCTTCCCTCCGTGCGAGGACCAGGATCATCTGGGCCGTGTCCTCCTCGTCCCTGGAAAAAAAGATGCTGATCCCGAGATCCACGGCGATGGCGGCGAGGGAACCCCTCACCGCGTTCGGGTGGATATCCCTCATGGTATAGAGGTCCCCACCCTCGACAATCAGCACCGGGCGTGGGGCACTCTCGGCAAGCACCCGGAGCTGGCCGAAGAGGTCCCGATCCACCAGCGTGTCCACAAAGTCCCTTGCTGTCTTCCTCTCGATGAGGATGCGATCCCCGATCCCGTAATCCCCCGACGGGAGTCTCCCGAGCTCGAGGGCTGCTCCCATGTTGCTCAGGATCTCCACCACCCTCGATGAGGTCTCCCGGTCATCCACCCGGATCGCCGGACCCCGCTCCAGGAACTGCCCGATATTGGACTGGGCAGGAGGCTGGAGCCAGGGAGGCGCAGGCGGGCCAGTGGAGGGGGAGATGTGACGGATCCCAGAGAGCATGGAGCGCTCCCTGTTCTGGCTCACGTAGCGGAATACCTCGTCTGAAGTCCCCCTGGTAACCAGGACCACGATCCTGCCCTTCCCGCTCCTGCCGGTCCGCCCTTTCCTCTGGATGCTGCGTATCTCTGAAGGGACCGCCTCGTAGAAGACCACGAGGTCCGTGGAGGGTACATCGAGGCCCTCCTCCCCGACAGAAGTGGCCACCAGCACCCGGAAGTCCCCGGCCCGGAACTTCTGAAGGGCCTCGATCTGCCGCTTCTGGGAGAGTCCCTTCTCGCTGTCCTTCGTGGCCTGTCCCACGAATCGCTGGCAGGCAATTCCCTCTGCATTCAGGTGATCCACGATCTGCTGCACCATGTCCCGGTAGGTGGCAAAGACGATGATCCGGCTCTCCGGCGAGGAGTCAAGCTGTTCTCTCACCACGCGGGAGAGGATCTCCATCTTGGGATGTAACTCCTCCTTCCAGGAGATGCAGCGTTCCAGGAGGCGGATAAAGACCGGGTCTCTGGCCAGGCGCACCGTTGCCCTGGGGCCCGAGCCTCCCGACCCCTCTGCAAAGAGGCGGTTGATGTATCCTGCAAGCACACGGCTCCCCTGCGACTCGGCCAGTGAGAGGGCATGCCTCAGTTTCATCAGTTCCGCATAGAGGGATGCCGCGGAGTACCCGGCCGAATCCCTCTCCTGTATCCGTTCCTGGATCTGGGCATTGATAGCCTGGAGGGCTTTCATGGAGAGCTGCTGCCGGGGTGGGACGGCAAACCCGAGCTTTTTCAGGGTGGAGAGTCGGTTATCCACGAGCGCCTGCAGGTCAGCGACCGCATGCTTCAGTTCCCCGGGAAGGTCCACATCCAGGACCTCGATCTCCCGCTCGTGAATATAGGGGGCCACATCGACATCCTGTTCGGTCCTGCTCTCGACCTGCTCTATCCCGAGGTTTCTGCACACCTCCTCCACCTTTTCCATCCGGCCCCCCGGGGAGGCGGTCATGGCAAGTATCAGGGGAGAGGATGCACTGCCCAGGTAACGCTGGGCCAGGAAGACGTACGCATAATTTCCCACACCCCGGTGACACTCGTCGATGATCATCAGGGTCACGTCCGCGAGATCGTAACTCCCTGCCAGGATGTCGTTCTTGATTACCTGGGGGGTGGCAAAGATCACCCTCGCCTTCTTCCATGCCGAAGCACGGTCAGCTGCCGGGGTCTCTCCGGTGAACATGACAAGGGCATCCTCGTTCTGCCCGGGAAGTGAGAGGAACTGCCGGAAGAAACGGAGATGCTGCTCCACCAGCGGTTTGGTGGGAGCCATCATCACCACCCTTCCTCCCTGGTTGTAGAGCCTGGAGGCCGCCACCAGCAGGGAGATGGCGGTCTTCCCAAGCCCTGTAGGCAGGACCACCAGGGTGTGCCCTTCAAGGGCCTTCATGGCGATGGAGAGCTGGTAGGCGCGGGAGTCCAGTGTGCCCGGGGTGATAAAGGGGTGGGTGATGGTGGTCATACAGGGGAGAGTGAGGCGAAGGTGGTGGATCCTTCTACCAGGGAACGGAGCAGTTCAGGGAGTGTGTCAGCCCGGACACGCACCTGCTGCATACTGTCGCGGTCACGGAGCGTCACGGTGCCGCTCTCAGGGGTCTCGTAGTCCACGGTGACGGCAAAGGGGGTCCCAACCTCGTCCTGTCTCCGGTACCGGCGCCCTATGGCCCCCGAGTCATCGTACTCGGCCATGATACCTTTCGCCTTGAGCCTGGTGGCAAGGTCTGTTGCGATCTCCGGGAGCCCGTCGCGGTTCATCAGCGGGAATACTGCCACCTGGATGGGGGCGATGCGGGGAGGAAGGCGCAATACCCTGCGTTCCTCCTCATTCACCATCTCCTCGGCATAGCTGTGTTCGAGCACTGCATAGATCATCCGGTCAATCCCGTAACTCGGCTCGATCACGTGGGGGGTTATCTCCTCCCCCGGGATTTCGATCTCCTCCTCCTTCACCTGGTAGAGGTCAGGGGAGATGAAGACCTCCTCGCCGTCAATGCGAAGCGTGATGCCATCAGGGCCGGGCACTGCCTCTGCCAGGGCATCGGCGACAGATTTTGCCTTTCCCCGGAACCTCGGCCCCAGTGCACCCATGTTGGCGATCACCCGCACCCTGCGCTCTCTCCTTGGGGTCTCGTAGGGGATGAATACCGCGAAGCGCTCGCCGCTCTGCTTTTCATGGGCCAGGAGGTCATAGTCGGTGCGGTCTGCAATCCCCACGGTCTCCACCCAGCCGAACCGTTCGGAGAAGATCTCCGCGTCCCAGCAGTCCTCGGCATAATGAGCCCGTTCATCGGGGAGGTGCTGCCGGAACCGGAGTTTCTGGGGGTTCACCCCGATGGTCACCAGCAGGTGGTGGGTGAGCGCCAGGTAATACGCCACGTACTGGTTGGCCACAAGCCCGCTCTCTACTGCCTCGTGCATGGTGGTCTCGATGGCGGGGGTGTTCTCCTGCTGCTGCGCTATCCCGAGCAGGGGCATCCGGTATTCCGCATACCTGGGGAAGAAGGGGTGGTTCTTCTCCTGCGGATGGACAAAGATCTCTGCTTCCGCCTGGGTGAACTCCCGCAGGCGGATCATGCCCTGCCGCGGGGAGATCTCGTTTCGGTAAGACTTTCCTATCTGCACCGCGCCGAAAGGAAGAGAATCCCGGTAAAAGCGCAGGAGGCGCTGGAAATCAGTGAACATGCCCTGTGCGGTCTCGGGACGGAGATAGCCCTTCCTCTGGGAACCCGGGCCGATGGAGGTCTGGAACATGAGGTTGAAGTGGAACACCTCCACCTCCCCGAGCACCTCTTCGCAGGCTGGACAGGGGAGGGTGCAGAGGACGCTGGCCAGCTCACCGGCACTCATGGTCGAGGCTCCCTGCACCCCCTTCCCCTCTGCGATGTGGTCTGCACGGAGGTACTCTTTGCAGTGGGGGCACTGGCACATCTTATCCGAGAAGCCCTTCACGTGTCCCGAGGCGATGAAGACATCCTCCTGGCCGATGGTGGGGCACTCGATCTCGTAGTACCCCTCGCGGACCACGTAAAACTCCCTCCAGGTATCTTCTATCCGCCTCTTCATCATCGAACCGAGGGGGCCATAGTCGATAAAACCAGCGACCGAGCCGTAACACTCCGATGCAGGCCAGATAAATCCCCTTCTCCTGACCAGGTCCATTATTTTATCGTATATATCGCTCATGACTACACTGCTCTCTCTTATATCTGGTGCTGCGGCCAGAAAAACTGTGCGGGGATGAGGGTGCCGCCGGTGCGGGATAGTCCCGGCAGAACTCAAGAATCCGGGGGTTTTGAACCGGGATCTCTCATCTGCGGCCTGCAATACGTGGAGTGAGGCAGAAGGATAGAGTTAAATATATTGCTGGGTATCTTATTCGATAATTCACCAGCGAGGTTTCATGCAGGACGACAAGAGAAAGAGAGAACTGCTCCAGTTGTTCACCAATATTTCAGGGAAAACAAAGATCGTGGAACCCATGAAGAAGATACACGGGACCCTCAGGGACCGTGACGCCGTGGAACGCGAGATTGCTCTGGTCATGCGGGAGATCCTCGAACAGGGATTCTTCAAGACCAAGTTAAAACCCATCCAGCTGGCAAGACTGGTCTCCGCATATTATGCGGGGAAGAACGACACCGAGATCGCCCGGGAACTAGGGGACGAGAAACTCTCAAAGACGGTTGCCCGGGCCAGGGTAAGGCTCAAGCTCTTCAGGGACCTGGACTTCAAGATGCCATTTGACCAGGACCGGATGGAGGATCTCCTCCTCTCCGGGAAGACCATGAAGGAGGTAAGCGAGGATCTGGGGGTGAGCCCTTCCACGCTGCGGGAGTACCGCCACGTGATCGAGCAGAGGGACGACCTCACCATCGATCCCTTCCTTGAGCGTATCAAGGACGTGATGGAGGACCGGGACCTCTCCGAGCAGATGACCCGGAGCGCCACCAAGGACAGCCTCGGAGAGGCCATTGACATCACCGAGGCAGAGATGATAGACGTAACCTGAAAAATACCGATACCCTTTTTTTCCGGCACCCCCCCACTACCTTTGCAGATTCAGCAGAGGGAACCGAGATGGAACTCACCTGGTTTGGACATTCATGCGTGCTTCTGAAAGGGAGCCGGGCAGTGCTCGTTGATCCCTTCGTTCCCGGAGGTACGATCCCCGCAGACCCGGACGTGATTGCCGTCACCCACGGTCATGCCGACCACATGGGAGTGGCGGCGGCCTTCGGAGTCCCGGTGGTGGCCATCAACGAGGTGGCAAAGTACCTGCGGGCAAAGGGGGTCGATGCCGAGGCCATGAACCTTGGAGGCACCATCGAAGTGAAGGGAGTGCGGTTCACCATGACTCCTGCACTGCACTCTTCATGGATCGAGGAGGCGGGCATCGGGTGCAACGGAGGTGCGGCGGCAGGTTTTGTCATCCGCATGGATGGATTTTCCGTCTACCATGCAGGTGATACTGCGCTCTTCTCGGATATGTCCCTCATCGGTGAGCTCTACCACCCGGACGTGGCCCTTCTTCCCATCGGGGGGCGGTTCACCATGGGTCCTGAGGAGGCCATGGCGGGAGCCCGGATGATCGGTGCCCCGCTGGTCATCCCCATCCATTACAATACCTGGCCGGCGATCGCACAGGATCCCCGGGAGTTCAAGCGGATCCTGGAGAGGACAACAGACTGCAAGGTCAAAATCATGGCACCGGGGCAGACCATCACCCTCTGAACTCTCTTTTACCTTCCCTTGTGCCTGCATACCGGGTGATTTCAGCATTGGTGACCGGACAAGGGTCATTGGGAATATGAGTAGGTGGGGCTATCCAAATGCTCTGGAACTCTCCCTGCCACGCACGCAGCCCTCACCGTATCTGTCATTGCCAACACTCCTCTCAATGTAACTTACACCGGACACCATGTTTCACACGATGTCTTCACCGAGGGACACGATCCGATTCCCCTCCAGGAAGTTCGAGGACAATTCCGGGATGTACCAGATTGGGTGGGTTAAAAAAATGGCCAGAGAATTTTCCTGAAATCTCATATTCTCTGATTTTTCCCGGATATTTCAAATGTTCTCTCCAAAAAAACCATCAGGATTCTGCCGGTGAAGATCAGCTACTATTATCTGATCACACACAAATGGAGAAGTTTGAGAGAGAGTGTGTAACCATGGAACTTGATGGGAAGACTGTGATTGGTGCAGGTATCGTATTGTTTGTGATCGTCGTGGGAATCTGGTATATGTTCCTCAGGTGAGGAAGATCGAACCCACGTTGCCTCTTATTTAGTGTCCGGTTTTCCTATCTTTACTGGCTGTCGGGTGTTGCCATACACGTTTTCACTGACAGAGAATGACTCTACACCGAAGTATACCTCTCAGAGATCCACTTTTTCCCAGACCTGAATGGATAGTGAGATTGAAGGGTACTTGTGATGCGGGATTCGCATTCTTTTTCAGATCAGGTCAGTGACCTCTTAGGAATGAACCGCAGTGCAGGTCGTTCTCAATCTCTCTCATAACCGCTGGATGGAAGAGAGCACCGGTCACCCTTGAGATAGAGAAGAGGGCATGGTTGTCGGAGTCAAATATGTATATGGATACAAACTAATAGTAAAGTATATTTAACAATATGTTAAACCAGGTAGGCATATGAACATAATAGCAGGCACATGTATACCTGGGAGACAGGGAAGGAGGTCATCGACACTCTCATGCCTCACTCTCGTTCTTGCTATTCTCACGGTCTGCAACTGGGGAATCGCAGTTGCAGTGGCAGCGAGTGGTGATACAACAATGCAGGTTACGGGTGTGAATCTGTCGGATGCTGCACATAGCAACAAGGCTTCACCGAATTATGCGGTGGTCTTTCCTGAAGATCAGGTCAATGTATTGACAATCACCGTCTCTACTGAGAACTGGCAGAAAATGCTCGAAAATATGACCGAGCTGTACGGCGAGTTCGGGAAAGGCTCTCTTGGAGGTGCCCCTGGCCAGCAAGGAACTGAAGGCGGGAATCCAGGGAACGGTATGTGGAGCAATACCGACCCGATCTATGTCCCCGCAGACATCACCTTTGAGGGTGTGGAATGGCCAGATGTCGGTATCCGGTTCAAGGGTTTCAACTCGCTCCAGGGCGCATGGAGCGAGGGGTCTTACAAGATCTCCCTGAAGCTCAATTTCGACAAGTACGAGGACGAATACCCTGAGATCAAGAACCAGCGTTTTTACGGGTTCGATGAGCTCAACCTGCAGGGCAACTATAATGACGACTCATTGATACGTGAGATGGTTGTCCCGTCAATATTCAGGGAGTCTGGAGTTGTTGCACCGTATACCGCGTTCTATCGCCTCTACGTGGATTATGGAGAAGGGCCGGTGTATTTTGGGCTTTACACGATGGTCGAGGCGGTTGAGGACACGGTCATAGAGACCCAGTTTGCGGATGATTCAGGGAACTTATACAAACCGGAAGGCACCGGCGCCACATTTGCGGAAGGGACCTTCGACAGGAGCAGTTTCGAGAAGAAGACGAATGAAGATGACGCGGACTGGAGAGATGTGGAAGCGCTCTATTCCATCCTGCATTCGGATACCCGTCTCTCAGACCCGGAGCAATGGAGATCGGAACTCGAAGCGGTCTTTGATGTGGACGAGTTCCTCAGGTGGCTGGCGACAAACACCGTCATTCAGAACTGGGATACCTACGGGGGCAACAGCAGGAATTTCTACCTGTACACCGATCCCACCAATGGCAGGATAACGTGGATTCCCTGGGACAACAATTATGCCCTCAATGGCGGTATGGGAGGTACAGGCGGCCTTCCCGGGAATATGAACCCCGGAGACATGGGTGGAGGGAACCGGACACCCGGGGATATGAATCCGGGAGACATGGGTTGGGGGAACCGGACACCCGGGGATATGAATCCGGAAAATATGACTCCGGGAGACATGAACAACAGACCTGCCGGCGGCATGGGCAGCACCCTCTCTCTCGGCCTTGATGAAGTGGGTGACAACTGGCCGTTGATCCGGTACCTCGCCGATGACCCGGTCTATTTTGCACAGTACCAGGGATACCTCGAAATGGTCGCCACCACGTCATTCGAGCCGTCTAAAATGGAAGAGACCTACCGGTGCTACCATTCCCTCATAGAGCCGTATGTGACGGGACCCTATGGTGAGCAGTCAGGGTACACGCACCTGAAGAGCCCTGATGCCTTCGATACGGCTCTTGATGATCTGATCGAGCACGTGAACAGCCGCTACGATGCAGTGATGGAATTCCTCTCCCTCGTCCCCGCAATTACACCCACTCCCACCCCCGTCCTGATCAAGGATACCATTTCCCCGAGAGTGACCATATCATCCCCGGCTTCATACAGTGCAGTGAAGCCCGGGCAGGTGATCCAGATCACCTGGTTGGCCACCGATGACAACGAGGTAACGGCAGTGACAATTGCCTGTTCCCTGAACCGGGGTCTGACCTGGACGGAGATTGCGGATGGTCTCCCCGCGGAAGGCGCCTCTCACTGGACGGTCCCTGAAAACGCAGCTTCAACGCTGACCGTGAAGGTAAGTGCGACCGATGCCGCAGGCAATACGGGATCGGCGAGCCGGGTCTGCCGGGTCTCATCAACCGCATCCTTTGGTGTCTCCGGAACCGACAACGTCATTCCCTCCCCCACCAAGCCTGCCACCCAACTGAACTGGATGAAAAATGCCAGTTCCTTGTCTACAATGGAAGCCAATTCAGGAATTTACTGTGTCAACCAGGAATCGGCCAGTTTTCTCAGCCCGATCTCAAAACCGGTCTCTCAGCAGTTCGTGACGGCGACCTCCACCTCATCTTCATTTGAAAAGGTGAGCTTTTCCCGGGATACGAGATGAATACCATAGAGATGAACGCAGGAAATTGCGGTATACAGCGCGATTTAAACGACCGGATTGCTCCTGAAGCAGAGCTTTCATCGGTCATCCGGAAATTCGAGAGCATATCCCTCTCCGATCTTGAAGAGGCAAAAGCCCAGCTGCTGACCAGAGTGGAGAGCAAGCACCTGATGACGGCGGCCCAGTGCAGTACGCTCATTTCGACGCTTGCAGATTCATACAGGGTTCTTGTGATCAATAATACCAGGATCGGCAGGTATGAGACCTTGTACTACGATACGAGTGCGTTTCTCACCTATCTCCAGCACCATAACGGGAAGGGCAACCGTTACAAGCTGCGGTTGCGGCATTACGAATCATCAGATGAAACCTACCTTGAGGTGAAGAAGAAGACCAACAAGGGATCGACCGAGAAGAGCCGCATCAGGACCTGCTGGCCAACAAATGGCTTTCTGCCAGAACAGGAGGAATTTTTAAAATCAGCGTTCCCCTACGACTACCTTGGATTTTTTCCGGCACTCAGGACCGTCTACGACAGGTTCACCCTGGTCTCAACAAAATCTCCTGAACGCATCACCTTCGATACGGGTGTTGCATTTGATAATGGTCAGAAAGTGAGGTCTTTTCCCGGACTCGTTATCGGGGAGATCAAATACGAGAAGGGTGTCAGGAACTCCCCCGCCCTCTCTGCTCTCCATGCAATGGGTATCAAAAAGAGGGCATTCTCCAAGTACTGCATCGGGGTCTCGCTTCTCTACGATTGGGTGAAACGCAACCGGTTCAAACAGAACCTGCTCTTCCTCTCTAAAATCACTCCAGGAGCTGGTATCCCATGCTGATCGATTCCACCCTGCTCTTCATCGCGGGATTTGTCCTCAACTTCCTTGCCGCATTCATCATCGTGCGCTTCGTCTACTACCCCAGGGGGCGGTGCAACAACTACGTCTTCACCTTCCTCGCGTTCAACACGGTGATATATTTCATCATGGGGATGTTCACGAGCATCGAGATCTCCATCGGGGCGGGTTTTGGCCTGTTCGCGTTGTTCTCGATCCTCAGGTACAGGACAGAGACGGTTCCCATACGGGAGATGACCTACCTCTTCGTGATGGCAGCACTCCCCATCCTGAACTCCATCTTCTGGCAGTCCGGCCAGTATGACAGGTTATTGATAGTCGATCTCCTCGTCATCCTGATCATCTGGTTCCTGGACAGGGAATGGGGGTTCAACCGGCAACAGTTCCAGATGAACGTGGTATACGAGAAGATCGACCTGATCAAGAGGGAGAAACGTGAAGAGATGCTCGCCGACCTGAGCGAGAGGACGGGGCTTGCGGTCTCTGATGCAGAAGTGCAGAGTATCAATTTCCTGCGCGATGTCGCGGAATTGAAGGTCACGTATTCGAACAGGAGATAACTACACCTTTTTTATTCACCCGGTCAAAACCCGGGCCAGAGAAACCATCAGCCAAAACGCCTTTGGTGGAGCGTAACGACAAAATAATTATTCTCCTCCACATTTTTCGCAACGATTAATATGGTTTTATATGTCCCGCTTTCATATCCTTAATTTTATGCTGCGAGAATGCCAGCATTCAACATAGGAGGGATGTAATGAAGAAACTCATATGTACTGTTCTCGCTGTCGCCGTTCTTTTCATTGGAATGACAACGGCAGCCGATCCTGTCAATGCGACCGTTGAGACCCAGGGGATCTCTACGACTACGGGTGTAGTTGTCATGGGCACTATGACAAATTCAGAGACCGCTGTGATGACGGCATCCACCATGGATCTCCGGGACAACCCGCCTCTGGGAGCATTTAACTTCCCCTTGTATCCGGAATTTGTCTGGCCGGGAAATGATCCCAACAATGTCTGGGCATTATATGTTGGAGGTGTTTCAATACCTGAACGCCAGGCAACGATGTCTTACACAGAATCCGTTCTGGCCGACAACGGTTACACCGAGTTCAACGAGATGCAGTCCATGGACACGAGCAATAAAGTAGTGAACCAGGACAACTTCCGGTCAACCGGGCAGTTTGACTATGTCTCATTCGATGACGCCATGGGCAGGGCAACTACTTCCGAAAGCCTCCTGCTTGACCTGGTGAGCCAGGGATCGCTTGCCGCTGACCGGTTCATCTGTCCGTTCGCCACTGGAGACCAGGGGTTCATCCCGCCGTACTGCAACGTCTACGAGATGGGCAGCTCGTTCACCGGAAGCCAGGTTTCGGAAATTACCCAGGCCAACACGAACTTCATCGCAAAGTCCGCGGATGTCCCGACCGAAGCAGCCTACACTGTAAGTCTCTCCGGAACCGGCTCTGCAGCCGCCTGGATCAACACCCATGTCATGGAAGGCAGGACTGGCCGATATTACTGGAATGGATACCCTAATGGTTGGATCAGTTTCTGGAACTATGACATGAACACAGGGGATTCGTGGCTTGGAGTTCCTGCGGGAGGTGGCTGGCTGCAGAGCGTCGACCTTGTCTACAAGGAGAAGACCACCGCATCCGGCGCGATAGAAGCGTTCAGCAAGTCGATGGCAATCCAGGACGGCGTTCGCCGGCTGTAAATATCCTGTATCGACAGAAGACCACGAGGGGTGATGATAACCTTCACTCTTTTTTTTAAAGATCAGATGGCCGGTATATAAAGCGTCAAAAAAAATGCGGGTCCTGAAAGATTAAAAGTCTGTCATCACCCGGAACTGGTCAATCTCCTCTTTATTCATCTGCTCCAGGAACAGGTCAGCAGCGGTATGCACGTCCTTGCTGGCCGTGATCGCCCGGCCGACCACGATGATGTCTGCTCCTGACGCGAGGGCCTTCTTCACCCCGTCGACGCGGATGCCCCCGGCGGTGGCCACCAGCAGCTTGCCTCCTGCGGCCTTCTTCATTGCGGGGATGTCTCCCCAGGCATGGGCAGAACCTTCTGCATCGATCGCCCGGTGCAGTTCGACGATGTCTGGCTTGACCTTGAGTATTTTCAAGACTTTCAATGGTTCGGGGACGTTGAGCATGTCCACCACCGAGTAGATGCCGGTCTTCCTTGCCTCTGCGATCGCCTTCTCGAGGGTAGCCTGGGGGGCGAGGCCGGAGATGACCACTGCATCGGCAGAGGCGTCCGCGGCCATCCGGGCCTCCAGGTTCCCGGTGTCGAGGATCTTCATGTCGGCAATAATAAAGGCATTGGGCCGCACCTTCCTGATCTCCGAGATGATCGAGAGGCCGAACCGCTTGATCAGCGGTGTCCCGGCCTCGATGACAAGGTGGTCGTTCTGCGGGAGCTCGGCGAGCACGGAGTGCACCTTGTTCATGTCCACCAGGTCAAGGGCTACCTGGAGGTATGGCGGGTCCCAGAGGCGCTGGACCTTGAACCCCATGACCGCGTGGGCGGCCCGGTCCTTCTCGTAGAGGAGGGTCTTCTGGTCGGGGAACTTCTCAATCGCCCTCGAGAGCGCCAGTTTCGTGGCCCCGTAGTTGTAGCGGTAGATCTTGTTGTAGTCGGCGGCGCCGGGGTCAAGGTAGATGCTTGCCAGGATGACCATGGACTCAAGGTCCGCCGTCCCGAACAGGCCCTCTTCCACGCAGTCGGCAACTGCTTTTGCCACCGCTGCCTGGACCGGCCCGAACATCTCCTGTATCTGGGTCCCCTTCCGCAGGGTCACCTTCGGGATGACCAGGGTGGCCGGCTTTGTGAGGAGGTTCGGGCGGACCACCGCCAGGAGCGGGGTGTGTCCCGCCGAGAGCTGGGACATGGCGTTCGCGAACGCAGATCCCACCGGTCCTTCCTTGTCTCCCAGAATCAGGTCAACATGGGCCAGTTCCGGCCCGTCCCCCACCAGTGCTTCTCCTATACAATACATAGAATCTGAAAACTCCTGTGTAGTATGTGACCGCATTATATGATAAATATTGTAATTACCGGGATTTACCGTATGGTACAATGGTCTGCACTCCCCTGTGCGGTGTCATCGCCGGTGAAAGTCGGCAACCCCCCGACTTTTTGAGTGAAAATAGAGGAAATGAATATTTTTTATGAAGGGCCGCTTCACAATTGGGTCCCGTCACTCCTTCATCAGCCCGATCCTTCCCGGTCTCTCGCGGCGAATACTTCTTTTGCCACCGCCATGCCGTTCAGGGCGGCAGGAAACCCGGCATAGACTGCCATCTGGGTGATGACCTCGACGATCTCCTCCCTGGTGCACCCGACGTTCAGCGCCATGGAGATGTGGGCGTTCAACTGGACCGGTGCATTGCCAAGCGCAGTAAGGGCCGCAACCGTTGCGATCTGGCGCGATTTAAGGTCAAGATCCGGCCTGCACAGGATATCCCCATAGGGAAACTCGATGGTATACCGGCCTAAGGCAGGAGCAATTTCCTTCAGGTTGTCGAGCATTGCATCAACGCCCCTGCCATGCATCTTCTCCAGCTGTTCTTTCCCACGTTCGAACCTTTCATCACGCACAATAATCTCCGGGAGAGTGTTGTCCCGCGGGGAAAATGAAACCGGATGTCTGGTCCGGCTGAAAAACTGGAGCACAAGGGCTTTGGGGGGGCTGGGATTGCTGAAAATGTGGGGTCGGTGAGATTTGAACTCACGATCGACGGGTCTCTCCGACATGCGTCAGTGCTCCAACGGATCATCATCAATTCAGGAGACCCATTGTTCATCATTCACACGACGCGAAAGACCGCTGGAGCCCGTCGCCATTCCGGACTAGGCCACGACCCCGTGACTGTATGAGGTCGCTTTGTGCCGATTTAATGGTTATGCTGTGATCCGGTGGGGATATATGATCTCATGACGCACCCATTTGGGATGGATGCAGGCAGCTATGATTGCGGCACCTCTGCCTACCCCTTGCAGGGATATACCATAGGCGAGATGCTGAACATGATAGCCAGGAAGTACCCCCGCACAGAGGCGCTGGTCTCGGTGCACCAGGGGATCCGCTACACGTACAGTGAATTCCTGGAGAGAGTGAACGATCTGGCCAGGGGCCTGATGGCGATCGGAGTGGAGAAGGGCAACAGAGTGGGTATCTGGGCCATGAACCATGCCGAGTGGGTCCTGACGCAGTGTGCCACCACCAAGATCGGTGCCATCATGGTGAATATCAACCCTGCCTACCGCACGTACGAGCTCGAATACGTCCTCAGGCAGGCTGAGATCCAGACCATCATCGTCCAGGGCCGGTTCAAGACCTCCGACTACGTGGGTATGTTCTGCGAGGCCTGCCCCGAGGTCAGCACCTCGCGTCCCGGGCATCTCGAGAGCGAGAAATTCCCCTTTCTCAAGAATGTCATCTTCATGGGGGAGACCCCGCATCAGGGCATGTTCACCTGGCAGGAGATCATCACCAGGGGCCAGAAGGTGAGCATGGACGAGCTCGTGGCCCGGGAAGAGTCCCTCGATTTCGATGATCCCATCAATATCATGTATACCAGTGGCACCACCGGCTTTCCCAAGGGCGTGGTGCTCTCCCACCACAGCATCCTGAACAACGGGTATATCATCGGGGAGGGGATGAACTTCACCGAGAAGGACCGGCTCTGTATCCCGGTTCCGTTCTACCACTGCTTCGGGATGGTGCTCTCGAACATGGCCTGCATGACCCACGCGAGTACCATGGTCCTGCCAGGACCCACCTTCAATGCCGAAGACGTATTAAAGACGGTCCAGGAAGAGCGCTGCACTGCCCTGCACGGGGTTCCGACCATGTTCATTGCCGAGCTCGGCCATCCCGATTTTACAAAATATTCCATGCAGACACTCCGTACCGGGATCATGGCCGGGTCCCCCTGCCCCATCGAGGTGATGAAGGAGGTCAACAGGAAGATGAATATGTCCGAGATTGTCATCGTCTACGGGCAGACCGAGACTGCACCCGGTGTGACCATGACCACCACCCGGGATCCCCTGGAGCGCCGTGTCTCCACGGTGGGACGGGTATTCCCCCATACCGAGATCAAGATCATCGATCCCAAGAGCAGGAAGATAGTTCCCCGGGGCGAGATCGGGGAGATATGTGCCCGCGGTTATTGCGTCATGAAATGCTATTATAACAATCCGAACGCCACCCATGCCACGCTCGACGAGAATCGATGGAACCACACCGGGGATCTCGGCACCATCGACGAGGAAGGGTATGTGAAGATCGTGGGTCGCCTAAAGGACATGGTCATACGGGGCGGTGAGAATATCTATCCCAGGGAGATCGAGGAGTTCCTTCACCACCACCCAAAGGTTGCCGACGTCTACGTGGTCGGGGTCCCGGATGTCAAATATGGTGAGGAGCTCTGCGCCTGGGTTATGGTGGAGAACGGGCATTCCCTCATTGAGGAGGAGGTCAAAGAGTTCTGCCGCGGGAAGATTGCCCACTACAAGATCCCGCGGTATGTCATGTTCGTCACCGAGTTCCCGATGAGCATCACGGGGAAGATCCAGAAGTTCAAGATGCGGGAGACCTCCATCCAGGTCCTCGGGCTCGAGGACGCCTCAAAGATAGAGACAGCGTGAGGGGGCATCATTCTTCCTTTTTTTGGGAAGATGCCCAAGCAGGATTGACAGAGACATTGGAATCGTTGTGAGTCTATCGCACTGAATCCTATCGCGTTTCGGGGATGCCACAACGGCGGGGGTTTCAGCCCCAGGAATGTCTCAGTTGGGAGTGCGGTTTTGTTCTGAAGGGAGGGGGAAACGCCGCGAGGGCTCCACCCCTCTTACCCCATCGAAGGCTTCGCCTTTTGAAACCAGGGCGACCTGGCGGTCGCAATAGAAACGATTCACATCGCAACAGGACCCTCTCTTAGCCCTGACCTTGTTATGTTGTGGAATGCTGCACTGGTGGTGTGAAGCCCCCGGAGCGTCTTAGGGGAGTGTGCGGTTTTTTTTCTGACAGGAGGGGGGAGAATCCCCCCTCCCTGACCCTCCCCCACCAACGCGATGGTCCTTGGGCAAAGTTCTCCGGGTATACTCAGGATGACCTGTCTCCAGCACTCGGGCCTACTGCATTTATGCCAAATCGGAGCCCCGAGAGCGTTATCCTCGGGAGTGCGGCCAGATTGTTCGAGAGTCTCCCTCTCCCGTAAAATCCCGGACAGTAAATAAAAAAACTACCTGATTCTCTTCGAGACACACGCATATGCATTCATGAAAACGGCGCAGCCATGTTCATATTCACACATCATGCACTCCGTTCAGAATTTTGGGCATAAATTATGAAAATCACGAAATGATGTTCATTCGAAAGGCAGCGAATATGAAGGAGACTCGAAAAGGATTCCTTCACTTCGTGTTCTCGGCCGCTCGCTTCACCAGCGCCGCCGCCGCCCGGGAAGCGCCTTTGAGGATCTCCTCCTCCTCCGGGACGACGCGGTCTTTCATCAGCACCTTCCCCTGGCAGATCGTGGTCTTCACCGCGCTCCCAGAACAGGAATAGACCAGGTTCGAGGAGATGTGATGCAGGGGGGTGTTGCACACGGCACGGGAGTCGACCAGGACAAGGTGCGCGGGCTCCCCCGGGGCAATGACACCCCTCCCGAACCCCAGCGCCTGGGACCCTGCCGAAGTGGCCATCGAGAGAGCCTCCTCTGCAGGGAGGAGGGTCTGGGAGTTCCAGGCATACTTCTGGAGGAGTGCCGCGGTCTTCATCTCCTCGAAGAGATCCAGGTTGTTGTTGGAGGCACACCCGTCGGTTCCGAGGGTTACAGATGCACCCGCTTCCTTCAGCCAGTGGTAGGGCATGGCCCTGCCGGTGGCAAGTTTCATGTTGCTCGCCGGGTTATGGGAGACATGCACGCCCCGCTGAGCCAGGAGGCGGCACTCGTCATTGTCAAGCCAGCAGCAGTGGGCCGCGACGGTCCGGGGCGTCAGGATGCCGCATTCGTCGAGGATGGTCACCGGGCGCTTTTTCCACTGGGATACGGCATCCTGCACCTCCTTCTCGGTCTCGCTCAAATGGACATGGATCCCTATCTTCTTCTCCCCTGCAAACCCGGAGAGCCACCGCAATCCCTCTTGCGAGACGGTGTAGACTGCATGGGGCCCGACGGCTGCCCTGATCCGGGGGTTCTGCATGGCCTGGATCGAGGAGACCACGCGCTCGGTGGCCCTGCACTCTGCCTCCCGCTTCTCGTCTGAGAAGAGGTCGATGAAGCCGTAGGAGAGGACCGCACAGAGCCCCATTTCATCCACCGCTTTCGCGGCATCCTCCATGAAGAAGTACATGTCATTGAAGGCCACGGTACCTGACCTGATCATCTCGAGGCAGGCCAGTTTCGTGCCCCAGTAGACCTCCTCCCCTGTCAGGTGGGCCTCGAGCGGCCAGATCTTCTGGGTCAGCCACTCCTGCAGGGGCATATCATCCGCATAGCCCCTCAGCAGGGTCATGGCAGCATGTGTATGGGTGTTCACCAGTCCCGGGAGCGCCAGGTCTCCATCTCCGTCGATACAGGCATCCGCCTCCCCGCGGCAGGTTCGGGCAATCCCCTCGCCCACGGAGGCGATGGTCCCGGCCTCATCGATGAAAATATCCTGGAGCCTCCCTCCCACCATGACCCTCTCGATAAGGAGCGATCCTCCTTGTGAATGCATGTCGTCCATCCAGATTCCTCCTAGGCGAGATCCCTGATGATACGGGATATGATCTCTTCTGTCCTTTCTTTATA